>DASXVK010000069.1:0-32083 GCA_036504295.1 Polyangia bacterium
GCAGCACCGGGGCGGCCGGCGCGCGCGGCGCGGGCCGCACGTCCCGCAGCACCCACCACGCGGCGCCCGCCGCGGCGCACGCGATCGCGAGCGACACCGCGACCAGCGCGACCCGGGTGGAGCGGGGCTCGGCGGTCGGCGGCGGCCCGGCGTCGGGCTCGGGGCTCCCCGCGAGCCCCCCCCGCGCGGCGTCGTCGGTCTCGCGCGGCACCGTCGGATCCCAGTCGCGCACGTGGAGCGCGCCGGGCGTGCCGGCGCCGGTGCGCGTCGTGCGCGGCGGGACCTCGGCGCGCGCCGTGTCGGCGGGGGCGACCGCCTCGGGCACCACACCGTCGTCGAGGATCCGGGGCGGCGCGGGCCGGACGGCCGACGGATCGGTGCGGGGGCGCCGGCGCGGGGCCGACTTCTCGGGCTCGCTCTCGTCGAGCCAGCTCGGCCGCCGCACCCGCCGCCGCTCGATGGCGTTCGCGGCCTCCAGCGCGAGCTCCTGGCCGTGGCTCTGCGCCGCCTGCCAGGCCTCGAGCTGCGGCTCGAAGAGCTCGGCCATGAAGCGGCTGAGCGTGAGCGTCGAGGCGGGCAGCCGCTGCTCGCGCACGAAGTCGTCGAGGTCGGCCTGCAGCTCCTCGGCCGTCTGGTAGCGCTCCTCGGGCCGGCGCCGCAGGGAGCGCGCGACGATGGCGTCCAGCTCCGGCGGGTAGCCCGGCACCGCCCGCGACGGCGGCGGCGCGTCCTGCTCGACGATCATCTTCAGGATCTCGAACTCGGACTTGGCGTGGAACAGGCGCTGGCCCGTCGTCAGCTCCCACAGCAGGATGCCCACCGCGAAGACGTCGGCGCGCCGGTCGAGCGGCTCGGAGCGGGCCTGCTCGGGGGACATGTAGCGGATCTTCCCCTTGAGCGTGCCGTACTGCGTCGCCGCCTGGCGCGTCGCCGCCTTGGCGATGCCGAAGTCGACCACCTTCACCCCGCCGTCGTAGGTGACGAAGACGTTCTGCGGGGAGACGTCGCGGTGCACGATCCCCAGGGGCCGGCCGTCGAAGCCGCGCTTCTCGTGCGCGTAGTGCAACCCCGCGCACGCGTTCATGATGATGGTCAGCGCGTGCTCGAGCGGCAGCGGCCGCGCGGCCGCCGCGAGCGCGCGCATGAGGCCGCTCACGTCCTCGCCGTGCAGGTACTCCATGGCGAAGAAGTAGTCGCCGTCGACGGACCCGACGTCGAAGACCTGCACCACGTTGGTGTGGTGCAGCGTGGCCGCGATGCGCACCTCGTCGAGGAACATGCGCACGATCTCGGGCTGCTCGGCGAGGTGCGGCAGGATCCGCTTGATGACGACGAGCTTCTCGAACCCCTCGATCCCGGTCGCGCGCGCGAGGAAGATCTCCGCCATCCCGCCGGTCGCGATCTGGCGCACGATCTCGTACTTGCCGAGTCGGTCCGGGCAGGCGGGCGCGCTCGTCGCCGCTGGTCGTCGCGGGGCGGTCAACCACGGCATTGTACCACGCGGCCGCGCCTCCCGCGGACCCGGGTTCCCTTGCGTCTCCGTGGCTTGCGGGTCCTGGTCGGCCAGTTTTTTGGACACCCCGCGGGCCGCTCATAGAATGGGCAGCGAGGCGATGCCCCCGGTGCGCTCCTCCCTCCACTTTCCCCTGGTCCGCTGGCTGCTGCGCGTCCTGACCGCGGCGGCCCTCGCGTTCTGCCTGGGGTGGCTGCCGTACCAGGTGTACGGGGGCGCGGGCATCGGCCGCCTCAAGCAGCTCCGCCGCGAGCACGCCGAGCTGAAGGCGAAGAACCAGCAGGCCGCGGCCGACAACGAGCGCCTGCGCGCCGAGGTGCACGGCCTGCGCTACGACCTGGGCGCCATCGAGCGCGTCGCCCGCGAGGAGCTGGGGCTCGTCAAGAAGGGCGAGATCGTCTTCCAGCTCGAGGAGCCGAGGTAGCCGCCGTGCTGGCGCGCGCGCTCTACCACATGCGGCGGTTCCTCGGCCTGACGTACGGGCTGTGGGCGGCCGCGCTCTTCGCGCTGCTGCTCGCCCGCCGCTTCTTCGCCGACCTGCGGATGCCCGGGGCGACCGTGCCCTCCATCGTGGCCGTGGCCGCGCTGAGCGGGCTGCTGCTCGGCAAGCTCGCCCGCCGCCTCAAGCCGGTCCCCGTGCGCGAGGGCAGTCACCCCGTCCTCGCCGACGTCGAGCTCGGGCTCATCCTGCTCGTGTCGCTCTTCGCGACGCTCCAGCTCACCGGTGGCGCGCGCTCCCCGCTGCACCCGCTGGTGTACGCCCTCGTCGCCTTCCTCGTCTCGTTCCACACGCTGCCGGTGGGCGCCGGCCTGGTCGCCGCCACGCTCACGCTCGAGGCGACCCTCTTCTTCGCCTCGCCGCGCGGGGCCGAGGACCGCGCGCTCGCCGCCGCGCACGGCGCCTTCATCGGCTTCTTCGCCGTCGTCAACCTCGTCTTCCTGCACGCCGAGGTGTTCCGCCAGCGCCGCGCCCACGAGGCGCGCATCGTCAGCGAGATCATCCGCATGCGCGAGGAGGCCCGGGACTTCCGGGTCATCTCGTCGGCGCTCTCGCCCGAGAGCCGCACCCGCACCCGCGCCGAGGAGGAGGAGAAGCTCTACCAGGGCGCCGTCGAGAACATCCACCAGGGCCTCTACTTCCTGCTCGAGATGCTGAAGAAGACCCTGAACCTGCAGACCTGCATCGTCCTCCTGCTCGACGACACCGGCGAGCGGCTGAAGATCGGCGAGCTCGTGACCGACTCGGACATGGTCACCGAGAAGTGGCTGCGCCCGGACCAGGGCGCGCTCGGCGCCATCCTGCGCGACCGGGTGGTGCTCAACCTGCAGCGCCCCAAGCACGGCCACCTGCCGTACTACCTCGGCCCGGAGCAGGTCGGGGCCTTCCTCGGCGTGCCGATCCTCGAGGACGGTCACCTGCGCGGCGTGCTGTGCGCCGACCGCCGTGAGGAGCTCGCCTTCAGCGACACGGACGAGCAGGCGCTCGTCGGCGCCACGCGGCAGATCCTGCGCCAGATCAACAGCGAGCGGATCTTCACCGCGATGGAGAAGTCGAAGTGGGAGCACGAGCGCTTCTACCGCGCGAGCGAGATGCTCAACCGGGCGCTCACGATGGACCAGGTGCTCGACGTCGCGTTCAAGGCGGCCCGCGAGATCACGGACTTCGAGGTCGCGGCCATCACGCTCTACGACAAGGAGCGCAAGCGCCACGCCGTCGCGAAGGTCGAGGGCCAGGTGCGCGGCCTCGACGAGCAGCTCAGCTTCGGCGACAACGCCGGCCTCGCGGCGATGGTCATCAAGAACAAGCACTACCTGCCGGCCCAGGGCGAGTACCGCGACAAGGAGTCGCCGGTCTACACCAAGCGCGTGAAGCTGCGCGGCATGGAGTCGCTGCTGGTGCTGCCGCTCATCTGCGCCGACGAGGCCATCGGCACCTTCATGCTGGCGCACCGCCGCCGGCGCGCCTTCTCGAACGACGCCCGCGAGATGCTGGGCGTCATCGGCAACCAGGTGGCCGTCGCCATCGAGAACGCGAAGATGTACCGCCGCATGGAGCAGATGGCGACCACCGACGGCCTCACCGGCCTCACGAACCACCGCTCGTTCCAGGAGCGCGCCGCCCAGATCGTCGAGCGCTGCGCCCGCCTCGGCAAGAAGGTGTCGGTCATCCTCACCGACATCGACAAGTTCAAGAACGTCAACGACACCTACGGCCACCCCGTGGGCGACCAGGTGATCAAGCGGGTCGCCGCGGTGCTCGGCGCCAACGTGCGCAAGATCGACCTCGTCGCCCGCTACGGCGGCGAGGAGTTCTGCCTCGTCCTCGAGGAGAGCGACGGCGAGGGCGCGCGCCAGCTGGCCGAGCGCATCCGGGCCGACATGGAGTCGCAGCAGTTCCAAACGGAGAAGGGCCCCTTCAAGGCCACGCTCTCGCTGGGCGTCGCGACCTTCCCCGCGGACGGCCGCGACAAGCAGGCGCTCATCGACCACGCCGACCAGGCGCTCTACGCCGCCAAGCGCAGCGGCCGCAACCGCGTCGTCCTCTACGCCGAGCTGCCGCGCGACGGGAAGTAGCCGCGCGGTTCCGCGCGGTCGGCGGCCGCGCCGAAATGCAACACGGAGGCACGGAGGCACGGAGACCCACGGAGTTCATGAGGGTCCGGTCGCGTTGGCGCCGTCGTCGGCGGGCGAACGCGCACCGGCGCGTGGCGATCAGCACTTCCCAACCAGAATCCTGCTCCGTGCTCCTCCGTGTCTCCGCGTCTCCGTGTTGATCCGGCCCCACCCCCATATGCCGAGTAGTTGCGCCCGCGCACATGCGGTACGCTCGCCGCCATGCGCTGGCCCGTGTGCTTCGCCGTCCTGCCGCTCGTCCTGTGCGCCTGCGAGGACGCGGGGCCGCGCGGGCCCGTCGAGATCTCGCAGGGCGACACCACGCTGCGCACCCGCGACGACGGCTCCTTCGACCTCGTGGTCGGCGGCCGCACGCTGCTGCAGGGCGGCCCGGCGCCGGTCGAGCTGCGCTGGGCGGAGGTCCACGTCCAGGAGCTCTGGAGCACCTTCACGTTCGACGAGGCGAACCTCACGACCGCGCGGCCCGACCGCCGCACCGACGCGCGGCTCGAGGGGCAGGACCTGGTGCTGTCACTGGCGGGCCAGAGCGCGACGGCGACGCTGCGCTTCACCCGCCTCGCCGACGAGGTCGCCATCGCCGCCAGCGCCGCGGGCCCCCACGGCCCGGCGACCTCGATCAAGCTCCACCTGCAGTGCCGGCCCCGCGATCGCTTCCTCGGGTTCGGCGAGCAGTACGAGACCATCGACCACCGCGGCGAGGCGTTCACGCTCTGGTCCTCCGAGCAGGGCATCGGCCGCGATCCGGCCCGCGCCGGCCTGCTGAACGGCGACCCGTGGACCACCTACTTCCCGGTGCCGTTCTTCCTCGATCCGGGGCAGGGTTTCGGCCTCTGCGTGGACACCGACGCGCGCGTGCAGGTCGATCTGTGCCAGAGCGACGCGGCGGAGTACGCGCTCACCGCCGACGAGCCGAGCGCCGTGAGCCTCCACCTCTACACCGGGCCCACCGTCGGCGACGTGCTGCGCGCGTTCACGGTGCGGCAGGGGCGCTCGCGGCCGGCGCCGCGCTGGGCGGTCGCGGGCGCGTGGCTGGGCGTGCAGGGCGGCCCGGAGCGCGTGCGCGCGGCGGTCCAGACGGCCCGGGACGCGCAGGCGGCCGTGAGCGCCGTCTGGGTGCAGGACTGGATCGGCCGCACCGACCTCGGCGGCGGGCTCACGGACATCAAGTATCACTGGACCGCGGACCCGACGCTGTACCCCGACCTGCCCGGATTGATCGCGGAGCTGCACGCCGGCGGGATCCGGTTCCTCGGCTACTTCAATCCGTTCGTGCTGCCCACGTACGACCAGTGGACCGACGCGGTCGCCCAGGGCTACCTCCCGCGCGATCCCACCGGGGCGCCGTACGAGCTGGTCATCAGCACGTTCACCGGCTCGCTGGTCGATCTCACGAACCCCGCCGCCGTCGGCTGGTTCCAGGACTTCGCCCGCGCGGCGCTCGCCATGGGCCAGGACGGCTGGATGGGGGACTTCGGCGAGGGGCTGCCGTACGACGCGGTGCTCAGCAGCGGCGACGCGCGGTTCGAGCACAACCGCTATCCGTCGCGCTGGCACGGCACGTGGAAGGATCTGCTCGACGACGACAAGGTGGTCTTCACCCGCTCGGGTTGGCTCGGCGAGGGCCACGTGGCGCAGGTCGTGTGGGCCGGCGACCAGACCACGGACTGGTCGGCCTACGACGGCCTGCCGACGGTGGTGCCGGCGCTGATCTCTCTCGGCCTCGCCGGCATCGGCTTCGTCACCCACGACGTCGCCGGCTACTTCTCGAGCCCCAGCATCGCGCCCAGCACCAAGGAGCTGTACCTGCGGTGGCTGGAGCTCGCGGCCTTCACGCCGATCTTCCGCACGCACGAGGGGCTGGCGACCGGCCTCAACTGGACCTGGAGCTCGGACGCCGAGACCCTCGCCGCCTTCGCCCGCTGGACGCGCGTGCACGCCGCGCTCACCGACACCTTCATGCAGCTCTCCCTGGAGCACCAGCAGAGCGGCATGCCCATCGTGCGGGCCCTCGGGCTCATGGTCCCCGACGACGACCGCGCGGTCACCACCGCCGACCAGTTCCTCATCGGCGACGACCTGCTCGTCGCGCCGGTGACGCAGCCGGGCGCCGTGAGCCGCGTCGTGTACTTCCCCGCGGGCCGCTGGATCAGCGTCTGGGACCCGGCGGAGACGTTCGACGGGCCCGCGGAGGCGACCATCGCCGCGCCGCTCGGCCGACCGGCGGTCTTCTCCCGCTCCGGCCGCGCCGACCTGGCCGCGATCGAGTGAGCGGCCCGCCTCCGCCCACCGACTAACATTGCGCCCGCTCCGGCCCTCGCATACGCTCGGGGGGCCATGCTCAAGAACTTCGTCCTCGACACGAACGTCCTCCTGCACGACCCCCAGGCCATCTTCAAGTTCGAGGAGAACAACGTCTACATCCCGATCACCGTCATCGAGGAGGTGGACACCTTCAAGAAGGAGCTGACGGAGCGCGGCCGCAACGCGCGCACCATCGCCCGCCTGCTCGACAACCTGCGCGAGCAGGGCCCGCTCTCCCACGGGGTGCGGCTCCCCGGCGGCGGCCGCGTGGCCGTCAACTTCGCCAAGCGCGAGCTGCCCGAGCCGCTCCGCGCGAGCCAGGTGGCCGACAACTGGATCCTCGCCGTCGCCCTCGACGTGCGCGACAAGGCCGGCGGCATGCCGACGGTCTTCGTCACGAAGGACGTGAACCTGCGCATCCGCGCCGACGCCCTGGGCCTGACGACCCAGGACTACCTCGCGGAGAGCGTGGACATCGAGGAGCTCTACAGCGGCACCGGCGAGATCGACGTCACCGACGCCGACATCGACCTCTTCTACCAGCAGAACTTCCTGCCGCTCGCGAAGGACGAGGACCACCCCCACTACCCGAACCAGTACCTGCTCCTCAAGGCCAAGGAGAACGCGAACCACTCGGCCCTCGGCCGCGTCGACGCGAGCGGCGACAAGCTCACCCCGGTCAAGAAGGTGCGCGAGGGCGTCTTCGGCATCCGGCCGCGCAACAAGGAGCAGCACTACGCTCTCGACCTGCTCCTCAACGACGAGATCAAGCTCGTCACGCTCGTCGGCAAGGCGGGCACGGGCAAGACCCTCCTCGCCATCGCCGCCGGCCTGCAGAAGACCGTCGAGGACGGCACGTTCCAGAAGCTGCTCGTGTCGCGCCCGGTCTTCCCCCTCGGCCGCGACATCGGCTACCTCCCGGGCAGCGTCGAGGAGAAGCTCAACCCGTGGATGCAGCCGATCTACGACAACGTCGAGCTGCTGCTCGGCTTCTCGCGCTCGGACAAGAAAGAGGGCCGCTCCTACAAGGAGCTGATGGACCTCGGCTACATCCAGATCGAGCCGCTCACCTACATCCGCGGCCGCAGCATCCCCAACCAGTACATGATCATCGACGAGGCGCAGAACCTCACGCCCCACGAGATCAAGACCATCATCACCCGCGTCGGCGACAACACGAAGATCATCCTCACCGGCGACCCCTACCAGATCGACAACCCCTACATCGACGCGTCCAACAACGGCCTCACCACCGTCGTCGAGCGGTTCAAGGGCCAGGCCATCTCCGGCCACGTGACGCTGACGAAGGGCGAGCGCTCGGCCCTGGCCGAGCTGGCCTCGAACATCCTCGAGTCGTCGGGCGCGCGGCCGCGGCCGCAGCCGCAGGCTACCTGATGACGCCCTTCTTGCGCAGCTCGAAGTAGAGCGGCCACCCGAAGATGAGCGGATAGCGGCGCTGGCGCTCCGTCAGCTCGAGGCGGATGCCGCTGTGGCGCTCGAGCTTGTCGAGCAGGTAGTCGAGCCAGTTGTCGAAGGTCACGAGGTACTTGGGCCAGCGCAGCTTCTCGCGCCGGCGGCTGCGGTCGAGGAAGGCCGCGGTGCGCCGCGCGGCGCGCGGGTCGGCGGGCGGCTGCTGGTACGTGGCGTCGGCGCCGGCGCCGTGGCGCGTCAGGGCGCCGCCCTCGGCGGCGTGCGCGTCGAGGACGAGCGCGTAGGCCTGGAGGTAGAAGTCGCGCTCGGCGCGCAGCAGGTTCGCGATCTTGTCGGGCTCGGTCAGGCGGCGCTCACCGCGGTACGACAGACCGAGGGCCGCGAGCACCAGCTCCTCGAGGGTGAAGCGCGGGCCGAGGAGCACGAGGGCGTGCCGGGTCAC
The DNA here is from genome assembly GCA_036504295.1 of Polyangia bacterium. GTDB lineage: Bacteria > Myxococcota_A > Polyangia > JACRCY01 > JACRCY01 > DASXVK01. The sequence continues at coordinate 8,322 of DASXVK010000069.1, forward strand.
CGCCCGCATCGCCTGCACCGAGGCCTCGACCACGGCGGCCGCGGCGGCCTCGTCGCGGTGCCAGATGATGCCGACCCGCTTCGAGAAGCGGCCGATGTGGTGCGCGTCGGACGCATCGACGGCGGTCTCGGCGGCGAGCTGCGCCAGCGAGATCGTCGAGAGCTTGCAGGTGAGCGGCGGCTGGCCGGGCGTCACCGGCGCGTAGCGCGGGTAGTAGACGTTCGGCGGCATGACCGCGTTGATGAGCGCGTCGCGCCACCGCGCCCCGTGGAAGGCGCGCAGGTCGTCGGCGATGACGTAGAAGTCCGGCACGCTCGACGCCTTGCGCGTCTCGGTCCACAGGTGGGAGCCGTAGTAGACGACGGCGGCGATGGTGTCGCCGCGGCCCTCGCGGATGCGGGCGACGTGGTCCGCGGCCACCCCGGGCCGGGGCAGGGCGGCGCGCAGCAGGGCGCGGAGCTCGGCGAGGGGCGCAGCGGCAGCGGGCGGCATCGCGGCCGAAGCGTAGCAGAAGGGGGCGGAAAGGCTCAAATGGGGCTACAGCGGGTGCGGTCCCGCTGCGTCGCATCGGCCCGGGCGCTCCATCGCGCCCGCCGGCGCCGCCGCCCGCGGGGACATGCCTCACGCGATTCGTGTTTTCCGCGACTCCACCAGGGCATCGACCGCGATGGGGTCCTGACTGCGCGATTTTCGCGAATCTGGCCACCCATCGCCCGGCGCGGGCGAGCGAGCAGCGATCCTCCGGGGCTGCGGTGGACGATCGGCGCGACCGGCGCGCCTGTTTTGTGCAACCACGGACCTGGGTGCGTTTGGTGCAACCGTCGGTGAGGCGGCACCGCTCAACGGCTGCGCGACATTATCGCCATATTCAAGGTTGACGCTGGCGACGTGAGGCTACAGGGGCGTGAGCGGCACGATCGCCCCTTCGCTCGGGTCGCTCACGTCCAGACTGAACCGGTCCACGACGGCAGCGCCCTTGCATGTGAGCGGGACCCTCACCTCGACGGTGGTCGCGCCGGGATCGGGGGTCAGCGTGAACGTGAGCGAGTGTCTCGACTGCGTGACCGAGCTCACCACGGCACTGGTCGCGGTCGGCTCACCCCTGAAGTCGTCGGCCCAGAGCCACGGCGGAAGGCTGAGGGTAACCTCCACGAGCAGCGTACCGGCGGGACGAACCCAGTGTCCACTCACCGCGATCGCGGGCTGCGCGCCCGGCGTGCCGGCGTCCTCGCCGGGGCAGACGACCGGCGGGGGCAGCGGGTCGCAGACGGTCGAGCCAGCTTCGCACGCCCCGAGCCCGAGCGCGGCACCCGTGAGCGCGGCGGTCTCAAGGAGCTTGCGCATGTAGCCGGTCACCCGGGTGCGCGGGTCGGGCGCCGGTGGGGAATGCGCGTTGGCGGGCTCGGCGGGCTTCTTGGTCATGGGTTCCCCCGTCCTCTGCGGTGGGCCGGCTACGGCGCGGGAGTGATCGGCACCGAGCCCCCTGCGGTCGGACTGCTGACGTCCAGGCGGAATCGGTCCGTGATGGCCGCGTCGAGGCACGTGAGCGGCACGGCGACGTCGACGGTCGTGGCACCGGGATCGGGGGTGACGATGAGCTCGAGCGCGTCCCCCACCGGCGTCGCCCAGCTCACCGTGGCGTTGGTCGCAGAGGGCTCGCCGGCGAAACCGCCATGGTACGGCCACGACGTGAGCGTGAGGCTCACGCTGACGACCAGTGTCCCGCCGTCGGCCGCGACCCAGTGCGCGCTCCGCTCGACCCTCGCGTACTGGGCGGAGCTCACGCCGGCGTCCTCGCCGGGGCAGACGAGCGGCGGCGGCAGCGGGTCGTCCGCCCCACACGACTCGACGACGCCGAGCCCGAGCGCCGCGCCGGTGAGCGCGGCGGTCTCGAGGAGCTTGCGCATGTAGCCGGTCACCCGGCTGCGCGGGTCGGCGGCCGGTGGGGCCGGCGCGTGGGACGGCTCGGCGGGCTTCTTGGTCATGGTTCCCCCGTCCTCTGGGTCACCTCGTTGGTGCGCGGCACCCGCACCGACGGCCCGGCGCGTGAGTGCCGGCAGCGGCGGCCGGCCGCGCGCTGCACCTGCTCCTCGAGCGCCGCGGCGCGGCCGAGGACCTCGCGCTCGACCCCGCGCAGCCGCGCCGACAGATCCGCGACGAACGCGGCCGTCGGCGCGTCGGGGCCGTGCGTCTGCACGAAGTCGAGGATCTCTCGCAGGCCGCTCACCGAGTCCGCGGTCAGGGTCCGGCTCAGCGCCCGGCCCTCGTCGAGGAAGGCGTCCTCGAAGGCCTCCGGATGGAAGTAGCGGCACACCTCGACGTCGAACCGCGTGCCCATGAGCCGGTTCGCGAGCGCGCCGCCGGCGAAGTTGCGGCGGTGGAAGCAGGCGAGGGCCAGCGTCCAGACGCGCTGGGCGGTCGGGTCGGCGATGGCGTAGTCCCAGCCGAGGTAGTCGCCGCTGCACCGCTGCTCCTCGAGGAGGCGCGCGAGCAGCGGGGTCCCGGCGTACAGCTCGACGCGGCCGAAGTTCAACGGCATGTCGCCGTTGGCCTCCATGAACGCGAGGTTCGTCGCGAGGCTCGCGGTGGTGGTGTCGGGATCGAAGAGGAGCATGTTGAAGCAGACGTAGAGCCCGAGGTCGCGCAGCACGGTCATCGCGGCCTGGTTCTGCTCCGGCGGCACCCAGCGGCGCAGCGTGGTCAGCCCCTGCGGGGCGCTGGTCTCGACGCCGAGGAAGACCCGCCGGAGCCCGAGGCGGTCGCGCATGGCGCGGAACACCGCCTCGGTGACGTCGGTCGGGCGCGCCTTGACCACGGTGGCGATCCGCCCCACGCCGCGCGCCGCGAGGGCGTCGGCGAGCGCGTGGACCCGCGCGAGGCTGCGCGCGTGGCCCGGGAGGAAGAAATTGTCGTCGTGGAAGACGAAGATCTCGAGGCCGTGCTCGCGGTGCAGCGCGGCCATCTCGGCCGCGACGTCGTCCACCGGCCGGAGCCGGTAGCGCTGGCCCGCCCGCGCCTGCTCGTGCCACGCGGCGATGCAACAGAACGAGCAGTGGGCGTAGCAGCCGCGGCTGCCGATGAGGGTCGTGATGGGGTGCCCGAGGCACGCGGCGAAGGGGCCCCGCCGGTCGGGCCACGGCAGCGCCGCGAGGTCCGCGACCGGGCGGGGCGGCGTGCGGCGCGGCGCGCCGGCCGCGTCGCACCGCGCGAGACCGTCGATGGCGTCGACGCGGCCGCCGTCGCGCAGCGCGCGCGCCAGGTCCACGACCGTCGTCTCGGCCTCGTACAGGCAGATGGAGTCGAGCTCGGGGAAATCGCGCAGGAGCTCGGGCCAGGCGAAGGTCCCGAAGTGTCCGCCCGCGGTGATGTGGCCACGGTAGCCCCGCTCGCGCAGCGCCAGCGCGAGCGCGAGGAAGTCCGGCGCGCGCCACTGGAACGCGAGCGACAGCGCGACCAGCACGGGCGGGTGCGGGCCGGCGAGCGCGTCGAGGACGGCGCCGAAGGCCTCGGGGCCGGCGTAGCCGACGATCTCGGCCCGCACGCCGCCGCCCTCGAGCGCGGCCGCGAGGTAGCGCAGACCCAGGTTCTCCTCGATCTCTGGCCCGACGAGCGCGACCCACGGCGTGGCGACCGCTGCTGCCCCCATACCGGATCGATGCTATGCCCGGCGTCGCCACGCGTCCAGGCTCTCAGGGGGCCCCGCGCCGGCCGCGGAGAGGCGCGCCGCGCTCAGCGCGCGGCGGGCGAGAGCGTGACCGCGACCCCGGCGTGGTCGGAGGGCCAGAGGCCGGTGGGGGTCCGGTCGGCCGGCTGATCGCCGACGAGGGCCGCCGTCACCGCCGCGGGCACCCAGTCCGTCAGGACGAGGTCGATGCGCGCGGTGAGCATCGACGTGAGGTTCAGCAGGTCCTCGCGCTGGCAGCAGGTGAACCCGGGCGCGCCGCCGGCCGCGAGCGGCCAGGTGTCGTGGTAGACGGCGACGAGCTGCGCGTAGGGCGGCACGATCGTCGTCGCGCCGGCCGTCACCGTCGCGTCGGCCGGCGAGGAGTTCATGTCGCCGAGGACCACGAGGGGCGCGTGGGCGGGGTTCGGCACCTGCGGGATCGTCGCGATGAGCTCGGCCGCCTGCGCCGCCTGGACGCTCGCGCTCAGGGGATCGGCGGGGTGGAGGTCCGGGATCTCGAGGTGCGTGCTGACGACGCGCAGCGGCCCGAAGCCGGCGATGGTCGCGTCCACCACGACGAACCCGCGCGGGATGGCGACGTCGCCGAGGGCCGTCGCGTTGAGCACCGCCGCCGTCGCGTACGTGCACCCGTCGAGCGAGCGCGTGCACAGGCCCGGGTCGATCGCGACCGGCGTCGCCGTGACGTCGGCGCGGGCGAGGATGACGTCGCGGTCCCGCACGCTGACGGCGCCCACCCCCGGCACCGGGAGCTCGAACGAGAGGTTCTGCACCGTCGCGACGGCCGTGTAGTGGGCGCCCTGGTCGGCGAGCGCCGCGAGCAGGTCGGCGAGGTAGTCCCGGTACGGCGGCGGACCCTCCTGCCCGTCGAGGGCGAAGACGACGACCTCCTGCAGCCCGACGAGGTGCGGGGCCTGCGCGGCGATCTCGGCGGCGAGGGCCTGGGCGCGCGCCGGGAAGTCCGTCGCCGTGATCTGCGCGAGCACCGCGGGCACCGCGGCCAGCACGTCCGCGAGCGTGGCCGCGTTCACGAGCGGATCGAGCGCGGCCCCGAGGTAGATGTTGCGGGTCATCACGACGGCCTGCCCGGCGCCGGGCGCGTCGGCGTCCGGCGCGGCGCCGTCGGCGGCGCCGCCGTCCGGCATCGCGGGGGAGCTCGACCCGCAGGCGGACACGGTGAGCGCGAGCGTGAGCATGAGGGCGCGGTGGCGGCGCATGGGGGGACCTCCGGGAGCTGCTGCGCGGGTTGGATGGGAGATCCCGAGACTCCGGCTCACTGCGGTGCGACCCTTGACCCGGGACCGCGGCGACTGACGGCGGTCGCTACGCCGCCCGCGGTGCTATGCTCGGCGCCGCCGATGCCGCTCGTCGTCGTCCTCGTCCGCACCCACAGCCCCGGCAACCTCGGGGCGGTGGCGCGCGCCGCCAAGAACTTCCGCGCCGAGCTCGCGCTGCTGGATCCCCGCTGTGATCGCGCCCACCCCGACGCGCTCGCGTTCGCCTCGGGCGCCGAGGAGCTCCTCGCGGGCGCGGCCGTCGTGCCGGACTGGGCGGCGCTCGAGGTCCAGGCCGACCGGGTCGTGGCGCTCACGTCGCTGCGCGGGCGGGCGGCGCGCGGGCTCCCGCCGGCGCTGACGTGGCCGGCCCTGCGACGGGAGGCCGCCCGCGGCCGCGTGGCGCTCGTCTTCGGGCCGGAGCGCGGCGGGCTGACCACCGCGGAGCTCGGGCGCTGCGAGGCCCGCCTCTCGGTGCCGACCGCGGCGGCGTTTCCGACGCTGAACCTGGCGCAGGCGGTGGCGGCGGCGCTGGTGCTGGCCCGGACGCCGGCGCGCGCGGTCCCGGCCCGGCCCGCCGCGGCGCCGGCGCGCGAGGTCACCCGGCTCCTCGAGCGGTGGCACGAGCTGCTGCGGGGGGCCGGCTACCCGGCGCGCGGGCATTCGTCGGTGATGGCCGAGATCGACGCGTTCCTGCGGCGCGGCCGCCCCACCGCGCGCGAGGTGACGATCCTGCTCGGCGCCCTGGCCGCCCTCGACCGGCGGCGCTGACGCCGCCTCGGCGGCCGGCCGAGACGCGGGCGTCAGAGCGGGTACTCGGCGCTGCAGTCGCCCTCGGGGCCGGCGCCGTTGCTCACGGGCTGGATCCAGCCGTCGGGGCCGCACTGGAACCACTGGCTGGACGCGCGCGACTGGACGCAGCTCCGCGGCGGCACGGCGCGGCCGAGGGTGGCCGACTGGCACCACGCGTAGCGGGCGGTGCAGCCGCTGGCTCCGGCGACCCAGGCGCCGGCGTGGCAGTGGTACCAGGCGCCGTCGCTCGCCGACTGCACGCAGACGCCCTCGGCGACGTCGCGGTCGAGCGTGGCCGAGTGGCAGGTCGCGCTCGCCGGCGGCGTCGCCGTGGGCGCGGTGGTGCCGGTGCACGGGCCGAGCGGCGTCGCGTCCGCGACCTCGGTCACGTGGATGCGGTAGTGATCGCTCCAGCCCGCCGACATCGTGCCGAAGAGGACCTTCGAGACGAGCGGCGAGGCGTCGATGATCGGCTTGCCCGCGGCGCGCTCGACGCACTCGTCGGGGCCGTAGTCGTCGGTCTGGGCGACGACGCACTTGCCGTTCGCCTCGATCTTGATCTTCGAGCCGCAGCCGTAGCGCTGGCGCGAGGCAGCGTAGTACCACGAGCCGCTGCGAGTGTAGCTGCCGCACGACATCTGCCCGTCGTCGCTCGGCGCGTTGCCGAAGCTGGTGAGGTAGTAGTCGCCCGACGCGGGCACGCTGGAGTCGGCGTGGCCGTGGCAGCCGGAGACGCCCTCCTGCAGCTTGATGGCGCTCTGCCCGCCGGAGACGTCGGCGTTGCAGGCGGTGAGGGTGAGGGTGAGGGTGAGGGTGGCCAGGGCGAGGAGGGCGGGTGCGCGGGTCATGCCGTCGCACACAGCAAGCGCCATGCCGTGCTCGGGCCCGGTGCTTCCGGGGGCTTACGGCGGCCAGCCTGGGACTCCGCACCCCACTGCGTGGTGCCGTCCCCCAGTCTGGGTCCCCGGTCAGGGGGCTACGGGGCCGCGGGATAGGGGGCCGCTCACCGGAACTGCCGCACGATGGCCTCGACCTCGCGGTCGAGCCCCTTGTCGAGCACCCCGACCGCGGCCACCGTCAGGCGGGCCGGCTGGATGATCCGCCGCGCCACGCGCATGATGTCCTCGCCCGTGACCGCCTCCATGCGCCGCACCTTCTCCGCGTAGCCCTCGGGCTGGTAGAAGAGGGCGGTCCCGCCGAACCAGCCGGCGAGCGAGTCCGGGTCGTCGAAGGTGCCCTCGAGGTCCCAGCGGTAGCGGCGCTTGGCCTTGTTCAGCTCCGCCGCGGTCGGCGGCCGGTCGCGCAGCGCTGTGAGCAGCGCGAGCTGCTCGCGCAGCAGCGCCGGCACCTTGGCGTGCGCCGAGGTGGAGTCCACCTCGAAGAGGGCGGTGTCGTGCAGCGGCTCGAGGTTGGCGGCGCAGTAGTAGGCGAGCCCGAGCTGGTCGCAGATCCGGTAGTGCAGCCGCGTGGACATGCCGTCGTCGAGGATGCGGCCGAGCGCCGTGAGCGCCGTGAAGTCGGGGTCCTGCTCGGCCACGCCGCGCAGCAGCACCTGCACGCTCGTCTGGCTGCCCTGGTTCTCGACGTAGACGAAGCGCGCCTCGTGCTGGTCCTCGGGCGGCGGCAGCGGCGTCGCGGCCTGCCCCGGGTGGAGCCCGTCGAAGTGCTGCTGCACGAGCGGCAGGACCTCTGCCTCGCTCGCGGCGCCCGAGATGCACAGGATCATGTTCGCCGCGCCGTAGAACTCCTGGAAGTGCCGGCGCACGTCGCGCTCGGCGAAGCGCTCGACGTTGCCGGCGGGGCCGGTGATCTTGAAGCCGAGCGGGTGGTCGGGCCAGACCGCCGCGCGCGAGATGTCGTCGATGTTGATCTCCCGCCCGTCCTCGTCGCGATCCTCGAGCATCTCCTCGAGGACGAGCTTGCGCTCGAGGTCGACGTCGGGGAAGCGGGGCCGGTGGAAGATCTCGCCCAGGACCTCGAGCGCGCTCGGCACGCTCTCGGGGTGCACGGCGATCTGGTAGAGCGAGTAGTCGCGGCCGGTCTCGGCGTAGAGCGTCCCGCCGAAGTCCTCGATGGCGAGGTGCAGGGCGTAGGAGTCGGGGTAGCGCTCCGTCCCGCGAAAGAGCATGTGCTCGACGAAGTGCGACAGGCCGTTCGAAGCCGGCGTCTCGTACCGCGAACCCACCTTGGCGTACATCACCAGGGACACCGTATGGAGGTGGGGCAGCTCGATGGTGATGACCCTGAGGCCGTTGGACAGTACGTGTTGTCGGGGGGTTACGGCCGTCGTGGGCATCTCGCCTCCTCGGCCGGGGGGCCGATGGGTCAGACATGCTAGCCCATGTCGCGGGCTGGCGCACGCGGGTTGGGAGCTTCGCGGGGGCGGGTCAGGGCACGCAGCAGAGGGTGATCGCGCCCGCGGGGACGATCTCGCCGGTCGGGCTGCCGAGCGCGGTCGGCTGGCACGAGCCGGTGCTGGTGAGCTCGACGCCGACGAGCTTGGCGTAGGCGCTGATGATGCCGGTGACGGAGGGGACGCACGTGGCCGGGCTGACCGGGAGGAAGAGCGTCGCGAGCAGGTCGCAGGTGTTGCTGGCGCCGACCGCGATGCCGCACTGACTCCCGCTCGCGATCCCGCACTGGCACACCCCGCCCTGCAGCGGGCCGCAGGTGCAGCCGGTGCAGGTGCGGTTGTCGGTCGCGTGGCCGGTCGCGTAGGTGGCGCCGACGGTGTAGGGCGCCGGGCAGGGGGTCTGGCCGCTCCCGGCGATGCACGGGCCGACCGCGCCCGCGGGCGGCCGCGGCACGCACCGCGGCGCGGGCGTGCCGGCCCCGCCCGCGCAGTAGCCGAACACGTTGGTGGCGCAGGCTCTGGCCGTCGGCGCCCAGGTGTACGACGGCGTCGGCTTCGACGTGGAGGGGATCGGCCCGCAGCCGCCCCTCGCCTCCAGGCCGGTCGCGCGGCACGCCCCCGTCACGCTCGGCGACGGCACCGCGTGGCAGGACGCGCCGACGGCCGTCGCCGTGCGGCTGGTGGGGTCGTCGCACGTCTGCGCCGGGTAGCACTCGAGGGTCGCGACGCACCCGGCGGAGGGGGTGCCGCACTGGCAGCCGCAGCCGATATCGGCGGGTACGATGTCGGCCGGGTCGTACAGCTCGAACGGCGTCAGGCCGTCGCAGTCGAGCTGGTCGTTCGGGTCGACCCACGGGACCGCCTCCCACCCGGCCGGCGGCGCGTCGACGCAGGCGTAGCCGGCGCACGCCGGATCCTCGCAGTCGGTCAGGCCGTTGCCGTCGTTGTCGATGCCGTCCATGCAGTCGGCCTCGAAGACCGTGGTGCAGGGCCCCGGGTGGTCGAGCGCCACACCGGCGCGCAGGCGCTCGCAGTCATTGTTGTAGGTGTTGCGGTCGCAGCCACACACCGGCGAGAAGAGGTCCGGGCAGGTGGCGGGCGGGGCGACGCAGGCGCCGAGCACCGTCGCGCCGCAGCCGGCGAGATCGCACACCTCGCCGCTGAGGCAGTCGGGGGTGGCCGCCGAGCAGCTCGTCTTGCACACGCCCCCGTTGCAGACGCCGGCGGCGCAGGGGGTCCCGTTCGGCGCCGGATGCGGGTTGGCGCAGAACGGCGTGTAGAGGTGCGCGGGATCGAGGCAGGTGATCGTGCCCCCGACGCACTCGTCGGCCCCGGGGATGGCGCAGGCGTCCCCGGCCGGGCACGGAGTGCAGCTACCGTCCTTGCAGATCTTCCCGGCGCCGCACCCGACGCCGTTCGGGGTGTTCTGGAGCGCGCCGCAGACCGGCCCCGCGGCTTCGCACGCGAGCGTCCCCACGCTGCACGGCTCTCCCGGCGGCTGGCACGCCGCGCCCGGGACGCAGGGCCCGTCCGCCGGGGCCGCGTCGGCGACCGGCGCGCCGCTGTCGTCGGCGCCGCCGCCGCCGTCGCCGCCGGTCGCGCCGTCGAGCACGGGCGGGCCGCCGTCCTGCGATCCGAGGAACGCCGGGTTCGTGCGGGAGCAGGCGCCCCCCGAAAGGACCACCGCCAGGGCGAGCACCGCCGCCCCGGGTCGCACCCGCTCACGCATGTCGCTCCTCCACCGCACTCGTCTGAGGATCGTAGATCGCCGGCGGCCACGAGAGCAAGGTGCTCGGCCAACCATCGCGCTTGCAGGCCGGTCGGGGAAGCGCGTATCATCGGGAGGCAGGCCATGCTGCTCAAGAAGATCGTCATCGCCGAGGACGACGACAACATCGCCCACCTGCTCGGTGCGACGCTGGGCGACGCCGGCTTCCTGTGCCTGCGCGCCCGCGACGGCGAGGAGGCGCTGGCGCTGTGCCGCCGCGATCTGCCCGACCTGCTCGTCCTCGACGTCATGCTGCCCAAGCTCGACGGCATCGAGGTGACGCGCCGGCTGAAGGCGGACGTGCTGGTGTCGCGGATCCCGATCCTCATGACGACGTCGCTCGCCGCGGTCGAGGATCGCATCGTCGGCCTCGACGCCGGCGCCGACGACTACCTGCCCAAGCCCTTCGACCTGCGCGAGGTCCTCGCCCGCGTGCGCGCGCTCATCCGCCACAGCCGCCGCGAGCGCGAGCGCAACCCGGTCACGAACCTGCCGGGCTCGACGGCGCTGACCGACCACGTCGACGCGCGGCTCCGGCGCGCCGACGATTTCGCGCTGCTCTGGATCGCGGTCGACGGGCTGCACGCGTACCTCGAGGCGGTCGGCTTCACCCGCGCCGACGAGGTGCTCGGGCGCATTGGCGTGCTCGTCCAGGACCACTGCCAGGACCGGCCCGGCGAGCTCTTCGTCAGCCACGTCGGCGGTGAGGACTTCGCCGTCGCGCTGCCGGTCGCCGAGGCCGAGCCGCTGTGCACCGCGCTCCTCGCGGGCTTCAAGGCCCTGCTCCCGGCGCTGCCGCCCGGACCGGCGCTGCGCCTCGTCATCGTCGGCCTCGACGTGAAGCGCGCCGGCGTGTCCACCACCAGCGAGCTGGCGCGCAGCGTCGTCGAGGCGCGCCGGCAGGTGCCGGCCGGCACGGAGAGCCTGTACACCTTGGCGTCGTCCTAATCGATGACAGCGGCCCACGCGCTCCCCGCGGCCCCCGGTCCCGCACCCCGAGCCCCTCATGGCTGACACCCCCGCCGCACCCGCCCCCGCCTCGACCGTCGTCGGCATCGACCTCGGCACCACCAACTCCGTCGTCGCGGCCATGCGCGGCGGGAGCATCGAGGTCTTCACCGACCCCGACGGTCACCGGCTCCATCCGTCGGAGGTGTCGTTCCACCCGAACGGCTCGACCCTGGTCAGCCACCCGGCGCGGCGCCGCCGCATCGTCGACCCGCGCAACACGCTCTTCTCGGTGAAGCGGCTCATCGGGCAGCCCTTCCGCTCGCCGCCGGTGCAGACCGCGCTCGCGCGGCTGCCCTACCGCGTCGTCGAGGGGCCGAACGAGCAGACCCAGGTCGTGGCGCGCGGCCGTCCCTACACCATCCCCCAGGCGAGCGCCCTCATCCTCGGCCACCTCAAGGCCTGCGCCGAGGCGGCGCTCGGGGCGGCGGTGACCGACGCGGTGATCACCGTCCCGGCCAACTTCGACGACGCGCAGCGCGCGGCGACGAAGGCGGCGGGCGAGATCGCCGGCCTCAAGGTGCGGCGCATCCTCAACGAGCCGACCGCGGCGGCGCTCGCGTACGGCGTCGGCCGCAACCTCGACCGGCGGGTGGCCATCTACGACTTCGGCGGCGGCACCTTCGACGTCACGGTGCTGCGCATCAAGGACAAGATCTTCGAGGTCCTCGCCACCGGCGGCGACACGTTCCTCGGCGGCGACGATCTCGACCTCGTGTTGGTCGACGTCATCGCCGATCGGTTCCTGCAGGAGCACCGCTACGACCTGCGGGCCGACGAGGTCGCGCGGCCGCGGCTGGTGCTCGCGGCCGAGCAGATCAAGCGCCGCCTCTCCGACGAGGAGGAGGTCTCGGGCGAGATCAAGGAGATCGTGCACGGCGAGGGCGGCAAGCCGATCGACGTGAAGTTCGCGATCGCGCGGGCCGAGCTCGAGGAGGCGATCAAGCCGCTCGTCGACCGCACCTTCTGGGCGTGCGAGGAGGTGCTCCAGCTCGCCGGGTTCGCGCCGACCGAGATCGACGACGTCATCCTCGTCGGCGGCACCACCCGCGTGCCGCTCGTGCGCCGGCGCGTGCAGGAGTACTTCGGCAAGGCGCCGCGCACGAACATCAACCCCGACGAGGTCGTCGCGTACGGCGCCGCCGTGCAGGCGGCCGCGCTGTCCCAGGACCTCGACCTGTCGCAGTACTACGCCCTGCTCCTCGACGTCACGCCGCGGGCGCTCGGCCTGGCCGTGGCCGGCGGCTTCGCCGAGACCATCGTCGAGCGCAACGCGCAGCTCCCGATCGAGCAGAAGCGGATCTTCACCACCGGCGCCGACGACCAGGAGCGGGTGCTCATCCAGATCTGCCAGGGCGAGTCGCGCCGCTTCGCCGAGAACGTGCCGCTCGGCCAGCTCGAGCTCGCGGGGCTGCGCAAGGCGCGGCGCGGCGACGTCAAGATCGAGGTCACGTTCCAGATCGACACCGACGGCATCCTCCACATCCGCGCGAAGGACCTCGCCACCGGCCGCGCCGAGCAGGCGACGGTCACGGTCCGCGGCGGGATGAGCGGGGACGAGGTCGAGGCCGCGCGGCAGGAGGCGGCGCGGGCCCCGGCCGGGTCCGCGCCCGCCCCGGTGTAGGCCATGGCCGAGCCCGCCCGCATCGCCGCGCTCAAGCGCTTCCTCGAGGAGGTCCACGTGGACCTCGACCTCTTCGACTACTACCAGCTCCTCGACGTCGCGCGCGACGCCGCGGCCGACGCCCTGCGCGACGCCTTCTACCGCCGCGCGGCGGAGCTGCACCCCGACCGCTTCCCGCTCCTCGACGACCCCGCCGCGCGCGAGCGGCTGGTGACGATCTACGCCCGCATCGCGGAGGGGTACCGGGTCCTCAGCGACCCGCGCAAGCGCGCGGTCTACGACGCCGGCCTCGTGCAGGGCCAGGTGCGCCTCGACGGGGCGGAGCGGGAGAAGAAGGGGCCGCGCAACCCCGAGGAGGCGGTGCAGAACGCGCAGGCGAAGCGGTTCCTGCGGCTGGGGCTCCAGGCGCAACAGGCCGGCGATCTCAAGGGCGCCGTCATGAACTTCAAGTTCGCGAAGAGCTTCGAGCCGGCGAGCGAGATCCTCGCCGAGCTGCTCGGCAAGGCCGAGGCGCAGCTCAAGGCGATCCCGCCCCAGGCGGGCGGCTGAGACGCCGGGCGTCCGGGGGGTCACGTGAGCTACACGATCGGCATCGACGTCGGGAGCGTCACCACCTGCGCCGCGATCATGGACGGCGGCGAGCCGCAGGTGCTGTACCTCGGCGCGGGCGCGCCGACGATGCCGTCGTACGTCGCCTTCGTCGATGGTGAACGGATGCTCGTCGGCGCCGCGGCGAAGCGCCAGGCCCAGCTCAACCCGCAGCGCACCGTCCACAGCCTCAAGCGGCTGCTCGGGCGCGGGTACGCGGCCCCCGAGGTGGCCCGGGCGCAGGCGGTGCTCCCCTTCGCCATCGTCCTGGGCGCGAGCGGCGAGGCCTGCGTCCAGATCGACGGCCGCGACTACCAGCCCGAGCAGCTCCAGGCGGTGCTGCTGCAGCGCGTGCGCGAGCTCGCCGAGGAGTACGTGGGCGCCCCGGTGACCGACGCGATCCTGGCGGTGCCGACCCACTTCAGGCCGGTGCAGCGCCGCGCGCTCGTCGCCGCCGCGCAGCTCGCCGGCCTGCGCGCCCGGAGCGTGGTCAACGAGCCGGTGGCCGCGGCCCTCGCCGCCGCCGGCGGGGGCGCGGGCGACCACCTCGCGGTCGTCGACCTGGGCGGCACCTTCAACGTGTCGATCCTGGGCCGCGACGGCGGCGCGCTCACCACCCGGGCGGCGGCGCGGGACCCGCTGCTCGGCGGCGACGCCTTCGACGAGCGCCTCGTCGCCCGCCTCTGCGCCGTGTTCGGCGCGACCTACGGCATCGACCTCGAGGGCGACGCGATGGCGCGGCAGCGGCTGCGGGACGCGGCCGAGAACGCCAAGCGGGCGCTCTCGGTCGCGACCGACGTGCTGATCGATCTGCCGGCCCTGGCTCAGGGACCGGGCGGCACGATCGGCTTCGGCTACCGGCTGGTGCGGGCGGAGCTCGAGGCGCTCTGCGCCCACCTCCTCGCTCGCATCCCGGGCCCGTGCGAGAAGGCGCTCGCGGCCGCGGGCCTCGCGCGCGGCGACATCGACACGCTCGTGCTGTGCGGCGGCATGAGCCACATGCCCGCCGTGCGGGCGGCCGTCGCCGCCGCCCTCGGCGCCCGCGGCTGCGCGCCGGTGAGCCCCGAGGCGGCGGTCGCGCTCGGCGCGGCCGCGTTCGGCCGGGCGCCGCCGGCCCCGAAGGCGGGCGGCGGGCATGGCGGCTGAGCGCGCGCTGATCGGCAGCACCATCGGGCGCTACCGCATCGTCGCGGAGCTCGGCCGCGGCGGCATGGCCGTCGTCTACCGGGGCGAGGACGTCGAGCTCGGCCGCGCGGTCGCGGTCAAGGTGATGCACGCGCACCTCGAGGACACCCCCGAGGCCATGGAGCGCTTCCGCCGCGAGGCGCGCGCCGTCGCCGCGCTCAAGCACCCGCACGTCATCGAGATCTACGACTACGCCCCGGCCGAGGACGGCCGGCCGGCCTACCTCGTCATGGAGCTGTGCGAGGGGCCGTCGCTGCAGCGCTACATTCAGGAGCACGGCACGCCGCTGCCCGAGGTCGGCGCGATGATCGGCGCACACATCGCGCGGGCGCTCGCCTGCGCCCACGAGCGCGGCATCATCCACCGCGACATCAAGCCCGAGAACGTCCTCCTCGACCACGGCGGGCGGCTGGTGCTCACCGACTTCGGCATCGCCCGCGTGGCCGGCAGCGAGACGCTCACCGAGACCGGCGCGCTCGTCGGCTCGCCCGCGTACATGTCACCGGAGCAGGCGAAGGGCGAGCCGCTCGACGTGCGCAGCGACGTCTTCTCGTGCGGCGCGCTGCTCTACCGGCTCACGACCGGGGCGCTGCCGTTCGCCGGCAAGGACCCGCTCTCGACGGCGCTCGCGATCCTCAAGGGTGACTATACCCCGCCCGGCGCGCGCAACCCGCGCATGGCCGTGCCGCTCGAGCGCGTCATCCGCAAGTGCCTGCAGGCGGACCGGCGCGAGCGCTACGCCGGCGCCGCCGAGCTCGCCGCGGCGCTCGAGGGGGTGTGCGCGGCGGACGGGCTCGAGGACCAGGACGCCGAGCTCGGGCGCTACTTCGCGGATCCGGCCGCGTACAACGGGGCGCTCGGCGCGCGCGTGGCCGCCGCGTGCCTCACGCGGGCCCGCGCCGCCGTCGCCGCCCGCCAGTGGGCCCGCGCCGGCGCCGAGTGCAACCGCCTGCTCGCCCTCGATCCGGATCACGCCGAGGCGCAGGCGATCGTGGACCGCCTGGGCCGCGGCCAGCGCGGGCGGAAGGTGGCGACCGCGGCCGCGGGCGCGCTCGCGGTGTGCGGCTTCGCGGCCGCGGCGGCGCTCGTGTGGCCGCGGCTGTTCGGGCCGGCGCCGGGCGCGCTCGCCCGCGACGCCGCCCCCGCGGGCGTGGCCGCCGCCGCCGCGGACGCCGGAGCCGCGCCGGTCGACGCCGCCGGAGCCGCGCCGGTCGACGCCGCCGGGGCCGCGGTGGCCGCCGCCGACGCGGGCGCGCGCGTCGCCGTCACGCCCGGCGCGCGCGGCGAGCGCCCGCGCGTGGTCGCCCCGCTGGGCGCCCTGGTCGACGCCGGCGCCGCGCGGCCGCGGGCGGCGATCCTGCCGGACGCGGCCGCGGCCGTGGTCGCGCCGCCGCCGCCGCCCGTGCCGGTCAGCGTCCTCATCAAGCCGTGGTGCACGCTCAGCGTGGACGGGCGGCTGGCCGGCCGGGTGCCCCCCGCCCGCGAGCTGCGCCTGGCGCCCGGGCCGCACCGCCTCGTCTGCACCCAGGAGCCCACCACCCGCCTCCGCTGGGAGAAGACCGTCGAGGTCAAGCCCGGCCTGCCCATCACCATCAACGAGCCGCTGGTCACGAGCGCCGAGTTCCGGGTCGCGGTCAGCGACGGCGACCAGGTGCACATCGACGGCCGGACCTACGGCCGCGGCACCCACCGCATCCGACCCGGCACCCACAAGGTCACCGTGCTCAAGGGCGGCGTCGCGGCGGGCGAGGGCGTGATCGACATCTCCGCCGCCCGGACCTGCGTGATCGTGGACGTGCCCCGCGTCCAGTGCGCGCCCTGAGGCGAGCCGCAGGCGAGCCTCGTTGTTGCGGATCGCGACACGGCTGTCGCGATCCGCCGCGCCCGCAGCCGCGACGCGCGGCCAACGCTCGCGATCCTGTAGGGTTACGCTGGTACGCTGATTGCTAGTACGGATTCGCGTGTGGTACCGTGAGCCCGACATGCGCGGCCTTCTCGCTGCCCTGCCGGTCGTGCTCCTGGGCACCGGCTGCATCTACCTCGACGAGCCCAACTTCGCTCCCACCATCGCCGTCCAGCCCAGCCGGGAGGGCCCGTACTACCGCGGCGACGCCATCGGCGTCACCGCGACGCTCGCGGACCGCAACCCGGGCGAGGCGGACAAGCTCACGACCACCTGGACGCTGACGGACGCGACCGGGGCCGCGCTGCCCGGCGGCGCCTGGACGGAGTGCGAGCCAGCCGCGCCGTCCTGCTTCGTGCCGCACCGGCTCGGGATCACGTACCGCATGACCGGTACCGCCAAGGACGAGCGCGGCGCCCTGAGCACAGGGGCCGTCGACTTCGTGGTCGAGAACCGGGCGCCGATCGCCGCGCTCGACGCGCGCGGCGTCACGTGGCCCGAGGATGGACACTACCGGCTGCTGTCGCCGATCGCCTTCACGCCGCTCGGGAGCACGGATCCTGATGCCGACGATCGGTGTGCGCTCACCTACGCGTTCGCCAACTTCGATGCGCGGCCGCTCCTGAGCCAGGCGAACCTCGAGGCCTGCCCCGCCGACGACGTCCGGCCGGGCTGCCCGACGCCGGTGCCGACGCGCTGCTTCACCCCGGACCTGCCTGGCACCTACCGCGTGAAGGTCACCGTGACCGACAGCGGCGGCCTCACCGCGACGGCCACGCGCGAGGTCGAGGTCGCCCCCGACCACTCGCCCTGCCTGCGGCAGCTCACGCCGACGCCGGCCCTGCGGCTCTGGGTCAGCCGCTTCGATCCCACGCTCGTGCTCGCGGTCAACGTCGTCGAGGACGACCTCGACCCGTTCCCGCCGGCGGCGACCAACGAGGCCGGGTTCCCGCGCTTCACCTGGTCGCTGCGCGCGCCGGGCGACGGGGCGCTCGTGGCGGTGCCGGACTACGCCCGCAGCTACTACGCCCTCGACCAGGCCGCGTTCTCCGCGGGCGACGAGATCGTCGTGCGCGTCGACGTGGCCGATCGCGCCGCGCACGCGGGCGCGACCTGCGGCGCCGACGACGCCGTGTGCCCGCCCGGCGCCGATCCGCTGGCCGCGTGCGTGCAGCGCGTCACCTGGAACCTGGAGGTGTACTGATGCGCGCGGCGGCGATCGCGGCGGTGGCGCTCACCCTCGCGGGCTGCGGCGCGTCCGCCAGCGTGAACCCCTGGGGCGAGCACGACGCCGGCGTCCAGTGCACCGCCAGCCTAACCGTGTCGACCCGCAGCCCGGCGCCGGGGGACACGATCGCCGCCGAGGTCCACCCCGGGCCGTCCGGCGGGCCCTTCACGTACGACTGGTCGGTCACCGACGCGACGGGCGCCGCGGTCGTGGTCACGCCGCGCACGGCCGACGAGTCCCAGGTCGACGTCCCGATCGCCCGCGCCGGCTCCTACCACATCAGCGTCCGGGTGACGGGCGGCTACTTCCAGACCTGCACCGCCGAGGACTCGCTCCTCGCCCGCAACCCCACGGGCCAGCCCGAGCAGGTGGTGCTGCGGTTCGTGCCGCCGCCGGCGAGCGGCCTGCAGATCCAGCAGCAGGTGATCGCCATCACCGGCGGCACGCCGCAGGGCGACCTCAACGTCACGCTCGACGAGGGCATCCCCCTCGACCTCGCCCTGGCCGACGCGGCCGGCACCGCGACCGCGGACGCGTTCGTGCGCCTCATCGCCCACGACCGCGGCTTCGAGGCGCAGGCCTACGTGCGCGCGGGCGAGCCGCTGCACGTGGTCCTGCTCGACGACGCCTACGACGTGCTCGTCATCCCCGACGAGCCCGGCGCGCCCCGCTTCGCCCCCTCCCTGGCCGAGGACCGCGCGCTCGCGTCGCTCGCCGGCGCCGCGCGCCTGGTGCTCGATCCCGGGGTCGCGGTGCAGGGGGCGGTCGTGGCCCAGGACGGCGCGCCCCTCGCCGGCGCGCGGGTGGTGCTGACGAGCGGCCGGCTGCCCTCGACGCTCGGCACCGCGGCCGGCGACGGCGCCTTCACCGTGCGGGTGCAGCCCGGCGCGTTCGGCCTCTCGGTCGCGGCGCCGGCGGCGAGCGGCCTGCCCGACCTCGAGCTCGACACCGGCATCACGGTCACCGCGGCCACGCCCGACCTCGCCATCGCCTACGACCCGGCGCTCGCGCCCGGCGGCGACCTCGACGTGACCGTGCGCTCCTACGACGGGTCGGCGCCGGTCGCCGGGGCCCGCGTCACGCTGCGGGCGCAGGTCGCGCAGGCGGGCACGCTCACCTCGGGCGGGCTCAGCCAGCCGCTGCCGGGCGTCGTGCGGCGCAGCGCGGTCACCGACGGCGCGGGCCGCATCGTCGTGCCGGCGCTGCCCGCCGGCAGCTACGACCTCGTCGTCGAGCCGCTCGGCCACGGCCTGAGCGAGGACGCGGTCACGCGCGTGGCGGTGACGCTCCCGGCCGCGCCGCTGCCGGTCCAGCTCTACCGCAAGGTCCGCCTCTCGGGCACGCTCGCGCGCGCGGCCGGCGTCGCGGGGAGCGTCGGCGGCACGCGGGTGACGGCGATCCTGCGCGGCGGCCACGGCGCGGCGGCCCTCGGCGCGGCGCCGCAGGCCAGCGCCGACGACGGCGGCGCGTTCCACGTCCGCATCGATCCCGCCAATCCGGCCGCCCCGCTCGACTACCTGCTCGTCGCCGATCCGCCGCCCGCGAGCGGCCTCGCGCGCGCGATGCAGATCGTGCAGGTGGGCAGCCTCGGCGACATCGACGTGACCACCCTGCACCTGCCGCGCGGCCTGCTCCTCGCCGGCACCGTGCGGCCGCGCAACGGCACCGCGCTCGCCGGCGTCTACGTCGAGGCCTCCCGCCTGCGCACGCCGGCGCAGGCCGACCCCGCCGCCCGCGCCGAAGCCGTCACCGACGCGAGCGGGCGCTTCCAGATCCTGTTCTGCGATCCCGACGACATGGAGTGAGCGCGCGGGCTCACCCCGGCGACAGCGCCGGCAGCGGGAGGCCGTCGTCGGACGGATCGCTCCCGATGGTGGCCGGGCGCCGCCACGCGGCGACCCGCGCGGTCTCGCCGATGGGTATCCGCACCGTGTTCGAGAAGGGCGCGCCGACTCGCTGCCAGATGTCGTCGGAGATGGAGTCGTAGGCCTCGACCACGGCGGGGTCGAACTGACTCGCCGAGCAGCGCCGGATCTCCGCGCGGGCCGCGGCGAAGCCCGGGGCGGCGCGATAGGGCCGATCCGAGGCCATCGCGTCGAGCGTGTCGGCCACCTGGAAGATGCGCGCGCCGAGCGCGATGCGCGGCCCCGGCAATCCCGCCGGGTACCCGCGGCCGTCCCACCGCTCGTGATGGTGGAGCACGATGCGGCGCGCCTCGGCGAGGTAGTCGATGCCCTCGAGCAGGCGGTAGCCCAGCTCCGGGTGCGTGCGCATGCGCGCCCACTCGCGCGCGTCGAGCGGGCCGGGCTTGCGCAGGATCGCGTCGGGCAGGCCGATCTTGCCGATGTCGTGCAGCAGCGCGCCCCGCTCGATGTCGTCGCGGTCGGCCATGGGCACGTCCATGGCGTCGGCGATCTCCAGCGCGTAGATCGCGACCCGGCGCGAGTGCCACTGCGTCTCGGTGTCGCGCAGGTCGAGCGCGCCGATGAGGCTGTCGAGGAGGTTCGTGGTGCGCGTGCGGACCTGCTCGTCGAGGTAGAGGTTGAGCTCCTCGAGCCGCTGCGAGCGCCGCGCCAGCTCCACCGTGAGCCGGGCGTTCTCGCGCATGAGGAGGTACATGTCGGCGGCCCGGCGGACCGTCGCGCGCAGCTCCTCCGCGCGCGAGGGCCGCGGCAGGATCTGATCGACCCCGGCGCGGTTCACCGCGTCCCGCACCGTCGCCGCGTCCGAGCCGTCGCTCACCAGGAGCCGCCGGCACTCGGGCGCGAGCCCCCGCGCCTGCGTGAGCAGCGCGAGCGCGCTGCGCGCCGCGTCGAGGTTGACGACGACGACCGCGCACTCGCACTCCCCGAGCAGGCCGAGGGCCGCCTCGGCCGTGGGCACGGCGCTCACGCACAGGCCATCGCCGGCCACCGCCGCGACGAAGGCGGCGCCCACCGTGGCGTCGGGATCCACGTACAGCACGTTCACGGTGCCCCTGCCGGTCATGCTGCCCTCCTCAGCATGGGATGTCGCCGACCGTGATCGCTGCGCAGAAAAGTGCACCGGCGCGATCAGCCGCGGTTCGGCTGCTTCGACGCTGCGTTTGTGTCGAATGAGACCGCGCCGCACGCTCCGCCTTGACGCGACGGCGCGCTTCGGCTGACATCAAAGTGCTCGGCCGCGCGGCGGGTGCGCCGTGCCGCGGGCCACAAGGAGCGGTGCCAAGGAGCGGTGATGATGGCGTGCGTCGAGGGTCGGCTCCTGGTGGTGATCGCGCTCCTCGCGGGCGCCGGCCCCGCCGCGGCGCAGCCGCGCCGCACCGCGGTCGTCGTCTTCCCCTTCGCGGCGCGCACGGCGGAGCAGCGGATCTACGGGCAGAGCCTCGCGCGCGCCGTCGCCAAGTCGCTCGAGACGGCGCCGGGGCTGCGGCCCATCGTCGCCACCCAGCGGCCGGCGAGCGACGAGCCGGCGCCGCTCGCCGCCGCCGCCCGCGCCCTCGGCGGCGAGCTGTGCGTCGCCGGCGTGATCGAGCCGGATCGCGCCGACCACGTGCGGCTGCACGCCGTGGTCGTGAACGTCGCCCGCCGCACCCGCCAGGGGCCGCCGACCGACGTCGTCGCCCGGCTCGAGCGGCTCGACGAGGCCGCCGGCGAGCTGGCCCGCGCGCTGCGGCCCGGGCTCGAGGGGCCGGCCGCGCCGCCGGCCTCGAGCCCCGCGTCGCAGGCCGCGCCGGCGCTGCTCGTCTTCGGCGTCGACGCCCCGGTCGCGGGCGCGGGCCCCGACGTCCGCGTGCCGGCCACGCGCAGCGCCTACCTCTTCGTGCGCCGCCGGCTGCACCTCAAGCCGGTGCCCGAGGCGCGCTACGGCTTCACCGGGGTCGCGACGGCGGCGGCCGCGGCGGCGGCGGCGGGCTGCCGCGGCGCGCTCATGGTCCGGGTCGAGCGGCTGACCGCCACGCCCGGCCAGCCCCCCGGCACCGACGGCCGCGTCACGCTGCGCATCGTCGCCGCCGACGGCCGGCGGTGGCGCGACCGCGCCGTCGCCGTCCGCGTCCAGCACTTCTACGGCGAGCCCCGCGACCGCGTGGCCCAGCGCATCGTCGCCAGCGCCCTCGAGCGCGCCCTGCCGGAGCTCGAGGAGGTGCTGGGGCCCGCGCGGTAGCGGTAGGGCCGCTGGGGATTGAACAGGGAGTCGGGGAGACGGGGAGCAGGACTGATTTGGGCGGCGGCCGGCGCGCGGCTCCCCGCCCGAGCGCCGTTCTCACGCGCTTACCGCGACCCAACCCAAGGCAGTCTCCCCGCCTCCTCGTCTCCCTGTTTCCGTCCCCCACCTTGCGCCCCGGCGCAAAAGCGTGTTTGATCCCTAGCCGATGGGTGCCCGCCGCATCGTCGCTGCGCTCGGTCTCGGCGCGCTCCTCGCGGCCGCGCCGGCCGCGGCGCAGCCGGCCCCGGCGCTCGAGCCGTCGCCCGCGTCCGCGCCCGCCGTCGCGCCGCCCCCGACGCCCGCGGCCGCGCTCAAGCGCGGGCTCGAGGCGTTCGAGTACGGGCAGTACCACGCCGCGGTCGCGCTGCTGCGGCCGCTCGTCGAGGAGGAGCGCCTGCAGGGCGCGGATCGCGGGCAGGCGCTGCGCGCCTACGGCGTCGCCCTGTTCCTGCTCGGCCGCCGCGGCGGCGCCGAGGCGGCCTTCCTGCTCCTCCTGCGGGCGGAGCCGCGCGCTCGCCTCGATCCGGCGCTCGTGCCGCCCGAGGCGATCGGGTTCCTCGAGGAGGTGCGCGTGCGCCACAGCGGCGACGTGGGTCGAGCGCTGCGCGCCGAGCAGCCCTCGGCGTGGCTGAACCTGCTGCCGCCGCTCGGCCAGTTCCAGAACCAGCAGCGGGCCAAGGCCTGGACCCTGCTCGCCCTCGAGGTCGCGTTCCTCGGCCTCGACCTCGGCACCTACTGGGCCCTGCGCGGCATGCCGCGGGCCGACGGCACGGTGGCGTCGGAGAGCACGTTCAACGCCGTGAAGTCCCTCAACATCGTCGCGTTCTCGCTGCTCGCGGGCACGCTCGTCTACGGCATCGTCGACGGCTGCTACTTCCACCGCGCGCGCGCCGCGACCCGCGAGCGGCTGGGCGCGCGACTCGTGCCGGCGGCGCTGCCGGGCGGGGCCGCCCTCGCGCTGGGGGCCGACTTCTAGCGCCCGAGGCCGGCTCGCCGGGGGCTACCGCCCATGGGCTGTGACACCCTGGTTTGCATTACGGTCGTTGCTGTGGCTTCTAATCCTGGGTCCACAGACCACGATTTCCGTTGACTGGAATTCCCACGCAGGCGTAACATTTTCTGGGAGACCCTGTGAGAGTCCCATTACGGGGCGCGGCGGGGGAGAGCGCGTGCAACAGCCAATCCCATTCGGGAAGTACCTCCTCCTCGAACGCATCAGCGTGGGCGGCATGGCCGAGATCTTCAAGGCCAAGTCGTTCGGCGTCGAGGGCTTCGAGAAGATCCTCGCCATCAAGCGGATCCTCCCGGCCATGTCCGACGACAAGGAGTTCATCGAGATGTTCATCGATGAAGCCAAGATCGCCGGCCAGCTCTCGCACGCGAACATCTGCCAGATCTTCGAGCTCGGGCGCATCAACGATCAGCACTTCATCGCCATGGAGTTCGTCTGGGGCAAGGACGTGCTCCAGATCCAGAACCGCTTCCGGCGGATGAAGCAGATCATGCCGTTCCCGATGGCCGCGTTCCTCGCCGCCAAGACGTGCGAGGGGCTCGACTACGCGCACCACAAGAAGGACGCGATGGGCAAGCCGATGCAGCTCATCCATCGCGACGTCTCGCCGCAGAACATCATCGTCTCGTACGAGGGCGAGGTGAAGCTCATCGACTTTGGCATCGCCAAGGCCGCGAGCCGCACCTCGAAGACCCAGGCCGGCGTGCTCAAGGGCAAGTTCGGCTACATGTCGCCCGAGCAGGTGCGCGGTCTGCCGCTCGACCGCCGCTCCGACATCTTCGCCACGGCGACCATGCTGTACGAGCTGATGACCGGGGACCGGCTCTTCCTCGGCGACAGCGACTTCTCGACGCTCGAGAAGGTGCGCAACGTCGACATCCAGCCGCCCTCGGCGCTGAACCCGCGCGTGCCCAAGGCCCTCGAGCGGATCGTCATGAAGGGCCTCGCCCGCGATCCCGAGGACCGCTACCAGTGGGCGAACGAGATGCAGGAGGAGCTCCAGGCCTACGTCATGAGCCAGGAGCCCGTCTACACCTCGAAGCACCTGTCGCGGTGGATGAAAGAGACCTTCATGCTCGAGCTGAAGCGTGAGCAGCAGATGCTCGAGCAGTACAAGAAGGTGGGCCGCGACGGCCGCGCCCTCGGCGCCCCGGCCGGGG
>DASXVK010000070.1:0-11433 GCA_036504295.1 Polyangia bacterium
GAGCGCCCCACGCTCCCGCGGCCGTGGCCTTGATCCGGCGCGCCCGGCCCGGCATGCTGGCAGCGCCACTGCGCCGGAGCCGACCATGCCCCTCGCGAACCGCTTCTCCCGCACCATGGCCCCCATCGCGATGCTGCCCAAGGTCCTGCAGGCGCCGCTGCGCTCGCTGGTCCTCGGCCGCTTCGTGCCGTTCGTCGGCACGGCGGGGCTGCGCATCGAGGAGCTGACCCACGAGCGCGCCGTGATCACGATCGCGAACGCGCGCCACGTGCGCAACCACATCGGCAACGTGCACGCCGCGGCGGTCGCGCTGCTGGCGGAGACCGCGAGCGGGTTCGTCGTCGGCATGAACGTGCCCGACGCGAGCGTGCCGGTCATCAAGACGCTGCGGGTGGACTTCCTCAAGCGCCCGCAGGGCGCCATGCGCGCCGTCGCGGAGCTGACGCCCGAGCAGCTCGAGGCGATCCGCACGACGCCGAAGGGCGAGACCCCGGTGCGGGTGACCGTCAGCGACGGCACCGGCCGGGAGCCGGTCGCGTGCGAGATGATCTGGGCGTGGGTGCCGAAGCGGCGGTGACTACGACCAGGAGCTCTTGAGCGGGCCGATGGCCTGCTCGACGGCCTCGAGCACGCGGCACTGGGCGACGGCGGCCATCATGGCGTTGTGGTCGGTGAAGAGCGGCCGGTCCACGTCGAGGTGGGCGACGACCTCGCGGACCGCGCCGTGGGCGGCGCGGGTGCCCTGGCCGAAGCCGAACTCGCGGAAGTCGAGCGCCTGCGCGGCGGCGATCAGCTCGATGCCGAGGACGCCGTGGGCGTTCTCGAGGATCTGCTTGGCCTTGAGCGCGCCGTTCATGCCCATCGACACGAAGTCCTCCTGGTCGGCGGCGGCCGGGATGGACTGGATGCAGGACGGCGTCGAGAGGATGCGCTGCTCGACGACGAGCGTGTCGGCGGTGTACTGGCTCAGCATGAGGCCCGAGAACATGCCGGCGCCCTTGGTGAGGAAGGGCGGCAGGCCGATGCTGATGTTCGGGTTGAGGAGGCGGTTGAGGCGGCGCTCCGACAGGACGCACACCATCGTGAGGCCCGCCGCGACCATGTCGAGCGGCAGCGACATCGGCGTCGCCTGGAAGTTCGCGCCGGTGTAGACCTGGTTCTCGGCGGCGTCGAAGATCGGGTTGTCCGCCACGCCGTTGAGCTCGATCTCGAACTGCGTGCGGGCGAAGGCCATGCCGTCGCGCAGCGAGCCGATCACCTGGGGCGAGGAGCGCATCGAGTAGGCGTCCTGCACCTTCAGCTTGAGCTTGCCGGTCTGCAGGTCCGAGCCCTGCATGACCGCGCGCATGTTGGCCGCGGAGGTCTGGGCGCCGCGGAAGCCGCGCAGCTCGTGCAGCTTCGGCTGGTAGGGCTTCGGGTTCGCGAGCAGCGCCTCGAGCGACATGGAGCAGGCGATCTCGGCCTGCTTCACCCAGCGCTCGGCGTCGAAGAGCAGGAGGCTGCCGATGGCGGTGATGAGGTTCGAGCCGTTGATCGCGGCGAGGCCGTCGCGCGCCTGGAGCCCCGGGATCGGGATGCTGGCGCGCTCCAGCGCCTGCCGCGTCGGCATGCGCTCGCCCTCGTAGAACGACTCGCCCTCGCCCATGAGGCTGAGGGCGATCTGGCTCATCGGCGCGAGGTCGCCGCACGCGCCGACGCTGCCCTTCTCGCACACGACCGGGGTGACGCCCCGGTTGAGCATGTCGACGTAGGTCTGGGTGATCTCGGGCCGCGGGCCCGAGTAGCCGCGCTGGTGGACGTTGATGCGGGAGAGCATCGCGCCGCGCACGTGCTCGATGGGCGCCGGCTTGCCGATGCCCGCGGCGTGGTTGTAGATGAGGTAGCGCTGGAACTGCCGCACCTGCTCGTCGTCGAGCGCCACCTCGGCCAGCTCGCCGATGCCGGTGTTGACGCCGTACATGAGCTCGTGCGCCTCGATCTTCTTGTCGAGCATGCGGCGGCACGTCTTGATGCGCTCGACGGCGGCCGGGCTGAGCTCCACCCTCTCCCCGTGGCGCGCGACGCGCTCCACGTCCTCGATCGTGAGTCTCTTGTCGCCGATGCTGATGGCCATGTGGACCTTACCTCGGAGGTGCGGGTTACCTGCGCCGCCCGCGACTGCCTGTCGTCGGGCCGCATCTTGGACCGACGGGGGAGGGGTGTCAACGGCGCGGCGGACTGGCAGCGGACTGGCAGCGGCCCGAGGCTGTCCTGCCGGTCAGAACGCGGCGCCCACCGCCCAGTCCGCCTCGAACGTCGCCGCCATCACCGCGATGGCGGCGGGCTCCGTCACGATCAGCCCGACCTCGCGGTTCTTCGACAGCGACGTCCAGCTCAGGTTCTCGGAGCCGAGGTAGGCGCGCGCGCCGTCGGCGATGATGGCCTTGACGTGGCAGTGGGGGATGGCGCGGACCGCGATGCCCTGGGCGGCGAGGAAGGTGGCGGCGCTCGCGTTGGCGCTGATCCACGAGGCCTCGGCGATGATGGCGCGCACCTCGACGCCCGCGGCCTTCCGGAGCCCGCGCTCGTCGAGCCGCGCGGCGGCGAACTCGCGCACCGCCTCGTACAGCCGCAGCCGCGCGCCCGCGCCCGCCGGCGCCAGCGGCTGGATCAGCGAGCGCAACCGCAGCGACTCCAGCACCGCCAGCCCGGCGCCGTCGAGGCCGCACGCGGCCAGGAGGTCCTCGGCCGCGCGGGTCGCGAAGCCGCCGCGGAAGACGGCGCACACCGCGAGCGCCTGCTGCTCGACGGGGCCGAGGAGGTCCCACGACCAGCGCACGGTGGCGCTCAGCGTGCCGTGGCGCGGCCCGGCAGCGTGGGCCGGGGCGCGCAGGAGATCGAGCGGCCGGCCCAGCCGGTCCAGGAGCTCCGCCGGCTCCAGCACCTCGAGGCGCCCGGCGCAGAGCGCGATGGCGAGCGGCAGGCGATCCAGCCGGGCGACCACACGCCGGACCACCCGGCGCGCGGCCTCGGACTCGAGGTCAAGCGGCCGGATCGCCCGCGCCGACTCCACGAAGAGCTGCACCGCGTCGGCCTCGGGCAGGGGCCCGATCTCGAGGCGCGCCTCGCCCTGCAGACCGAGCGGCTCGCGCGAGGTCGTCACCATGCGCAGGCGCGGGGCGCGCGCGAGCCAGAGGGCGACGGCGGCCCGCGCCGGGCCCGCGATCTGCTCGACGTTGTCGAGGAGGAGGAGCGTGCGCGGCCGCGCCGCGAGGGCGTCGCAGAGCGCGTCGCCGTCCGCGGCCCCGCCGCCGCGCTCGAGCCGCAGCGCCGCGGCCACGCACCGGCCGAGGTCGGCCTCGGTCCGCGCCTCGCTCGCGTCGCAGAAGCAGCCCTCGCCGGCCGCCGCCCGCGTCGCCGCGAAGTGCCGGAGCAGGTGCGTCTTGCCAGCGCCCCCCGGCCCCCAGAGCGTGACGAGCCGCGCCCCGCCGGCGAGCAGGTCCGTCAACGCCGCCACTTCTCGGGCCCGGCCGATCATGGGGACACGCAGCCCCCCCGTAGGTAGCTGAAACCAGAAGCGTCCTGGACGCAAGTGCGCATTTCTCTCTGACGCCATGCGTCATAGCAGAATGCGCACTATGGTCCAGGACGGCAGTGGGGACGCGCGGTTACGGGGGAGCTGCGTGTCCCCTCCTTGATGCGGGGCGGTGGGGCGTGGCAGGCTGGTCCCATGCTCCACCGCGTCGCCGGGCCGCTCCTCGTGTCGCTGTCGCTCCTCTGCGCCGCCTGCGGGCCCGCGGGCGAGCCCCTGCCGACCGCCGACGGGCCGGTCGTCGCGGTGGTGGACGCGGCGCGCTCGACGGTGGTGGTGGACCGGGCGACGGGCGTCCGCGCCGACGGCGCCGACACGGTGACCATCACCGTGACGACGCGCGACGCGAGCGGCGCGCCGGTCGCGGGCGTCGCCGTGTACCTCACCGTCAGCGGCAGCGGCAACTTCTACAGCCCGCCCGCGGCGCCGACCGACGCGGACGGGGTCGCGACGGCCACGCTGGCCTCGACCGTGCCGGAGCAGAAGACGATCACGACCACGGCCGGCACGGGCGCCGCGGCGGTGGCGCTCGCGGACCGGCCGACGGTCACGTTCGTGCCGGTCACGCCGCCCCCGACCGCCGTGAAGCTCGGGTTCTTGATCCAGCCGACCGCCACCGTGGCGGGCGCGGTGATCACACCGGCCGTGCGGGTCGCGATCCAGGACGCGACCGGCGAGACGGTGACGAGCGCGACCGCCGCCGTGACGCTGGCCCTGGCGGGCGGCCCGGCCGGGGCGGCGCTCGGCGGCACGCGGACCGTCGCCACCGACGGCGGGGTCGCGACCTTCGCCGATCTCAATGTCGACCGTGCCGGCGCCGGGTACACCATCGTCGCGTCCGCGGCGGACCTCACGAGCGCGACCAGCGGCGCGTTCGCCGTGACCGCGGCGCCGGCCACGCACCTCGGGTTCGTGGCGCAGCCCGCGAGCTTCGCCGCCGATGCCGCCGGCAGCGCGCAGGTCGGCGTCCTCGACGCGACCGGCGCCGTCGTCACGGGCGCGACCGGCAGCGTGACGCTCACCATCGCCTCGGGCCCGGCCGGGGCCACGCTCACCGGCGGCGGGCCGACCGCGGTCGCCGGCGGGCTCGCCACGTTCACCATCGGCCTCGACACGGCGGGCACCTACACGCTACAGGCGAGCGGCGCCGGAGTGACCGCGGCCGTCAGCCAGAGCTTCGACGTGGGCCCCGGCGCGACGGCGGCCCTCGCCGTGGGCCTGCCCGTCGCGGCCACCGCCGGCGCGCCGCAGACGGTGACGGTGACGGCCAGGGACGCCCGCGGCAACACGACCCCGGGCTACACCGGCACGATCGCGTTCACGTCGACGGACCCGCAGGCGGTGCTCCCGGCGAACGCGGCCTTCGCGGCCGGCGACGCGGGCGTGAAGACCTTCACCGCCGGCGTCACGCTGAAGACCGCGGGCAGCCGCACGGTCACCGCCACGGACACGGCGCACGCCGCGATCACGGGCACGCAGGCGGTCGCGGTCGGCGCGGCGGCCGCGACCCGGCTCGTCTTCACCGCGCAGCCGGCCGCGGCCGAGGTGGCGACGGCGATCACGCCCGCGGTCGTCGTCGCGGCGCAGGACCCCTACGGCAACGCCGATCCCGCCTTCGCCGGCGCCGTCACGGTGAGCCTCGACGCCGCGCCCGCGGGGGCCCACCTGTCCGGCGCGACCGCGGTCACCGCCGCCGGCGGCGTCGCCACCTTCGGCGCCCTCGTCGTCGACGTCGCGCTCGCGGGCTACCGCCTGCGGGCGGCCGCGGGCGGGCTCACCGACGGGGTCAGCGCGATGTTCGACGCCTGGGCCGCGCCCGCCGCGGGCGATCTCGTCATCACCGAGGTGATGCACACCCCCGGCGATCACGCGACCCGGCGGCAGTGGCTCGAGGTCCACAACGTCGCGGGCCGGCTGCTCAACCTCGCCGGGCTCTCGCTCACCGACACCGCCGCCGCGGCGGCGCCCTCGTTCACGATCAGCGGTCTCACGCTCACGCCGCCGGGCGACTACTTCGTGCTCGGCGCCGCGGCGCAGCCGTACGACGGCGACCCCTACGTGAACACGGACTACCAGTGGCCGGCGGGCTTCGTCCTCGACGAGACGGCGGGCACCCTCGTCCTGGCGGCGGGCGCGACCACCGTCGCCAGCCTCGCCTACGACGCGGCCTGGCCGAGCATGGCGGGCCACTCGCTGACCCTGGCGCAGGCGGTCGCCGAGGCGCCCGCGGCCGCGGCGCACCGCTGGTACTGGTGCGACGCCGGGACCCCGGTGCCGGGCGCCACCGACTACGGCACGCCCGGCGCGGCGAACGACGACTGCGGCCTCCCTGCGGTAGGGGCGTATTCCGCCGTGACCTGCGCCCTCGCGTGGCCCGACGACATCCCGCAGGCCGGCCCGCCGGTCGTGTGGCCGCTGTCGCCGAGCGTCGCGCAGCCCGTCACGGCCCGCTTCTCCATCCCGGGCGTCACGACCGTCAACCAGCTCGGCAACGATCACTTCCCCTACCTCGTGGCGGCGCTCGGGTACGGCGCCAGCGCCGATCCGAGCACCTGGACCTGGCTCCCGGCCGGCCCCAGCCCCGACGCCGAGTACCACGGCGGCGCCAGCCCCACCCCGGGCTTCGACGCGAGCTTCGACGAGGCGAAGGGGCTCCTGCAGATCGCGACCCCGGGCAGCTACCGCTACGGCTTCCGCGTCGGCCTGGTCGACCCGGCCTCCGGCGGCGTCCTCCACCGCTACTGCGGCCGGACCGGCCCCGTCTCCGCCACGGACCCCGCGACCTGGGCCGACTTCGCCACCGCCGAGGTCGTAGCGCCGTGCGCGCCGTCGCAGGTCGTCATCCGGCAGGTGTACGGCGGCGGCGGCAACGCCGGCGCGACCTACAAGTGCGACTTCGTCGAGCTCAAGAACCGCGGCGTCAACCCCGTGTCCCTCGCCGGGTGGTCGGTCCAGTACGCGTCCGACACCGGATCGAGCTGGCTGAGGACGCTCATGCCGGTCGGCGCGACCATCCCGGGCGGGGGCTCCTTCCTGGTGCAGGAGTCGTGCGGCCCGAACGGCAGCGATCTGCCCACCCCCGACCTGGCCGGCGGCACGATCGCCATGGCCGCCGCCGCGGGCAAGATCGCGCTCGTCAGCACCACCACCGCGCTGACCGGGACCTGCCCCACGGCCGACGTCGTCGACTTCGTCGGCTACGGCGCGACGGCGAGCTGCGCCGAGACGACCCCCACGCCCAACCTGAGCGCGACCACGTCGGCGCAGCGCGCGGCTTCGGGCTGCACCGACACGAGCACGAACAGCGCCGACTTCACGCTCCTGACGCCGGCGCCGCTCAACAGCGCCAGCGCGCCCACCGCCTGCGGCTGCGGCTCGTAGCGGCCTACAGCGTCGGCCCGCCCGCCTGCCGGCCCGAGTGGGCCGTGCAGGTGCGCGCGGTGGGCAGCGCCTCGAGCCGGCGCGGGTCGATGTCGTGGCCGCACACGTCGCACTGGCCGTACTCGCCGTGGTCGATGCGCAGTAGCGCCTCGTCGATGGCCGCGAACTCGTCGCTGAGGCTGTCCCCGAGGCGGAGCGACTGGTCCTGCCGCTCCGTCACGGCCGACAGCTCCTCCGCGTCCTCGCCGCCCTGCCGCTCGTACGCGCCGCCCTCCTGCTCCGTCTTGATCCGCAGGTTGACCGCCTGACGCTCGAGCTCGAGCCGCCGGCGGAAGTGTCGCAACTGCTCGTCGCTCATCCACGCTCCCGGCCCCCCGCTATCCACTACGTTCGAACGCGGGGCCGTGAAGTCAACCCGCGCTTGACACTTCCGCGCGACAGGCGTAGTGACTCTGCCCGAGACGCGGGACCGGACAGCGCAGGAGCGCCGCGGGCGTGCAGGCCGCCGCGTGGCGCAGCGGGACGGAGACGGGCTGCACCGCGTGTGACGTAGTCCATCGGAGGAGCTCATGAAGAACATCGGCATCATCTGCAGCACGCTCGCGTTCGTCGGCTTCATCGGCCTGTCCACCGGCTGCGAGGACAAGGAGTGCAAGGCCGCCCTCACGACCGCGAAGGCGGACCTCGACAAGGCGCAGAAGGACCTCGACGCCGCGAAGAAGGAGAGCGCCGAGCTGAAGATCAAGGCCGCCAAGGCCGACGCGATGACCGCGCAGGTCGAGAAGCTCCAGAAGGACCTCGAGGCCGCGAAGGCCGCCCCGGCCGCCGACGCCGCCAAGCCGGCCGACGCCGCCAAGCCGGCCGACGCTGCCAAGACGGCCGACGCCGCCAAGCCGGCCGGCGCGCCCAAGGCCGTCGCGCCCAAGAAGTAGCCCCGCCGCCCCCTCCGCCCCCCGGCGCGGCCGCCCGGCAGCGCCCGCCGCCGCCGGCCGGCGCGCCGCGTCGATGACCCTCGACTTCCTGCAACTTGCGGTAAGCTTCTGCCGGCACTGCCACCGGAACCCACATGTCGACACCCGCACGGAATCAGCTCATCCTCGTGCTCGCGGCGGCCGTCCTCGGGCTGCTCTTCGCGGGCATCTCCACGCACGACTACGTGGCGCACCTCGACCGCCAGCTCCACGACGTGCACTGCAGCATCATCCCGGGCCTCGGCGCCACCGGCGAGGGGGCGAGCGGCTGCCGCGTCGCCATGAACAGCGCCTACTCGGCCCTGTTCCGCGGCGCGTTCTGGGGCGGGATCCCCATCGCGCTCTTCGCGCTCGGCCTCTACGTCTTCTTCAGCGCCTTCGCCGTCGGGCTGCTCGCCGCCCGCGAGGAGGCGGACCGCCGGCTCTACGACCTGCTCGCGGCCGCGAGCTTCGGCCCGCTCGCCGCGACGATCGTCATGGCGCTGATCTCGGCGGTGAAGCTGGGCTCGTTCTGCAAGACCTGCATCGGCCTCTACGTGGCGTCGATCCTGCTGTGCCTGGGCGCGGTCTGGGCCGCGCTGCGCGTGCGCCGCGCCGCGGCGGGCGGCCCGGCGCACCTCGTCGCCCCCGGCGGCGACCCGCTGCGCCGCGGCGGCGCCGGGCCCATCCTCGGCTGGGTCGGCCTGGGCGCCCTGTGCCTCATCGTCCCGGTCGTGTGCTACGTGGCCGCGCTGCCCGACTACCGCCCCCGCCTGACCTCGTGCGGCACGCTGCCGGCGGCGAAGGACGGCACGGCGCGCTCGCTCCTCAAGCTGCAGACGCCGCGCGCGACGCGCCCGGCGACGGTCTTCGTCGACCCGCTGTGCCCGACGTGCAAGGCGCTCCACCAGCGTCTCGACGACGAGGGCGTGATCGAGAACCTCGACCTCTCCGTCGCGCTCTTCCCGCTCGACAGCTCGTGCAACTGGATGGTCGACCGCTCGCTGCACCCCGGCGCGTGCCTGCTCTCGCGCGCCGTCGTGTGCGCCGAGGGCCGGGAGCGGGAGGCGCTCGACTGGGTGTACCGCAACCAGGACGAGCTGACGCGGCTCGGCAAGGCCGGGGACGCGCCCCTGCGCGCGCGGGTGCGCGAGCACTTCGGCGGCGGCGTGGACGCGTGCCTCGACGCGAAGAAGACGAAGGTCCGCATGAACAACCTGCTGCAGTACGCGGTCGCGAACCGCGTGCCCGTCTCGACGCCGCAGCTCTACCTGGGCGAGCGGCGCGTGTGCGACGAGGACACCGACCTCGGCCTGCGCTACACGCTGTCCCAGCTCGCGCCGGAGGTGCTGCGATGAGCCGCGCCACGCTCGTCGGCGGCGCCGTCGCGCTCGCCCTCACCCTCGCGGGCAGCATCTTCGTCGGCGGCGGGGTCCGCGCCGCCGGGCAGCGCATGACCGCGCCGGCCGCGACGCCCGCCCCGGCCACCGCCGATCACGCCGAGGCGGCCTACTGCACGCCGGTCTTCAAGCAGGTGCTGCAGCGAGTGCTCAACGCCTGCGGCCTCGTCGGCACGCAGGCCCGCCGCGGCTGCCAGCCGAGCGACGTGAAGAGCCTCGCCTCGATCAGCGGCGAGGACTTCAACGCGCTCTTCACGCCGCTCAACGGCCGCGGCGCCATCGTGCTCTTCGACGAGGGCACCGAGAAGCTCGACGAGGGCGCCCGCAAGCTCATCGAGGAGCGCTGGCTCGACCGCCGCGGCGCGCGCTACTTCTTCGTGGTCGCGCGCGGCTCGCGCACCGGCACCGTGCAGACCAACCGGGCGCTCTCGCACAAGCGCGCCAACTCGGTGCTGTTCCACCTGTCGGAGCTCACGAAGGACCCGGCCCTCGAGAAGCAGGTCGGGATGCTGTGGCTCGGCAAGGAGTACGCCCAGCTCCCGAAGGCCTTCTGCGACTGGCCGAACTCCCGCAGCGACAAGAGCTGCAACCAGGACGCCATCAACCGCAGCGCCTTCGTGTCATGGGTCGACTGTCGGCTCTAGCGGCCGCGGCCGCCGCCGCGGGCCTCGCCGTCCTCGGCTGCGAGGACGGCCGCGGGCACCCCGCGGCCGGGCTCAAGCGCAGCGAGGCCGTGCTGGCGTCGGGGCCGGCCGCGCCCGCCGCCGTGGACGCCGCGCCCAGGGCCGCGGCGCCGCGCGCGCCGCGGACGCTCTGCCCGGGCCCGCCTCTCGGCCGCGCCTTCCCGCCCGGCCACCTGGCGCAGGTGGCGGCCGCCGGCGCCGCCGCGTTGCCCGAGCGCCTGCCGACGCCGGGCAAGTGGAACTGGATCTCGCTCTGGGCGGCGTGGTGCGGCCCGTGCAAGGAGGAGGCGCCGCGGCTGGTCCGCTGGCAGCGCGACCTCGGCCTCGACCTGCACTTCGTCTCCCTCGACGACGACCGCCGGCAACTCGTCCGCGAGCTGGACGCGCCGCCGGTGCCGGCGCTGAATCGGAGCTACTGGCTCCCCGAGGGCGGCGGCCGCGACGCCTGGCTCAAGGCGCTGAACCTCAAGACCGAGCCCACGCTGCCGGTGCAGATCCTCGTGGCGCCGAGCGGCAAGGTGCACTGCGTGATCGAGGGCGCCGTCGACGACGGCGACCGCGCGCAGGTCGCGGCGATCGTGCGGGGCCGGTAGGGCGCGCCGCCGGGGCAGGGGGGGGATCGGGATCACACGGAGACGCGGAGGCACGGAGTTCTCCTGGGGTTGGGTCGTGCCGAGAGCGGGACGGAAGCGCCCGTCGCCGGCGAGCTTCGTGCCGATCATCGTACCCTCGGCGCGGTCGCGTCGTTCCCCAACCAGATTCTCTCCGTGTCCCCGCGTCTCCGTGTTGCATCCTTCCCGCAGGCCGCGCCGCGGCGCCGATCACCGCTTCCGCTGATAGGTGCCGAGGAGCTCCGCGTGGCCGAGGATGTGGCCGGCCATCGCCTTCTCGAGCTGCGCCTTGTTCGGGCGGCCGAGGTCGGGCAGCTCCACGTCGAGCGCGTAGAGCTTGAGGTAGTAGCGGTGGCGTCCGACGGGTGGGCAGGGACCGCCCCAGCTCGTGCGCTTGAAGTCGTTGACGCCCTGCCGCGTGCCGGGCGGCAGCCCCTTGGCCTCCGCGCCCTCGGGGAGCCCGGTCGCGGTCGGCGGGATGTCGTAGAGCAGCCAGTGCACCCAGGTCATCTTCGGCGCCCTCGGGTCGGGCGCATCGGGATCGTCGACGATGAGGCACAGGCTGCGGGTCCCGGGGGGCAGGTCCGCGAAGTCGAGCGGCGGCGAGAGGTCCTGGCCGTCGCAGGTGTAGAGGCTCGGCATCTCGGCTTCGTGGGTGAACCTGGGTGAGGTGAGCTTCATGAGCGGCCTCCTTCTGCCTGCGGGATCAGGTACGGCGGTCGCGCGCCGGGGGCCAGGGGGCAAGAGCTGTCGATAAATCGCCAGCTCTTGTCTATCTACAGGGGAGGGCTGCCGCCCTCCCCTCGGCCGCGAAGTGAATTCGCGGCCTTCACCCCA
>DASXVK010000071.1:0-9744 GCA_036504295.1 Polyangia bacterium
GCATGAAATGCAACAGGGAGACGGGGAGACGGGGAGGATCTCTCTGTTCTGGCTCACGACGCTCGCGTCGTGCACGACGCCAGCGTCGGCGCGACCCAACCTGACCTACTCCCCGTCTCCCCGTCTCCCTGTTTTCCTGCCTCGCGTCGCCCGACTTCAGGGAACCGCGGCGTGGCGCGGCGCCGCGGAGCCCAGGGAGCGCGCCCGACGGCGAGGCGTTCTTGACACCACCCCGCCGACGCGGCAGCGTGGCGGGATGCGCGCCCTGCTCACGCCGGTCGTCGTCGCCGCCGTCGTGGCCGGGGGCGCGGCGCGGGCGGTGGCGGCGGCTCCCACGCCGGCGACTTTCACGCTGTCTCTCCCGGCGACCGCGCCGAACCCGAGCCACCCGGAGGTGCTGGTGCGCGTCCCGGCGACCTTCGCGCCCGGCGGACCGGTCAACCTCGTCGTCTTCCTGCACGGCTGGAGCACGTGCGTCGCGGTCGTCGCGGCCGCCGCCGACGCCCCGTGCCGGCCTGGCGGCAAGCGGCGCCCGGCCATGGACGTCGTGGCGCAGTTCGACGCCGCGCGGGTCAACGCGCTGCTCGTGGTGCCGCAGCTCGCCTTCGACGCGCCCTCCAGCGACCCGGGGCGGCTCGGCGCCCCCGGGGGCCTGCGGCGCCTCGTGGCGGACGTGCTGGCCGCGCCCGCGCTCGCCCCCGCGCTCGGCGCGCGGCGGGGCCTCGCGGACCTCGGCCGCGTGGTCGTGTTCGCGCACTCGGGCGGCATCCTGCCGCTCGGCCGCGTGCTCCTCACCGGCGGGGTCCCGGTGAGCGAGGCCCACCTGCTCGACGCGCTCTACCGCCACCACGACGAGATCTACGCCTGGGCGCGGCGCCACCTCGCGCGCTTCGCCCCCGACAGCCGGAGCTCCGACCGGCTCACGTTCGTGTACACCGACCGCGAGCGGACCGGACCGGGCACGCGCCGGCTGCTCGGCCGCATCGCCCGGCTGCTGCCGCCCGCGCGCGTCGCGCGCACCATCGCCAGCCACACGAGCCTGACGCCGCCGCCGCCCGCGCTGCTCCGCGTGCCGATCGTGGCGGTCCGCACCCCGCTCGACCACGACCTCATCCCCCCGCGGCTGCTCGCGCCGCTGCTCGCGGGCTCGCCGGTGGCGGTGGAGCAGGGCGGGAGATAGAGAGCCGGGACCGCGGCGCCCGGTCAGGCGGCGTGCTGGCGCCCCGACGGCTGCCACGACGCGAGGCGCTCGCTGGCGACCGTGTACCCGACCTGATACAGGTCGTCGTACGCGCCCCACTCGAGGACGCCGAAGCGCGCGACCGGCAGCGGCAGATACAGCGATGCGTCGCCGCGCGCGAGCGACGCGAGCGTGGCGCGCTGGCTGCCGACCAGCGACGAGCGGAGGAGGATCTCGAAGATCTCGGGGCCGCCCGCCGTCGCCCGCGCGCGCAGGGGGTTGAGCCAGCGCGCGAAGTCGACCAGCCGGCCGGCGGTGCTCCGGGGCGGCTCGGGCGTGACCTCGCCGTAGAGGTTGACGTCGGAGGCGACGATGGCGCCCTCGAACCGGGCGGCCATCACGTCGATCGGCAGGTTGTCGACGACGCCGCCGTCCACGAGCTGGTCGTCCCCCTCGCGCCGGGGCGGGAAGATGCCGGGGATGGAGCTGCTCGCGGCGACCGCGCGCCACAGCTCGCCGCGGTCGTGCACGTGCGGCTCGGCGTGCGTGAGGTTGGTCGAGACGCAGAAGAAGGGCAGCCACAGGTTCTCGATGGTGAGGCCGTCGAACTGGTCCCGCAGCACGCGCTCGAGCTTCCGGCCCGCGAGCAGGGCCTCGAAGGGGAGGGTCGGGTCGTAGAGGGCGGTGCGGCTGCTGAACAGCTCCCGCATCTTCCCCATGATCGTGTCGGCGCTCCAGCCGCGGGCGTAGGCGGCGGCGACGAGGGAACCCATGCTGGTCCCGGCGATGGCGTCGACCGGCACGCGCGCGTCCTCGAACGCCTTGAGCACGCCCACGTGGGCGATGCCGCGGGCGCCGCCGCCGCTCAGCACCAGGGCCACGCCCGAGCGGACGAGGGTGCGCGCGAGCCGCTCGTAGTCCCGGCGGTCGCCCATCCGGACGTGGTGGACCCGGGCCTGCCGGGTCAGCCACGCCCAGCCCGCGGGCGTGACCGGCACGTCGGCCTGCTCCGTGTGCACCAGGGCCACGTCGAGCTGCGGCACCTGCTGGCGGCTCATGGTCCGCTCCAGCATCGGGCGCATCTCCTCGAGGTGATCCGGGCGATCGGCGCGCAGGATGGCGAGCACGCGGTCGGCCTGGCGCAGACAGCGTCCGCACCAGGGCAGCACCGTGGTGTCGCACTCGTAGAGGAGGGTGTCGTGGCCGCCCTCGAGGCCCATGAGGAAGGCGAGCACCGCCTCGTTCCTCGCGTCCGCCGGTGAGATGGCGGCGGCGCCCTCGCCGAGGGCCGCGTCGACGGACTGGCGGGTGACCCGCCCGATGCGGCGGTAGCGCGCGAGCGCGGTGGTCGCGAGGTCGGCGGCGGCCTGCGCGAAGTACTGATCCCGGCTGGGGACGAGCAGGGCGAGGTTCTGCGCGGCGGCCCCCGGCCGCGCCCAGGTGCTCCACTCCGGCTGGGCCCCGAGGAGCGCGAGGGTCCGGCGGGCGACGGCCTGGGCCAGCCGCACCAGCAGCTCCGGATGGCGCGCCCCGAGGTCCGTGAAGCGCGCGCGCGTGAGCCGCAGCAGGACGGAGTCGCGGATCGCGTACACGTCGGCGGCCGCGGTCACCCCGTCGACGAGACCGACGATGTTCACGCTGTCGCCGCGGTACGCTTCGGCGAAGACGCGCTCCCGGCCGTGCGCGTCACGGGCGATGACGCGCAGGCCGCCGTGCATCACGACATAGGCGCTGTCGTTCGGCACGTCCCGGCGCAGGAGCCGCTGGTCGCCCGCGACCTGGACGAGCTCGCAGGCCGCGACCACCTCCGCCAGGAGCTCCGGCGCGAGCCCCGCGAAGGCCGGGAGACCCGCGAGCAGCGCCGACTGCTCGGCGGGGCTGAAGTCGTGTCCGATCACGCTCCGCCCCCCGCCCTCGATGTTCCTGTGTGTCAAGCTGCACTCCGTGTCGGGGGTCCGCCTGCCTCGTGGCTCACAGAGGAGGATGCTCGGGAAGGCCCCCTCGTTCCGAGGCCGCTCGGGCCAGCTCGCGACAGTTGCCTGACGGCTACCCTGTGGCGTAGTGCCTCGGCGGAGTCGCTCAAGAGCCAGGCCGAGCAGCTCATGGCCGTGGTGGGTCGCTTCCGCCTGGACGGTCCCGCGGCGATCGCGCCCGCGCGCGCGTCGTGACGCCTACTCCGTGACCGTCACGCCTCCTCCTCCACCTCGACGAGACGGCTCGAGAGCGGCGGCGCGATGCTCTCCAGGGGGCGGCGCTCGGCGGGGACGCCGAGGGTGGCCTCGACGCCCGCCGCGCCGAGCATGACGGCCGCGCCCGCGAGGTAGCCCAGGAAGAGGAGGTCCCGCGAGCCGGTGCCGATGAGCGCGCCGAAGAGCAGCGGCGCGCCCACGCCGCCGACGAGCGTGCCGCAGGCGTAGAAGAGCGCGATGGCGCAGCCCCGCACCTCGAGGGGGAAGATCTCGCTCACCGTGAGGTAGGCCGAGCTCGCCGCGGACGAGGCGACGAAGAAGATCACGGTCCACGCGATCGCCTGCGTGTGCGCCGTCAGGAGCTGCTGCCGGAAGGCCCAGGCGCTCAGGGCCAGGAGCAGCCCCGAGGCGGCGTAGGTCGCCGTGATCATCGGCTTGCGCCCGACGGTGTCGAAGAGGTGCCCGAGGACGAGCGGGCCGATGAAGTTGCCGAGCGCGAACGGGAAGAGGTAGACCCCGACGCGCTGCGCGGGGACGCCGTAGAAGGTCGCCAGGACGAGCGCGTAGGTGAAGAAGATCGCGTTGTAGAAGAAGGCCTGCGCGCCCATGAGCACGAGGCTGAGGATGGCGCGCGGGCGGTGCTCGACGAGGCTGCGCCCGATCGCCGACAGGGCGGTGTGGTGGCGGGTGCGGATGCGCGTCGTCCCGTGCGGCGGCGGCAGCGGGGCGCGGACGTGGGCCTCGAGGTGCCGGACGACCGCGTCGGCCTCGGCGGCGCGGCCGTGCGTGACGAGCCAGCGCGGGCTCTCGGGCACGAGGCGCCGCAGGAGGATGACGCCGAGCCCGAGGAGGGCGCCGATGCCGAAGGCGAACCGCCAGCCGCGATCGACGCTGAGGAGGCCCGAGTCGAGGAGCGCGAGGGTGCCGGCGGCGCCGAGCGCGGCGCCGAGCCAGAAGCTGGCGTTGATGATGAGGTCGGCGCGGCCCCGCACGCGCGCCGGGATGAGCTCGTCGATGGCCGAGTTGATGGCCGCGTACTCGCCGCCGATGCCGGCCCCGGTGAGCGCGCGGAAGAGGGCGAAGCTCCAGAAGCTCCACGACAGCGCGCTCAGGGCGGTGGCGCTGACGTACACCAGCAGCGTGATCGTGAAGAGCCGCTTGCGCCCGAGCCGGTCGGTGGCGTAGCCGAAGCCGAGCGCCCCGAGCACGGCGCCCGCGAGGTAGCAGGCCGCGCTCGCGCCGACCTGCGCGTCCGTGAGGCCCAGGGTGTCCGGGCGGCGCAGCACCGCGCCCACCGCGCCCGCCAGCGTCACCTCCAGCCCGTCGAGGACCCAGGTGATCCCGAGGGCCACGACGAAGAGCCAGTGCCAGCGGGAGAAGGGCAGCCGGTCGAGGCGGGCGGGGAGGTCGGTCGTGACGATCTCGCCGTAGCGGCGCTCGGGCGCGTCCGGGTGGGGCACCGGGGTTGGACGCGTCGACGGTGCGGCGCGTAGCGCGCGGCCGCGGCCACGGGCCGGCGCGAGCCCGCGCCAGCGACGGCGGGGGCGCCGTGACGAGGTTGCGCGCGGGACAGCTTCGGTCAGACTCGTGCGTGCGCACCTCCCACCTCGCGGCGGTCCTCGCCGTCTGCGCCCTGCTCCGCCCCGGGGCGCTCAGGGCGGCCGAAGGCGGCGCGGCGGGCGCGAGCTCGCAGCCCGCCCAGCCGGCGGGGCTCGTGCTCCCGGCCCGCGCCCCCACGCTCGTCAACCCCAGCGCGCGCCCGATGGGGCCGCGCAGCCCCTTCAGGGTCAGGCTCGCCATCGACCTCCCGGTGACGATCGTGGGCTTCATGGGCGCGGCGCTCCCGCTGTTCATCAAGGGACCGCTGCTGTCCCAGGCGCGGTTCGCCAGCCTGAGTCCCACGGGGCTCAACGCGCTCGACCGGACGGTCGTCGGCAACGACTCGCCCGGGGCCGGCCGCGCCTCCGACGCCCTGCTCGGGGTGAGCCTCGCCCTGCCGTTCGCCGCGGGGCTGCTCGACTGGCTCGTGGCCCACGACGGGCGGGGGCTGGGCGGGTTTGCCGAGGACTCGCTCGTGGTGCTGGAGACCCTCGCCATCAACCTGCTGCTCTGCGACGTCGTGAAGTTCGCCGTGCGGCGGCCGCGGCCCTACCTGTACAACCCCGGGACCAACTCCGACGAGCGGCTCAAGCCCGACGCGGCGCTCTCCTTCTACTCGGGGCACACCGCGATGGCCTTTGCCATGGCCACCTCCTACAGTTACCTCTTCAGCCTGCGCCATCCCCACAGTCCGCTCGTGCCGGTCGTGTGGGCGGGGACCTACGCGGTGGCGGCCACCGTGGGCATCATGCGGGTCGAGGCGGGCAAGCACTTCTGGACCGACGTGCTGGCCGGCGCGGCCGTGGGTAGCGCGACCGGCTTCCTGGTCCCCTGGCTCCACCGGCGCGGGCGCGAGCCCCTCCTCAGCGCCCCCGTCATCACCCGCCGGGAGTCCGACGGCAAGCGCTTCCTGCGCAACCTGCGCGTAGCGCCTCAGTTCCCCAAAGGAGGGGTCGGCGTCTCGTTACAATCGTTTTGGTAGCCGCCCCCTCACGGCCGCTCGCCCGCGTGTCGGCCGGCACGCCATGGCATCGAATGTGTTCAGCCCCAGACCCGCTGGGGCGTTCGGGCGATGCCTTCCAATCACTCGCATGGACGCGCGAGCCGCCGGGTGGCGCTGGTGGGGCTGGTCGCCGGACTGGGGTCCTGGCCGATCGAAGCGGCGGCCGCGGCGGGTGACGCGGCGGTTGCGCCGGCCTCGGCGCCGGCGACCTGGCCGGCTTCGGCGCCCGCGAGCTGGCCGGCCTCGCGCACCTCGTGCACGCCGGGGCCCGCGGACCCTTGGTGTCTGGCCGCGCCCCTGCTCGTGGCCCCGGCGACCCGCCCGGGCCAGCGGCGGCCGGGGCCGCGCTACGGGGCCGTCGTGGACTCCCCCTCCACCGGGGAGGTGCTGCTGTGGGTGCCGCGGGTCATCCTCTTCCCGGTGCACCTGGTGCTCGAGTACGGCCTGCGCTGGCCGCTCGCCGAGCTCGTCATGCTCGGCGAAGAGCACCACCTCGAGGGCTGGATCCGTTGGCTCCTCACCTGGCGCGGGGGTACGGTCGGCGTCTTCCCCACCTTCTACTACGACTTCGGGCTGAAGCCCTCGATCGGCTTCTACTTCTTTGCCGGCGACCTGCTCGCGTCGCGGGATCGCTTCTCGCTGGCCGCGAGCTTCTGGGACGACTGGACCCAGGTGCGCGCGCAGTACCGGGCCCCGCTGTTTCGCGACCGCAGCGGCACGACCGTCACCGCGGTCGTGTACTCGGATCGACCGGACTGGTCGTTTCACGGCGTGGGACCGGCGACGACGCAGGATCGGTTCGGCTACTTCCGCCTCACGCTCGCCGAGCTCGCGCAGGGCGTGAGCACGAAGCTCGGCTCGCGCGGCACCCTCACCCTCGGCGCGGCCGTCCGCTCGGCCACGTTCGGCGACGGCCTGCAACCGACGATCTCCGAGAGCTTCCCGGCGGCCGATCCACGGCTCGTTCCGGGCTTCACCGGATACCGCCTCATCAGCGAGCAGGTCGGGTTCGTGCTCGACAGCCGCCCACCCGCGCGGCTCGAAGCGAGCTCCGGCGTGCGGCTGGACCTGCGTGCGGCCCACGGCTTCGATCCTACCGATCGTGACCTGCAGCTCCTGCGCTGGGGCGCCGCGGCGGCCGGGTTCCTCGATCTGAGCGGCCGCGGCCACGTGATCGAGCTGGGGGTCACGACCGCGTTCGTCGAGCAGCTCGCGCCCCAACCCGTGCCCCTGACCGAGCTCGTCACGTTCGGGGGCACCACCATGCGGGGCTTCGTCGAGGGCCGCTTTCGCGGCGCGAGCGGCTTCATCGTCGGCGCCGATTACCGCTACCCGGTCTGGTCCCTGCTCGAGGCCGACCTCTTCGCCAGCGTGGGGAACGTCTTCAACGGGCACCTCGACGACTTCTCCTTCGCGCGGATGTTCCTGTGCTGGGGGCTCGGGGTGCGCACGACCAACAGCCGCGAGGTGGCGTTCGAGATGCTCATCGGCTTCGGCAGCAATCGGCTCGACGCCCCGCGCTTCGAGGTCGAGAAGGTGCGCGGGGTGTTCGGCGTGGTCTCGAGGTTCTAGCATGGCGCGCCGCCGGCCTCCTCGCGCGCTGCTCCTCGGCCTCCTCGCCGGCGGGCTCGCGCTGGGCTGCGCCGCCGGGCCCGCGCGACCGCCGCTCGCGCCGCCGCTCTGGCACGACCCGGACCGGCAGCCGGTGGCGCGCAAGCCGGCCGCGCGCTTCGCCGGCGTCGTCGCCGACGCCCTGGACCACACGGTGCTCGAGCCGCTCGCCAACGTCCTCCTTCCCGCTCCGGCCGGGGAGGCGCGCAACGTCAACGCGCTCGACGAGGTGCCCGACAGCTCCTGGTTCCAGAACCGCATCGGGCTCTTCCCCCGCTCGCCCGAGGAGACGGCGCGGGGCGCCTGCACCGACCCGCCCCTCGACGGCACGGCGGGCCCCTGGCGCATCTCCTCCGCGAAGACCGAGGGGATCACCCCGGGCTTCTTCCTGCGGACGCCCGACGGGCGACGGTACCTGCTCAAGGTCGACGACTCCACCCACCCCGAGCGCGGCACGGCGGCCGACGCCATCGCGTCGCGCATCTACCACGCCGCGGGCTACCACGCGCCCTGCAACGAGGTGGTCCTCTTCGACCCGCGCCGCCTCGAGATCGCGCCCGGGGCCCACGCCGAGGACGGGCGGGGCCGCCGGCGCCCGTTCACCGCACGCGACCTGGCGCTGGTGATCTCCCGGGCCGTGCGTCATCCGGACGGCCGGGTGCGCATGATCGCGAGCCGGCTGCTGCCCGGCGAGCCCCTCGGGCCCCACGCCCTCGAGGGCGTGCGGCCGGACGACCCGAACGACGTCGTGCCCCACGAGCACCGCCGCGAGCTGCGGGGGCTGCGGCTGCTCGCCGCGTGGCTCGACCATTCCGACGTCCGCGAGGCCAACTCGCTCGACACCTGGGTCGAGGAGGCGGGCCACCACTACGTCCGTCACTACCAGCTCGATTTCGGCGACGCCTTCGGCGCCCAGTTCAGCAGCGACGCGCTCGCGCGGCGCACGGGTCACGCCTACTTCCTCGATGTGGGGCAGATCGCGGTCGATTTTCTCACCCTCGGGCTGTACCCGCGGCCGTGGAACCGCGTGCGCACGAGCCCCGGGGCGGAGATCTTCGGCTACTTCGGCTGGCGGGAGTTCGTCGCCTCCGCGTGGCGGCCCATCTACCCCCACCCCGCCTTCGAGCGCATGACCGCGCGTGACGCGCTGTGGATGGTGCGCATCCTGGTGCGGTTCAGCGACGATCACATCCGCGCGCTCGTGCGCACCGG
This sequence comes from Polyangia bacterium, assembly GCA_036504295.1. GTDB lineage: Bacteria > Myxococcota_A > Polyangia > JACRCY01 > JACRCY01 > DASXVK01. Next base: position 8,795 of record DASXVK010000071.1, read on the forward strand.
GCGGCTGACCAGCCCCGCGGCCGAGGACTTCCTGGTCACGGCGCTGCGGGAGCGTCGTGATCGCATCGCGCGCGAGTACCTCACGCGCTTCGTGCCCCTCGGGCGGGTCTGGCTCACCCCGGCCGGCGCGCGTCAGCGACTCTGCTTCGAGGACCTCGCCATCCGCGCTGCCGGCGTCGCGCCGGAGCGGGTCACTTACCGCCTGCGCCTGCTCGCCGGGCCGCGGCAGGACCGCGAGCTCGCCCGCTGGCAGGGCGCGCCCGATCCGGCGCAGCCCGACGTCCGCTGCGTGCCGCTCCCGTGGGACCACGCCCGGCCCGCGGACCTCGTGTCGGCGAGCGCGCGGGCCGACGACCCGCGGCGCTTCGCCCAGATGCACATCGCCGTCCAGCAGGGCGCGGCCACGCGACCGCTGGTCCTCGTCGCCGGCCTCTACGACCTCGGGCCGGGGCGCGGCTTCGTGCTCGTCAGCCTCGACCGCTCGCCCCGGGCGGGGCGGTGACGGACGATCTCCCGCGACCCCCGGCGCACGTACAGGTGGTGGTCTCGTGGAGGAGATCCGCCTCGTCTTGCGCTACGCTCGCCCCGCATGTCGGGTCGCTGGTCGCGCTCGTGGTTCTTCCTCGCCGTGCTGGCCGGCGCCTTCGCCGGGCTCGGCCTGTTCACCTTCAACTACGCCGCCGGCACCGCGTACCTGAGCAACGACCCCGCCGCCTGCGCCAACTGCCACCTCATGAACGACCAGTTCGAGTCGTGGCGCAAGGGGCCGCACCACGCCGTCGCGACCTGCAATGACTGCCACGTGCCGCCCCAGTTCCCGGCGAAGTACGTGGCCAAGGCGCGCAACGGCTATCACCACTCGATGGGCATCACCCTCCAGCCGGCGCGCCCCGACGACCCGGGCGCGCGCCGGGTGTTCGAGGAGCCGGTCCGCATCAAGGACACGAACA
>DASXVK010000072.1:0-2891 GCA_036504295.1 Polyangia bacterium
GTCGGCGTCCAGAGCTTCAGCCCGACGGTGCTGCGGCGCATGGGGCGGCGCGGCGACGTCGACGCCGCCCGCGCCGCGCTCCTCGGCGCCGCCGGCGCGGGCATCCCGGTGCAGTTCGACCTCATCATCGGCTTCCCCGAGGAGAGCGACGAGGAGTTCGCCGACACGCTCGGCGCGCTCGACGAGCTGCTCGCCGAGGCGCCGTCGCTGATGGTGAACCTCAACCCCTTCCAGCTCGTGCCGGGCAGCGACGTGGCCGCCCGGCCCGACCGCTACGGCGCCCTCGTGACGCCGCCCGCCGTCTCGCTGCCGCCCACGCTCGCGCGGCTCGCCGGCCTCGTGCCGCGCTTCGTCGGCGCCGCCCGCGTCGAGCCCGGCCGCGAGGAGGTCGAGGCGCGCAGCTCGCTGCTCGCCGAGGTCGTCTACCGCCACAAGGCGCCGCCGCCCGTGCCGATCCTCGACGAGGAGCTGCCGGTCTGCAACAACAACTGCGTCTTCTGCGGCGTCGCCGACCTTCGCGCGCAGGCGCGCGTCGCGCCCCTCGCCGAGGTCGACCGCGGCCTCGCCGCGCTCGCCGCGACCGGCGAGGACCGCGTCATGTTCGCGGTCTCGGAGCTGAGCCTCCGCCCCGACTTCGTCGACATCGTCGCGGCGGCGCGGCGGCGCGGCTTCCGCGCGATCTACGTCGTGACGAACGGCCGCATCTTCGCCTACCGCCAGCTCGCCGAGCGCGCGGTCGCCGCCGGGGCCACCCACTTCATGGTGTCGCTCCACGGCCCCGACGCCGAGCGCCACGAGGCGCTCACGCGCACGCCGGGCAGCTTCGGCCAGACCGTGGCCGGCATCCGCAACCTCGTCGCGCTCGGCGCCGGCGTCTGCACCAACACCGTCGTGTGCCGCCGCAACCTCGCGGTGCTCGACCGCGTCGTCGACCTCGTCGCCGATCTCGGCGTGCGCTACGCGACGCTGTCGCAGATCCAGATCATCGGCGACGCCGCGCGCCACGCCGAGCGGCTGGTCGTGCCGCTCGCGCAGGCCCTGCCGCGGCTGCTCGCCGCCGCGCTGCACGGCGAGGGCCGCGGCCTGCGCATGGGCCTCGGGGGCGTGCCCTACTGCCTCGTGCCCGGGCACGAGCGCTTCCTCGGCGTCGACGACCTCGCGTCGATGTACAACGCCGATCCGCGCGACAACATCACGGCCAAGGCGCCGTACGTGCGGCCGCAGGTGTGCTTCGGCTGCGCCTACTACGCCGTGTGCACCGGGCTCGCCGAGGAGTACCTCGCGCGCTACGGCAGCGACGAGCTCAAGCCCGTCGCGGGCCGTCGCGAGACGGTGCGGCCGCCGGGCGAGGCGGTGGACTTCATCGTGCCGCGCGGCGGCGCGGCCCCGACGCCGGCGGCGCACGACGACGCCGCGCGGCCGGGCATCGGCGGACGGGCTCCAGTTCCATGAACGAGTGGGTGACGCTCACGAACCGGTGCAACAACCGGTGCCTCTTCTGCTACGAGCTCGGCCCCGACGGTGCCCGCCAGTCAGCCTGGGACGAGGAGCCCGAGGCGGTCCTGCGCAAGCTGCGTGAGGCGCGGGAGCGCGGCTTCGGCGGCGTCGTGCTCACCGGCGGCGAGCCGACCATCGCCATCACGCTCGGCCTCGCGCTCGCCGAGGCGCGCGCCCTCGGCTTCGAGGAGGTGATCCTCGCGACGAACGGCCGGCGGCTCGCCTACGGCCCCTACGCCGAGCGCCTGGCCCGCGCCGGGCTGACCCACGCGCACGTCTCGCTCTACAGCCACGACGCCAAGGTCCACGACGGCCTCACCCTGGCGCCGGGCAGCTTCAACCAGACCGTCGACGGCATCCGCCACCTCGTGCGGCTCGGCGTCACGGTCACCGCGAACTACATCGTCAACCGGCGCAACTTCCGCGATCTGCCGCAGTACTTCGACCTGCTGCGCGCGCTCGGCCTCGACCGCGCGAGCGTCATGGGGCTCAAGCCCTTCGGCGGCGCGTTCCACCACCGCGAGGCCGTGAGCTTCCGCCCCGCCGCCGCCGCCCTCGCCGTGAGCGCCGGGCTCGCCTACGGCCGCGCCCTCGGCTTCACGCTCAAGACCATGGGGCTCAGCCGCGAGATCTTCGATCTGCGCGGCACCGAGAGCGACGACCGGCGGGCGCTCCAGTACTTCGAGGAGATGACCGAGGCCATGCCCGGCGAGCCGTACTGCGCCGCGCTGTGCGACACCTGCTTCGGCCGGGCCGTCTGCCGCCACGGCTCGCAGGGGCTGCTCCTCGGGCGCCTCATCTGCAAGTGCGGCTACGTCTACGAGCGCACGCTCCGCACGGCGATCCGGCAGGGCGCCCGGACGGTCGACGCCCTGCGGCTGCGCACCGGCGCCTGCCGCCGCTGCCAGACCTGCCGCCCCGAGCTCGAGGCGCTGCTCGCCGACGAGCGCGGCCGCAGCCTGCCGCGGCTGCGGCTCGGGCCGCTGCCCGGGCCCGCGCGCGCGCTCGGCCCCGGCGCCTTCGCCGGCGCCGTCGACGTGCCCGCCGGCTGCCGCGGCGAGGAGCAGACGCCGGGCTGCGTCTTCGCGCGCGGCCACCTCGTCTACCCCGAGCTCCCGTGCGGCCAGCGCTGCCTGCTCGGCGACGCGGTCCCGGGGACGCCGGCGTGGGACGAGGCGCTCGTCGCGCTCGCGCGCCGCCTCGGCGGCCCGGTGTACGTCTACGGCGCCGACGGGGCGTCGGCGGCCGCGCTCCAGGGCGCCGCGGCCGGGCAGGGGCTCGCCGCGCGCGGCGACCTCGTCGGCTCGGTGCTGTGGGCGGCGGGCGCGGAGCCCACCGTCGCCGACGTCGTGCCCGCGGGCGCCCTGCGCCACGCCCGCGTCGGCGCCCGCGCC
>DASXVK010000073.1:0-22422 GCA_036504295.1 Polyangia bacterium
CCGGCCGCCCCCGAGAAGGCCGAGCCGCCGCCGGCCCCACCGCCCGCCGCGAAGGCCTCGCCGAAGCCCGTTCCGCCACCCGTGGCGAAGGCCCCGCCGAAGCCCGCGCCGCCACCCGTGGCGAAGGCCCCGCCGAAGCCCGCGCCGCCGCCGGTCGCCAAGGCCCCGCCGAAGCCCGCGCTGCCGCCGGTCGCGAAGCCGCCGAAGCCCGCGCTGCCGGCCGTCGCGAAGGCGCCCGCGAAGACGCCGGCTCCAGCGGTCGCCAAGGCGCCCGCCGCGCCCGCCGGCCGCGACCCGGCCCGGGCCGCCCAGCTCTACGCCGACGCCACCCGGGCCTTCGTCGGGGGCAATTTCAGCGAGTCCGTCCGCGCCTATCAGGCCGCGCTCAAGGCGGATTCCTCGCTCACCAAGGCCTACCGCGGCCTCGGCATGTCGTACGCCAAGCTCGGCAGCAAGGGCCCCGCCGCGAAGGCGTTGCGCGAGTACCTGCGCCGGGCGCCCAAGGCCGCCGACGCGCCGATGATCGCGCAGCGCCTGAGCGAGCTGAGCAAGTAACCTGAGCGAGCAACCCCTGAGCAAGTAATCGGTTTGCGGCGTCTCTCTCTCGGGGTAAGCTGACCTGGCGGGACCCCTCGCTTTCAGTCGAGGGCGCGCCCGCCGAGAGCCGCCGTGAGTCTCTGCCCCAAGTGCCAACGGACCTTCGCTCGGCCCCTGACCGGGTTCCTCGGGACGCGGTGTCCGCTCTGCCTGAACGCGCTCCCGTCCGAGGTGGCGGACGAGCCGGCGCCGCCTCGGGCGGGACCGACGGCGGCCGCCCCGAGCGCGCCAGTGGCGGTCGCGGCGCCTGCGGCCCCGCCGCAGACCGCCGAGTCTCCGGCCGCGAGCGCGGCCGCGAGCGCGACCGCGAGCGCGCCAGTCGCGCCCGCCGCTCCGCCGGAGGAGGCGCCACGGCCGCGATCACTCCCGCGCGTGCCGGCCGACGTGCCGCCGCCGCCGATCACGTCGCCGCCGCCGCTCGCTCCCCCGGCCCCTGCGGCGCCCGCGGCTGTGCCGCCGGCACCTGCGGCCGCGCCGGCGCTGGCGGCCGTGCCGCCGGCACCCGCGGCCGCGCCGGCGCCGGCGGCCGTGCCGCCGGCACCCGCGGCCGCGCTGGCGCTGGCGGCCGTGCCGCCGCCCGCATTACCTCCGCCGGCGCCGCCAGTCGCGGCGGCGGCACGCCCCTCCGCCGCCCCTCCGCCGCTGCCGGCCGAGGCGTCGCAGCGGCACTCTCGGCCGCGGGTTCCGGCGCCGCCCCCCGCGCCGCCACCCGAGGCGCCGCTCACGGACGACGACCTCATCCTCGTCGACGAGCCGCCCGCCGCCAGCGGTGCCACGTCGTTCGCCGCCGTGGCCGCCAGGCCGCTCGCCGCCACCGACGCCAGGGGCGGCCGCTCGCGCCGCGGGAAGCTCCTGCTCGTCGGGTTCGCGGTGCTCGGCAGCTTCGGCGCGGGATGGCTGGCGCATCACCTCCGGACGCCCGCACCCGTGGCCGTCGCGCGCCACGGCGCTGCGGCGCCGGCCGCCACGGCGCCGGCATCCTCCACGGCCGCGCCGCAGCCCGTCGCCGCGGCCCCGGCGCAGCTCGTCGCCGCCGCGCCGCCGAGGCCTGGCGCCGCCGCCGCGGCGCAGCCGGTCGCGGCCGCCGCGGCCCAGCCGGTCGTTCCCGCCGCGGTGAGGCCGGTCGTCGCCGCCGCCGCGAAGCCGGTCGTGACCGCGCCGCCGAGGCCCGTCGTCGCCGCCCCGCCGAAGCCGGCCGCCGCTGTCCCACCGGGCGCCGCGCCCGTCGCCGTACCGAAGCCGAGCGCTGAGGGCGGCCGTGGCGCGCACTTCTACGCGCTCGGAACCCGTGCGTTCGCGGCCGGCAACTACGCCGACGCCGCGTTCGCGTACCGCGGCGCGCTCGCCGCCGATCCCACGCTGACGAGCGCCTACCGCGGCCTCGGCCTCGCCCAGGCGAAGCTCGGCCAGAAGGCCGCCGCCGCGAGGGCCCTGCGTGAGTACCTGCGGCGCGCGCCCGGAGCCGCCGACGCGGCCGCGATCAGGAAGACGGTGGACGAGCTCGCCCCCTGAGCGGACGATGGGCGCCGAAATGCTCCGCCGCCTTGTTCGCAAGACGCGAACCTGATCGCGGGAGCAGCGGGGTGCTCCTCCGACGGGGTTCTGGTTTTCCGAACTTGTGAGCGGAGCATTCTGCGCTCGTCTCCGCCTTGACGGTGCCCGGTCGCCGCGCACCTACGGCGCGCCGCGCGCGGGCAGGCTGCAGCGCCCGGGCCGCTCCCGGCACGCCGCGGCGCACGCCGGCGCCGTCGCGGCGCTCGCCGGGTCGCAGCCGAGGAACTCGGCGACGACCCCGCACCGCGGCTGCGCCCACACCGCGTCCGCCGCGCCGGCCTGGGCGATGCGGCCGCCGAGCATCACCGCCAGGTGGTCGCCGAGCGCCCGGGCCTCGTCGCGGCTGTGCGTCACGTGCAGCGTCGTCAGGCCGTGCGCGCGGTGGACGCGCCGCAGCTCCGCCGTGAGCTCGAGCCGCGCGTTGTGGTCGAGCAGGCTCAGCGGCTCGTCGAGCAGCAGCAGCCGCGGCCGGATCGCGAGCGCGCGCGCGATGGCGACGCGCTGCGCCTCGCCGCCCGAGAGCGTCGCCACCGGGCGCCCGACGATCGGCGTGAGGCCGAGCCCCGCGATCACCTCGTCGGCGCGGCGGCGCCGCTCCGCCGCCGGCACCCGCCGGGCGCGCAGGCCGTACTCGATGTTGCCGCGGACGTCGTAGTGCGGGAAGAGCGCGGCGTGCTGGAAGACGAGCCCGAAGTCGCGCCGCTCCGGCGGGGTCGCGGTCACGTCGCGGCCGTCCACCTCGATGCGGCCGCCGTCGGGCCGGCGCAGCCCCGCGAGCGTGAGGAGCAGCACCGACTTGCCGCAGCCGCTCGGGCCGAGCAGCACCCAGTACTCGCCCGCGCCGAGGCTGAGGTCGACGCCGGCGAGGCTGAACTCGCCGAGCGCCACGCCCAGGCCGCGCACCTCGACGCTCACGGCCGCTCCCGGCCCGCGCGCCGCCAGGCGAACGGCATCAGCATCTCGCCGAACTGCAGCACCAGGAAGATCCAGACGCAGATGACGAGGAGCAGCACGGCGATGGGCCGGCTCTCCGACGCGCCGGCGCGCAGGAACTCGGTGTGCACGAGGATCGGCGCCGTCACCGGCGACGAGGCGAAGAGCACGATGCACCCGAACTCGCTCACCGCCCGCGCCCACGCCAGCGCGCCGCCCGTCAGCAGCCCGCGCGAGGCCAGCGGCAGGGCGACGCGCACGAAGGTGCCACCGGCCGAGCGCCCGAGGCTGCGCGAGGCGTGCTCGAGCGCGACCGGCACGCCCTCGAACGCGGTCATCGCCGTCTTGATGAGGAACGGCGCCGCGACGAAGACCTGGGCGATGACGACGGCGACGAGCGTGCCCGAGACCCGCAGCCCGAGCCCGCCGAGCGCGTGGCCGAGCGGGCTGCCCGGTCCGAGGAGCACGATGAGCGCGATCCCGGCCACCGACTGCGGCACGAGGATCGGCACATCGATGAGCGACAGCACCGCCCGCCGCCCCGGGAAGTCGAGCCGGGCGAGCGCGTACGCGAGCGGCACGCCGAACGCGGCGCAGAGCAGCGTCGCCACCGTCGACGAGAGCAGGCTCAGACCGATGGCGCCCCGCACCTCGGGCCGCAGGAGCGTGCGCCACAGCGTCTGGGCCGAGTCCTGCATGCCGAGGTGCACGAGCGGGAAGAGGACGGCGGTCATGCCGACGAGCCCCGCCCCCAGGCACAGCAGCGCGAAGCGCGAGGCCGCGCGGCGCGCGCGCCACACGACGACGTAGATGAGGCCGAGCGGGATGAAGGTCTCGAAGCCGTACGGCTGCAGCACGACGAAGCAGAGCACGAACAGGCCGAAGAAGCCGAGCAGCGCGCGCGACCCGAAGACGCTCGCGTACGCGACGACCAGCAGCACGAAGAGCGGCCGCTTGCCCATGACGACCATCACCAGGGCGAAGAGCGCGGCGTAGCCGCCGAGGAAGAGGAGCAGCGTGCCCAGCGGCCGGTCGCGCAGGATCGCGCCGGCGCAGTACAGCACGTAGAGGTTGGTCGCGAAGAGCGCCAGGTTCATGGCCGGCGTGAAGGGCGGCGCCGGGACGAGCTGCAGGACGAGGTGCACCAGCCCGAGGAGGGCGGCGGCGACGACGCCGTGCACGAGGCCGAGCTTCATCGCGCGACCACCGCCAGCCCGGCGAGCTCGCCCGGCAGCGCCCCCCGCGCGGCCGCCGGGACGAGCGGCCGGAAGCCGCTCCGCTCGAGCGTCTGCCGCCCCGACGCGCCCAGGAGCAGCGCCACGAAGCGCCGCGCGCCGGCCGGGTTGGGGGCGTCCTTCGGGATCGTGAGGCCGTACGTGATCGGCCCGCCGCGGACGCGCGTGGGCCCGGCGCCCTGGCGCATGCGGACCTCCACCTCGGCGGCGGCGTAGCTCGCGGCGAGCTCGCGCCGGCCCAGGCTGCAGGCGTCGGGCAGCGCGGTGATCTTCAGGTGGTGGTCCTCCGCGGTCGACCGGTAGACGAACGCATAGTCGACGGCCCGGGACTCGAGCAGCGCGAGCAGCTCGGTCTCGTCGGGCGCGACGTGCTCCCGCGCGCAGCGCGCGACGAGGCGCGCCTCGAGCCCCGCGCCGGCCGCGCCGAGCGCGCGCTCGCACAGCCGCCAGGCGAGGCGCGTGTGGTAGCCGATCGGCGCGAGGTCCCGGTCGACGCAGCCGAGGCGCACGTCCGGACGCGCCAGCACCTCGGCGAAGCTCCCGGTCGTGATCGCGTCGGTGTAGCGGCTGTGGTCCCGGTGCGCGAGCACCAGCTCGTTGGTCGCGAAGTCCACGGCGAACGCCGCGTGGTCCGGCACGAGCATACGGTCGACGATGCCGGCGTCCGCGACGGCCACGACGTCCGCGCGGAGGCCGAGCTCGCTCACCTTGCGCGCCGCCACCTGCGACCCGCTCGGCTCGAGGCGCACGCGCACGCGCGGGTCGGCGGCCTCCAGCGCGGCGGCGGCGTCCGAGAACGCGCGGCGCAGGCTGGCGGCGTGGAAGACGACGATCTCCGCCCGCCGGTCGCACCCGCCGGCGCCGGCCGCGGCCCAGAGGCCGAGCGCCAGAATGCCGCTGTGTGCCGCCCGTCTCATAGGTTGAACGTGAGGAAGAGCCGCATCTCCAGCGGCGACAGCGGGGTGCACGGCTGCGCGAGGCAGGTCACCTTGCGGTACAGCACGTCCGCGTCGAGGTACATCTTGGCCCCGAGGACCCAGATCGCGCCAGCGCCGGTGTAGAAATCGACCGTCTCGCTCGAGCCGGTGCCGTCGCCGAAGAGGCGGAAGATCCCGTTGCGCTGGAGCACGTACAGCCGCGCCACGTCCTCGAGCGGGAAGACCCGCACCTCGGTCTCGAGCCCCACCCGGTGCTGCGTGTAGCTCTGCACCTTCGGCGGCGGGTTCTGCGGGTCCACGTAGAGGTAGTCGCTGGTCCGCCCGAGGCTGTAGCTGCCCTTGAGCTTGGTCGTGTACTTGTGGCTCCAGCGCTTGAGCCACTCGAGGATGCCCTCGTAGATCGCCTGCTGGCCGAACTCCGGCGCCCCCGGGGCCAGGGTCCGGTCGTTCGCCGTCTGCTGGCTCAGGTAGTTGAGCCGCGCGGTGAAGGGCGAGCTCGGGTGGGGCCGGACCACGATGCGGTTGCGCAGCTCGAGCTTGCGGCCGTCGCGGTGCTGGTCCTCGCCGGTGAGCGACTCCTCGTAGAGCTGGAGCAGCTCCAGCTCGAGCTTCCCGGTGCCGGCGTAGATGGCGCGGTTGTCGAAGCGGTGCGTGCGGTGCAGGAGCGTGCGCTGCTCGCCCTCGGCCTGCGCGTCGTTGGCGACGGAGTAGCGCGGCTCGAGGACCACCGGTGCCAGCCGCCGCCACCACTGGCCCGGGTAGATGCCGAGCTGGGCCGCGACGCCGCCGCGGGAGCTGCGCACCGAGAGCGGCTGGGTGACGCGGTCGTCGTCGTACAGCACCGAGTAGTTCACCTGCGGGATGAGGCCCTTCACGAACGCGCTGCGGGCGCCGGCGTTGAGCTCGTAGTGCTCGATGGTGAGGCCGAAGTTGTCCTCGGGCGCGTCTTGCCGCCACACCTTGCGCTGCCGGAACAGCAGGTAGGCGGACTCGGTGTTCGTGGGCGCGAGCTTGGCCTCGATGCGCGTGAGCTGCACCCGGTCGGCGTGGGCGAAGCGGCCGGCCTCGTCGGTCTCGGCCTGCGCCAGGCCGTAGAGCGCGCGGATGGTGAAGCGCTTGAGCGCGGGCACGAGCTTCGCGAGGTCGTACTCGGTCTGGCCGACGAAGCGCACCCGCCCCATCGTCGAGTCCGGCGTCGAGAGCTCGCTGTGGCCGATCTGCAGGCTCGTCGCCGGCAGGCCGTCCTTGGTGAGCTGCACCCGGCCGAGCGCGTGCTGCACCAGGCCGGTGCCGCCGCCGTCGATGCTCGAGACCTGGTGCATGAAGAAGCCGCTCGTCGGCAGCCACTGCGCCGGGTAGGCCGTCCCCGAGAAGCGCAGCTCGTCGCGCAGCTTGCCGAAGATCGTCTGGTCGGTGCCGAGGGGCTCGTAGCCGGCGCTGTGGTGCCGGTAGGACAGGGTGCCGTCGAACCACGGGTGCGCCAGGCGCATGCGGCCGATCGCCGCCCAGCCGTCGCGGTAGTCGGGCGACTGGGAGTGGGTGCCGGCGAGCTCGCCGTAGGCCGTCAGGCGGCCCTTGTCGCCCACCTCGCGCTCGTAGCGGCCGTCGAGGACGCCGGTGGCGAAGCGGCGCGGCGCCTTGCCGTCGACGGTCGGGCCGAAGCCCCACACCTCGACGACGCGCGCGCCGAGCTCGGCCCCGCGGAAGGGCGACGCGGCCGCGCGCGCGGCCGCCACCCACTCGCGCACCTGGCCCGCCGGGTTGGCCCCGGCGTTCGTGCCGCGGTCGAGGATCTCGATGGCAAAGAGCTTGAGCGACTGCTTGGCCGCGTCGGACTTCTCGTCGATGGAGAGCTCGATGTAGAACTGGCCGAAGTGCGCCTTGGCGGCGTAGGCCGTCGCCAGCCCGACGTCGATGACGAGGTTGTCGCGGCCGATCACCGGCTCGCGGGCCGGCGGCAGGTCGTAGTTGTAGATGTTCTGCGAGCTCGACTCGGTCCCCATGTCGTGGATGGCGACCTGGATGCCGCGGCTGCCCTGGCGGTACTCGGCGTAGACGCTGCGCTGCCAGCCGCGGTCGATGTACTTCGGCGCGGCGCCGTCGATCTGCTGGTAGAGGCCCGACTCCTCGCGGATGAGCCGCGCCTGGCCGACGCGGGTCCAGTCGCCGACCTCGCGGTCCGACGGCAGCATGTCGAGCAGCGACATCACGCCGAGCCCCTTGCGCGGCTCGAGGTCGTGCTCGTACTCCACCTCGATGATCGACAGGTCGTCGACGCGCTCGGGGTCGAGGAACGCGAGCTGGCCGGCCGGGTAGATCATCGTGTAGTCGACGCCGTTCGTGAGCTGCTCGCCGTCGACGTAGACGCGCTCCGACCCGGGGATGACGTAGGTCTGCGAGAGCTGGTAGATCTCCTGGCGCGGCCCGGTGAGGAAGTCGCGCACGGTCGCGCCGCGGCGCTTGCCGGCGGCCACCGTGAGCTGGGCCTTCGGCTCCTTGCCCGGCGTCGCCGCGCGCACCTGCCCGCCGAGGAGGAAGACGTTGCGCTCGAGCCCCTCCTCGAGCGTGCGGTACTGGAAGCGCTCGCTCGCGACGATCTCGCGGATGATGTCGTTCTCGTTGCCGAGGTACTCGAGCTTGAAGGCGAGCTCGCGGTACTGGAACGAGTAGGCGGGGCAGGGGCTCTGGCACGCGACCAGCGGCTCGATCTGGCCGTAGTCGAGGCGCAGCGAGAGGTCCAGGGAGCGGCCGCCGCCGAAGCGCGCGCCGATGCCGACGCCGCCCTCGCCGGTGGCGTAGCGGTCCTGGCCCCAGCGCCGGGTCTCGAGGTCGAAGGGCTGGTAGAGGTTGAAGGTGCCGAAGAGCCGCACGCCCCACGCGGTGTCGCTGCGCTCCGTGGCCTTGAGCGCCCGCGGCACCCACAGCTCGCGCTGCACGTCGTAGGCCCACACCCCCTCGGGGAACATCATCGTGAAGACGCCGCCCATGAGCAGCGTCCCGGACGCGCCGGCGCGTCGCAGCAGGCCGTCGGCCTCGGTGAAGCGCCGGATGGAGCGGTTGACCTTGTGGTACTGCGCGAGGTCCTTGTCGGTGGCGATGAAGAGGTAGTCGGTGAAGAGCTCGACGCCGACCACGGCCTGGCCGACGAGCGCCGACTGCTGCGGGAACGGCACGATCGCGTCCGACGAGGTCTCGAGCGTGACGAGGCCCCGGTCCGTGCCGATCCACACCTTGTCGCCGTCGACGGCGTAGGAGCGGATCTGCGTGCCGCCGAGGTCCTTGAACGACCAGTTCGTGAAGAGGCGCGCCTTGATGCGGAAGCGCGACAGCCCCACGTCGGTGCGCAGGAGCAGGTCGTCGCCGACCTGGAAGATCTCCTGCACGTCGCCCGAGGCGAGGCCGTCCCTGGGCCCGTAGCTGCGCAGGCCGTCGGTGTCGGGGTCGTACACCGCGACCCCCTCGCGCGTCGCGAACCACACCTGGCGCCCGACGGTGAGCGCGTCCTGCACCGCGGCGTGCGGCAGCCCGCTCTCGGCGGTGTAGACCCGCAGCGTGCGGTCGAGCTTGCGGTAGCGGACGAGGCCCTTGTTCGTCGCGAACCAGACGTAGAGCTGATCCACGGCGACGGCGGCCACGTTCTGGCTCGGCAGGCCGTCGTCCATCGTGAGCCGCGTCTGCTTGCGGCTGCCCGAGTCGAACCGGATGACGCCGTCGTCGGTCGCGATCCAGATGAGGTTGTCGTCGACGGCCAGCTTGTTCACGGTGGCGCCGGCGGGGAAGACGTCCCACCGGTCGAGGGTCTGGTAGACGAACACCTCGCCGGCCCCGAGCCACACCCCCTGGCGCGGGTCGGCCACGATGGGCGGCGTGCGGCCGAGCGCGGGCGCGGCGCACAGCAGCAGCAGCGCGACGGCGACGCGCGCCCTCAAGCCTCGAGCCTCAAGCCTCAAGCCTCGTTACGCGGTGATCTTCTTGACCTTGAGCTTCGCGACGTTCGCCGGTCCCAGGCCCGCCGCCGCGGCGATCTCGATGTGCTTCGCGTCGGCGGGGGTCATCTGGCGCTGGTTGAAGCGCGCCAGGGTGAGGCCGTAGGCGTCGACCGCGACGGGGTTGCGCCCGGCGACGAGGCGGCCGAGCACGGCGGTCTCGCCCGGACCCTGCGGCCCGTTCGTGAGCAGCGCGCGCGTCGCGTCGAGGATGGTGAGCTGCGGCTTGACGACACGGGCGAGGTCCGCGATGGCCTGCTGCATGTCGAGCATCGTGTGGAACGCCTTGCGGTCCCAGATGAGGCCCATCGCGTTCTTGAGGCCGAAGCTGACGCCCGCCTGGCCGTGCGCCTTCGCCTGCGGCAGGCTGATGAGCACGTCCGCCGAGAGGACCGCCTTCGCCACCTCGACGCTCTTGAGGCTCACGCCGCCCTTCACCGCGACCTTCTTGAAGTCGTCGGCGGCCGCGAGGAGCCTCAGCTTCACGTCGGGCACGGCCGCGAGCGCCGCGGCGAGGCCGCAGCGCTTCAGGCACCGCTCGCCCCCGGCCAGCGGGTACTCGAGCACCGTCACGGACTTCGCCTTCGCCTCGAGGCACGCCTGCGCGACGGCGACGACGACCAGCGGGTTCGTGGTCGTCGCCCAGTCGCTCGGGTTGGCGAAGCCCGCGTTGGGCTTGAGGACGACGTGGTCGCCCTTCTTGACGAAGCGGCCGATGCCGCCGAACGCCTTCAGCGCCGCGGCCACCATCGCGCGCGGATCGCTGCCCGAGACGTCGACGATGTCCGGGTCCGCGGCCGCCGCGGCCCGGCGCCGCCCGAGCAGCGGCAGGCCGGCCGCCGCCACGGCCGCGCCGCCCAGGAACCCACGTCGGGTGATACCGCGCATTCGACCTCCCTGGTTGCGAAAACTTTGGTGTACCATTCTCTCAGGTTCCCGTGGGTTCACGCAAGGCGCACACGCGGCGGGATTTCCTCCGCGGCACGGTAGGGGCGGCGGCCGGCGCCTCGCTGATCGGGCTCGGCGGCTGCTTCCCCGACGTCGGCGGGAGCTGGGCCGCGCTCACCGCCGCGTGCGTCGACGAGGACCCGGTCGTGCCCGTGACGGAGGCCGGCCGTGTGGTCGAGGTGGTGCGCGAGGACAGCGTCCTCCAGGTCACCGACCCCGGGAGCGGCGCCGGCCGCCTCGAGGTGCAGGCGGCGGCGATGCGGCCGATGCTCGACGCGGCGCTCGCCGCGCTCACCGACGGCGCGGCGCAGCCCTGGAGCGTGCTCCTGCCGGAGGTCGGCGCCGCGACCCGCATCGGCATCAAGGTCAACTGCCTGAACCAGCAGCTCCCCACCTCGGTGGCGCTCGTCCGCGCGCTGGTCGACAGCCTCCGCGAGGGCCTCGGGATCACGCCGGACCGGCTGGTCGTGTGGGACCGGCGCCTCGACGAGCTGACGCTGTGCGGCTTCACCGCGGAGTCCGTCGGCGCGCCGGTGCGGGGCACCGTCAACTCGATCACCGACGGCGGCGGCCCCGGCTACACCGCGGCGATCTGCGGCGTCGTCGAGGGCCAGGCGCCGCGCTTCTCGCGCATCCTGACCGATCTCACCGACCTCACGATCAACTGCCCCGTGCTCAAGACCCACCGCGTCTCGGGCGTGACCGCCGCGTTCAAGAACATCTACGGCATCATCGACAACCCGGGCGACTACCACGACAACCTCGTGACCGCGCTGCCGGCGCTCTACCGCCTGCCCCCGATCCGCCGGGCCATCCGCCTGTCGCTGTGCGACGCGCTCCTCGCCGTCACGCGCGGCGGCACCTCGGACCCGCCCGACGCGACACCGCGGCGCGTCCTCCTCGCCCGCGACCCGCTCGCGCTCGACCGCTACGCGCTCGATCTCGTCAACGGCATCCGCGCGACGGCGCAGCCGCCGCTCGGCGCCGTCGACGCGAAGGTCACGGGCTGGCTGCAGGGCGCCGCGGATCTGGGGCTGGGGTCGCTGCAGTACGAGCTGCAGACGATCACGCAGTAGCCGCCTACCAGTCTCTGTTCAGGGGGGCTCTGCCCGCCCCCCCCTCGACGGGCCAAGCCCGTCGAGGCTCCCCCCCACCGCGCGCTCCCCGCGCGAGAGAAGCCCGTCGCGCGGCGTCCAAGGGCCTAGATCAATCGGTCACGCCTACCACTCGTCGGGCCGCTTCTGCCGCTCCACGCGGCGCTCCTCGTCCTCCTCGCGGCTCTTCTGCGTCACGAACCGCGGCACGCCGTCGGCGCCGATGAGGCGCGCGCGCCCGCCGTAGCGCAGCAGCCACCGCGCCGGCCGCGCGCCGGGCCACGGCTCGACCTCCCGGCCGTCGGCGGCGAAGCGCCGCAGGCAGTCGTGGCCGACCACGAGGATGGTGCCGTCGGTGTCGACGGCGAACGACTTCGCCGCCTCGTAGTCGAGCACGCCCGGGGCGCCGGTCCCGCCGACCTTGCCCGCCGTCGCGCCGTCCACGCACGAGAGCGCCAGCAGCGGCCGCTTCTGCGGGTTGGCGACCAGCAGGTGGCCGGTGGGCGTGAGCGCGAGCCGCGTGTCGTCGTTGCACTCGAGGTCCTGGCGCACCCAGCGCAGCCTGAGCTGCGGGTCGAGCGAGAAGACCCGGCTCGAGGAGCAGCAGTCGCCCGGCTCGCCGACGACGTACAGGTTGCCGAAGCCGTCGGCCACGACGTCGTCGACGTCCGACCACTCGAACGGCCGCTCGGCCACGTCCATCCACACGTACCAGCGGGACGCGCCCTTCACCGGGTGCAGCCGCAGCCAGACGGGGTCGGGCAGGTACGCGTGGTTGCCGCAGTAGCGGCAGGTCACGGAGCGGCTCGTGCCGTCCACCGGGAGCGAGGCGGCGCACGACGGGCAGGCGAAGTTGATCGGCTGCGACGCGGGCGCCGGGGCGAGGCCGCCGGCCCCGGCGGGGCCGCCGCCGACCTGCGCGGCCTCCTCGCCGACGAGGATCGCGCCCGCCGGCACGAGCGGCGTCACGTCCGCGGGCGCGGGCCGGACGGCGACGCGGGCGCCGCACCCGGTGCAGAAGGCGAAGCCGCGCGCCGCGAACGCCGGGAGCTCCTCGACCGGCAGCGGGGTCTTGCAGCCCTGGCAGCGCGGGTTCTGGTGGCCGTACTTGAGGTCGAACGCGCCCGCCGCGCTCGCCATGATCTGCGAGGTCCGCCCCTCGTCGGGCGCGAGGAGCGGCGCCTCCTTGAGCACGTCCTCGAGCACCACCTCCCAGGCGGCGGCGTCGAGGTCGCGGGACGCGTGGCAGGCGGGGCAGAGCACCTGCTTGAAGAGCCCGTTGACGGCGAGGGCGCCGTTGCAGGCGGAGCAGGTGGCCTTGATCTCGAGGGCGATGCCGGTGTGGGGCATTCACCGAGGCTACCGGCGGACGGGCCGGGAGGTCAAGCCGCGACGCCGGTGCGTCACGCGCTCGTCGTGAACACCAGGCTGCAGCACGTGACCGCGCCCTCGGCCTTCTGCAGCTCCGACACGTCGACGGGCACGACGGTGACACCCCGGGACTCCAGCCGCGCGCGGGTCCGCGGGAACGACGCGGGGTAGAGCAGCCGGCCGCCGACCAGGAGCCCGTTGGCCGCGTGCGGCTCGTCCGGCGCCACGGCGACGACCGCCACCGGCCCGAGCACGGCGGGATCGAGCCACCCCGGGTGGACGAGGACCGCGTCCTCGCCGACCTGCGTGACGGCCGATTTCAGGTGCAGGCAGCCCGACACCGGGACGGCCGTGACCGTGTAGCCGTACGGCGCCACGAGCGCCCGGAGCTGCGCGACCCCGCTCTCGTTCGAGCGGCCGGAGTGGCCCACGAAGAGCCGCTGGCCCAGGCGCAGCACGTCGCCGCCGTCGAGCGTGCCCGGCTCCTCGATGAACGCCAGGGGCCGCAGCGGCGCCAGCGCCGCCGCGACCGCCGCCGTCTCGCCCCGGCGGGAGGCCGCGCCGGGCCGGGTGATGACGGCGAGCTCGTCGAGCGCGACGGCCGCGTCCTCGATGAAGACCGAGTCCGGCAGGTCGGGCTCGGCCGGCAGCGAGACCACCCGGCAGCCGAGGCCACGCAGGGCCTCCTCGTACTGCCGGTGCTGCGCGCCGGCCTGGTGCACGTCGATGGCGGTGCGGGCGAGGTGCGTGAGCTCGCACCGCGCGATGGCGGGGCTGACCGCCCTGGTCATGGCCAACAGCACGGCGGTTTCCCCCAGACGTCAGTCGCGCGGACGCACGAGCGTGCCCAGCTCGTCGATGAAGCGCGAGACGACGCGGCCCGAGATCGAGCGCGTCTCCAGCGGGTAGCTGACGCGGACCTTGACGAAGTGCCCCCGGTAGGTCGTGAGCAGGAGCAGCGAGACGATCGGTCGCCCCTGGAACACGGCCGTCAACGGGACCAGCAGCGCCGCCCGGCTGCCGGCGCGCGCCCCGAGGGTGCCCACCCGCACCTGCTCGAGGCTGAGGTCGTGGTACGCGCCCTGGGCCGCGGCCGACTCGATGTCCGCCACGCTCCGGCGGAGCTCGGCCACCACCGGGTCGCTCCGCAGGTCATCGGGCAGCGCCGGGTGCCCCATCGTGTAGAGGTACACCGTGGCCCACGCCCCGCCCGGGTGCCGGTAGCCGACGCTGGCGCCGAGCCCGGCCTGCCGGCTCTCGTAGTCGATGGTCTCGGTGCGCGTCATCCCGCCGAGCGTCTCCGGGAACGCGAGCGCCGTGCCCGGGTGCGCCCACGCATCCGGGGCGGGCGCCGCCGGCGCACCCGGCGGCCAGACCGTCGGCGCCGGTGGCGGCGGCGTGGGGGGCCCGGCGACCGGCGGCGAGACCGCCGCGCCGCAGGCCTCGCACAGCACAACGATCAGAAGGAGGCTCGTCAGCTTCGCTGCAGCGGCGCGGCCCATCGCTGCGACGACTCCGTGCTAGATCTTCGCCACGACGGCGGTGAGGAACGCGATGCCGTCGGCGCGGGCGGCCGCGTCGCCCGACGAGGTCTGGTTGATCTTCACCTCGACGTAGTACTGCCCCTTGCGCGCGTTGACCCACCAGTTGCTGCCGAGGTCGGCGATGCGGCCGGCGTCGCCGATGGACTGGGCCTCCCACGTGTTCGCGCTGTAGAGCGGGTCGCTGGCGACGAGGTCGTCGTAGAGCGCGGTGTTCTTCGTCGCGGTGCCCATGTCCCAGACGCGCAGCTCGATCTTGTAGGCGGCGTTCACGTAGTAGTTACGGGCGAAGCTCGTGAAACCCACCGCGGCGAAGGGCTCGACGTCGCCGTCGATGACGCCCTCGGCCGTCGCCTTCGTCGCGAACACCTCGACCCCGGGCTGGCCGAGGGTCGTGTCCTCCGTCCAGCCGGCGACCTCGTTGTCCGCCGGGAAGAAGCTGGCGACGCCGCCGGACGACGATTCCGAGCCGCACGAGACGGCGAGGAGCGCGAGCACCGCGAGCAGGCTGAGACGCCGCATGAAGATCCTCCTGTCGAGTAGGCTGTATTATCGGCCGGCTGCGGCCGAGGGCGCAAGTGACGCGATCTACGGGGCCGTGCTGCGGCAGCAGCGGAAGCCGACGTTCGGGAACTTGAAGGCGTCGTCGGCGACGACGAAGTTCCACTGGCAGCTGATGCCCACCGGCGTGTCGTCGTAGGACCCGCCGCGCAGCGCGCTCACCACCGTCGGCGTCGTCTGCCGCGCCTGGGTCCACTCCTTCGCGTTGCCCGAGAGGTCGTACACCTTCTTGCCGTCCCACGTGACGGCGCAGTGGGTCATCGCGGCGGTGCCGAGGAGCTGGTCCTGCGGCGGCGACCGGTCGTTGCCGTTGCAGGTGGCCGCGCTCCAGGTCTTGCACGCGGCGTCGAAGGACCAGGTGCAGGCGTTCGCGGCCGAGACGTTGCTCTCGCAGGCGCGCTGCCACTCGTCCTCGCGGCACAGCCGGCCGCCCGCGGCGGTGCACGCCGCGCTGGCCTGGCCGTAGGTCACGTTCGTCCACGGCACCACGCCGGGGTTCGAGCAGGCCCGGTGCGTCATGGTCCCGGCGCCGCCGGCGGTCGCGTCGGGCCGCGAGGCCTCGTACTGGTACATCCAGAAGTTGGTGCCGTTGAGCATCGTGATCTTGACCCAGTTGTCGGCGGCGTTCTCGTCGACCTGGCCGTCGCAGTTGTCGTCCTTGCCGTTGCACAGCTCCGTCGTCGTCGGCGGCGTCAGCGCGGGCGGCGCCGTGCACACCAGCGCGGTCTGCGCGCCGTTGCACACCATCACGCCGTCGGTCCGGCAGACGCCCTGGCCGTTGTGGCACGCCGCGCCCCAGCCGGGGAAGGCGTCGTCGGTGACGCCGTTGCAGTCGTTGTCGAGGCCGTCGCAGTTCGTCTCCGGGACGATGTCGCCGTTGGCGTCGACCGCGACGGTGGACGGGTAGGGGCAGCGCCAGCCGGCCGCGCCGCCGCAGACCGCCGTCGTGCCGGCGCACTCGCCGCGGGTCTCGCACACCGCCGGGACGACGAGGCCCTCGTCGGTCTCGCCGTTGCAGTCGTCGTCCGCGCCGTTGCACAGCTCCTCGCCGCGGTACTCGCACTCGTACTCGCAGCCGTCGGCGTAGATGTCGTTGTTGTTCCAGAAGCCCGGGTGGCAGCCGACGATCACGCACTGCGACGCCTGGCAGGCGGTGTAGGCGTTCGGCGCCGCGCAGACGACGCCGCAGGCGCCGCAGTTCCGCGGGTCGCTCGTGAGGTCGAACCCCTCGTCGGTGTGGCCGTCGCAGTTGTTGTCCTTGCCGTCGCACACCTCGGGCTGCGGGCCGACCGCGCCCACGCACACGAGCCGGCCGCCGACGCACGTGATCGCGCCGGCGCGGCACTCGCCGCCGGCGCTGCCGCAGGGGGCGCCGCCGCCGGGGTTGCCGTTGTCGATGACGCCGTCGCAGTCGTTGTCGCGGCCGTCGCACACCTCGGGCTGCGGCCCGACCGCGCCCACGCACTCGAGGTGGCCGCCCACGCAGTGGGACACGCCGCTGCGACAGTCGCCGAGGTCGGTGCCGCAGACCTGACCGCCCTCGGGATCGCCCTCGTCGGTCTGGCCGTCACAGTCGTCGTCGATGCCGTTGCACAGCTCCGGCTGCGGGTTCACCGCGCCGTTGCCGCAGACGATGGCGCCGCCGGAGCACACCGTGGTGCCGGGGCGGCAGGCGCCCACGCTGCTGCCGCAGGCCGCGCCGGTCCCGGGCAGCACGCCGTCGTCGACGTGGCCATTGCAGTCGTTGTCCTTGCCGTCGCACACCTCGGCGCCGGTCGGCTCGCACGGGCCGTCGGGCCCCGGCTCGCCGCCGTCGGGCACGACCCCGCCGTCGCCCTCCGGCGCGGGCGCGTCCACGCCCCCGTCGCCGCCGAGGACGATGTCATGGCACTCGAGGCAGAAGTTGCGCACGTCGCAGCCCGCGGCGAGGGCCGAGGCGAGGAGCAGCGCGCCGAGGACGAGCGGCACGCCGCGGCTCACGACCGCCTCCGGGCCCGGAGCGCGACCAGCAGCCCGAGGAGCAGCAACCCGGCGCCGCCGCCGCCCGCGGCCCCGGCCGCCGCGCAGCCGCCGGCGCCGCCCGCGGCGGTGATGTAGTTGTGCACGATGCCGCCGTCGGTGAGCTCGCTCGGGTAGTAGCAGTCGCCCTGGCGGCACTGCTGCGTGCCGGGGCAGGCGACGCCGAGGCACGGGTCGCGCCGGCAGTCGCCGGTGGCGGGATCGCAGACGAGGCCGGTCGCGCAGTTGATCCCGGCGCAGTGGTCGCCGGCGCAGGTGCCGGTCCAGAAGTCGCACGCCTGACCCGCCGGGCACGACACGCCGAAGCACGGGTCCTCGCTGCAGACGCCGTGGCGGCAGGCCTGCCCCGCGGGGCACTCGACCCCGGCGCACGAGCCGACGCAGACGCCGCCGGCGCAGTGGGTCTCCGGGTCGGGGCAGGTGACGCCGGCGCAGGCGTTCGCCTCGCAGACGCCGCCGACGCACATCTCGGTGCCCTGGCACCGCTCGGGGAAGCCGAGGCAGTTGTCCTCGACGCAGCGGCCGTCGGTGGGGCGGCAGACGAGCGGCGGGCTGCAGCTCAGCGTCTCGCACACCGAGATGCACGCGCCGTCCTGGCACACCGTGAGGCCGCCCTCGCTCGTCGGCGGGCAGACCTTGCCGTAGCACGCGTCGGTGACGCAGAAGCGGCGGCCGTCGTCGAGCGTCGCGCAGACGCGGCCGACCGGGCAGGGGAACTCCTCCTCCGAGCAGGGGAGGGCGCACTGGCAGTAGGGCCCGGTCAGGCAGGTCGCGCCGGCGTCGCACAGCGGATCGCCGTTCTCCTCGTCGGTCTGGCCGTCGCAGTCGTTGTCCAGGCAGTCGCACCGCTCGGGCTCGGGCGGCGCGCCGCCCACGCACTGGTAGCTCCCGCCGACGCACTCGAGCGTGCCGGGGATGCAGAGCGCGCCGTTGTCGGTGCACGGGCCCAGCGACGGCAGGTCCTCGTCGGTGAGGCCGTCACAGTCGTCGTCGAGGCCGTTGCAGATCTCGGGCTGGCCCGTGCCGCCGCCCTGGCACACGAGCTGGCCGTTCACGCAGGCGGTGACGCCCTCGCCGCACGCGGTCATGCAGGTCTGGCCGCCGCCGGGGTTGCCCTCGTCGGTCTCGCCGTCGCAGTCGTTGTCGACGCCGTCGCACACCTCGTCGGTCGGCAGCACCTCGCCGACGCACGTCCCCCACACGCCGGCGGTGCACAGGTGCGTGCCGAGGCGGCAGGCGCCGATGCCCGGGTTGGCCGGGTTGGGGCACGGCTCGACGATGCCGTCGGTGACGCCGTCGCAGTCGTTGTCCTTGTTGTCGCACTGCTCGGGCGCCGGGCCCTGACCCGTGCACTCCGTCCAGGTGCCGCTCGCCGCCGGCGCCGACAGCTCGACGCAGCTCATCGTCCCCTTCGTGCACTCGCCGACGGCGATGCCGCAGGTGCGCGTGACGCCCTCGTCGATGCGGCCGTTGCAGTTGTTGTCGTGGCCGTCGCAGATCTCGGCCTGCGGCACGCAGCCGCTGCAGTCCGCCGGCGCCTCGTCGGTGAGACCGTCGCAGTCGTCGTCGATGCCGTTGCACACCTCGGTGGTCCCGGTGCCCGCGACGGCGTCGCAGTGCGAGCCCAGGTGGTCGGCGTCGCACACGATGTGGCCGCTGCGCTGGCACGCGCCGACCCCGACGGTGCAGACGGCGCCGACGTTGTAGCCCTCGTCGATCTCGCCGTTGCAGTTGTCGTCGCTGCCGTTGCACAGCTCGACCTTGATCGAGTCGGCGATGATCTGGCTGAAGGCGACCGCGAGCGAGGTCTCGTCGGTCGCGTAGAAGCCGCGGTTCGCGCCCGGCGCATCGGTGCCGCCGTGGGTCGCGATCGCCTCGATCTGGGCGTCGCCGGCGGTGACGCCGAAGCCGATGACGTAGGTGCGGATGTCGTAGGTCGAGCCGCCGAAGGCCGTGGCGCGCAGCTCGTCGGCCGCGGCGTAGGTCTGCGCGTCGCTCGCGCAGGTCTCCTGCCCGTCGGTGAGGAGGATCACCCGGTACGGGCGGCAGCTCTGGTAGGGATCGCCCGTGATCGGGCTCGTGCCGTAGTCGGGGTCCGCGCCCTGAAAGTACCGCCGCGCCGTGCGCATCGACCCGGCGAGCGGGGTCCAGCTCCCCGTCTTGAGCTCGGGGTTGTGCCCCACGGCGTCCTTGGTGCAGGTGTCGCAGGTAAAATCGACCCACTTCAGGATCCGGGCCTGGTTGTCCTCGACGATCGGCACCAGGATCTCGCCCCGGTCCGCGGTCGCGCCGGCCGCCGGGCAGCCGCTGCCGTTGTTGTTGCACCCGGTGCAGTCGATGGACGGGCCCCAGGTGCACGTGCCGGAGCACGTCTGCTTGAAGCGCGCGAGGCCGAAGACGGCGTCGCCGTACGAGTTGACGAGCTTCGACAGCACGCACTTGGCGTCGTTGATCTTCGTGCGCGCCTGGCCGCACGAGTTGTTGCCGCTGCCGGTGGTCGCGCCGTCCATGGATCCCGAGACGTCGACGATGACCAGGAAGTAGGGCTTGACGATGGTCTGGGCGGCGGCGCGCTGCGCCTGGACGCCGCCCGCGAGCACGAGCACACCGGCGGCGAGCCGCGCGAGGGCGCGGAGGCGATAGTTGCTCATACTCCCACGTTACCCGTAATCCGGCACGCTCTGCAATGGCCGCGAACGGGCGCCGCGGGGCCTACTGCGGCTCGAGGGCCTCCGCCGCCGCGCCCACCGTCGCGCGGACGATCGCCGTCGCGAAATCGGCGTCGAGATCGGCGACGACGTCCGGCGCCGCGGTGCAGTGGTAGTGCGTGTTGCGGAAGTTCGCCGTGTCCCCGAGCATCATCGCGGGTAGTCGACGAGCCAGAAGGCCGCGTGGCGCTTGCCGCTGGCGCACCCGATGCGATACGCTGGCGCCGCCGTGCGCTCCGCCATCATCGCGCTCCTCGTCGCCGTGCCGCTGGCGCTCGTCGTCTGGGTCGGCTGGCGCGGGCGGCACGCGCCGCCGCCGGACCCCGCTGCCCTCGGCGCCGCCGGGCCCGCCTCGGCCCCGGCGCGGGACGAGGACGCGGCCCTGCGGGCGATCCTCGCTCCGCCGCCCGCGGGCCTGACGATGAAGGGCGCGCTCACGCTCTACGACGCCCAGAAGCTCTTCGACTACATCGACGGCGCCGCGCCGGTCTACCTCGAGCGCCACTTCCGGCGCCTCGCGGCCGCCGAGCTGGCGACCGCCGACGGCGGCGAGCTCACCGCGGACGTCTACGACATGACCGCGCCGGCGAACGCGGAGTCGATCTTCACCAAGGAGCGCTCGCCGGCGGCGACCGCGCCCGCCGACTGGCCGGAGGCGCTGACCGGCCCCAAGTCGTTCATCTTCCGCGAGGGGCGCTACTACGTGAAGCTCACCGCCTTCGACGCGAAGGCGGAGGCGCTGCTGCCGCGGCTCGCCCGCGAGCTGCGGGGGCGGATGAAATGAGCGAGGACGGCCTCACCCGCCGGGGCCTGCTGCGGCTCGCCGCCTGCGGCCTCGCCGCCGCGGGCAGCGTCGGCCTCGGCCTGGCGCTGCGCGACCGCAACCTCGGCGGCCGGGGCCGCACCCTCGCCCGCGTGAAGGACCACCGCGTCGCCCGCCCCGCCGGCGCGGCGCAGATCGTCGTCGTCCGCGGGCGTGACCCGGCCGAGCTGGCGCGCCGGGCCCTCGAGGGGCTCGGCGGCATCGGCGCCTTCGTGCGCCGCGGCGAGCGGGTGCTGATCAAGCCGAACGTCGGCTGGAACCGCCTGCCCGAGCAGGCCGCCAACACCAACCCCGAGCTCGTCGGTGCGCTCGTCCGCATGGTGCTCGCCGCCGGCGCCGCGAAGGTGTGGGTCGCCGACAACCCGGTCAACAGCGCCGACCGCTGCTTCGACCGCTCGGGCATCCAGAAGGCGGCGGCCGCCGCCGGCGCGCAGCTCGTGCTGCCCGACCGCAACAACTTCCGCGACGTCGAGGTGGGCGGTCAGATCCTGCGCACCGCCGAGGTGCTCTACCCCTTCGTCGAGGCCGACCGCATCATCAACGTCCCCATCGTGAAGCAGCACAGCCTCACCGGCGCGACGCTCGCCATGAAGAACTGGTACGGGGCGCTCGGCGGCCAGCGCGTCAAGCTGCACCAGGACATCCACCGCTCGATCGCCGACCTCGCGAAGATGGTCAAGCCGACGCTCACCGTGATGGACGCCACCCGCGTCCTGATGGCGAACGGCCCCACCGGCGGCAACCTGGCCGACGTCACGCGGCCCGATCTGGTCGTCGCCGGCACCGACGAGGTCGCCCTCGACGCGTTCGGGGTCACGCTCCTCGGCCTCACCGCCGCCGACGTGAGCTCCATCGCCGAGGGCGCCCGCGCGGGCCTCGGGACCGCCGACTACAAGAGCCTCAAGCTCGTCGAGGTGACGCTGTGATCTTCCGCGCCGTCCGCCGCGCGTGGCAGGTCGTCTTCCTCGTCCTCTTCCTCTTCCTCGTCGTCGTCACGTCGGCGTCCCTCATCCGCGGCTACCCGGTCGAGTGGTTCCTCGCCCTCGACCCGCTCGCGGCCCTCACCACGGCGCTCGCGACGCGCTCGCTCTACCACCACCTCCTCTGGGCCCTGCCGCTCGTCGTGCTCACGCTCGTCTTCGGCCGCTTCTTCTGCGGCTGGATGTGCCCGATGGGCGTGCTGCACCAGGCGCTCGGGTGGCTGGGCCGGCGGCGCAAGAAGCCCGAGCGCGTCGTGCAGAACCGCCCGCGCGCCTCGCACCAGGTGAAGTACGTCATCCTCGCCGTGATGCTCGGCATGGCGCTCGTCGGCAGCGTGCAGATCGGGCTGCTCGATCCCATCGCCTCCACCTGGCGCGGCCTCGCGACCACGGTCATCCCGGGCGCGAGCAACACCGCGTTCGGCCTGTACCAGGGCGAGCGCCACTTCCAGTGGGGCTCCCTGATCGCGCTCGTCTTCTTCGGCGCGCTGGCGCTCAACTTCGTCTACCCGCGGTTCTTCTGCCGCGTGCTGTGCCCGCTCGGCGCGCTCCTCGGCGTGCTCGCGAAGCTCTCGGTCTTCCGCGTCGTCCGCCAGCCCGAGGTGTGCAAGGACTGCAACGTCTGCGGCGCCGACTGCCAGGGCGCGGCCGACCCCCAGGGCACCGTGCGCGCGACCGAGTGCATGGTGTGCCTCAACTGCGTGTCGGCCTGCCCGCGCGGCGGCCTGAGCTACCGCTTCCTGCCCGACGCCGCGGGCACGACCTCGCGCCTCGATCTCGGCCGCCGGCGCGTGCTCGGCGCCGCGTGCGCCGGCGTGGTCGCGGTGCCGCTGCTGCGCGCGTCGGACGGCGTCGAGCCGCGGCCCGACCCGCGCCGCATCCGGCCCCCGGGCGCGCTCGACGAGGCCGAGTTCCTCGCGCGCTGCCTCAAGTGCGGCGCCTGCATGAAGGTGTGCCCCACGAGCGGCCTGCAGCCGGCCCTGCACGAGGCCGGCGCCGAGGGGCTGTGGAGCCCGATCCTCGTGCCGCGCCTCGGCTACTGCGAGCACAGCTGCACGCTGTGCGGCCAGGTGTGCCCGACCGGGGCCATCCGCCCGTTCAAGCTCGCCGAGAAGCTCGGCCGCCCGCCGGCCG
>DASXVK010000074.1:0-2599 GCA_036504295.1 Polyangia bacterium
GACGAGCAAAGCTCGTCGAGCCTCCCCCCCACCGCGCGCTGCCCGCGCGAGCTGCCGGCTGCCCATCACCCCTCCTCCGAGACCAACCCCACGCCCAGGCCCAACGCCAGCCGGCAACGTGCGACGAACGAACCGAGACCGCGCCCGAGCGCGGCGATGCGCGTCTTGACGGCGCCGCCCGCGGGCGCGGCGGCGGCGGTGCGAGGCTCCGCAGCCGTGTCGTCCCCGGGCACGGGCCCGGCGGCGCCGGCGCGGCCGTCGGCGGCCGCGCGCAGCCGCTGGCGCAGCTGCTTGCGCGCCTGGTTCACGCGCCACGCCACCGTCCCCTCGGAGCAGCCGAGGATCTCGGCGACGATCTTGTGGGGCATCTCCTCGATCAGAGCGAGGACCACCGTGATCCGCAGCGTCGGCGACAGCGTCCCGAGCACCTCGCCGACGCGGGCGACGAGGTCCTTCGCCTCGGCCTGCGACCGCAGGTCGGTGCCGCCCCGATCCCACCCGGCCGGGAGCCGCCCGTCGTCGAGCGGCGTGGCGCGGTGGCGCTGCTGCTGGCGCAGCAGGTTCAGCGCGAGGTTCACGACGATGCGGTAGAGCCACGTGAAGAAGTCGGACCGGCCGTCGAAGGTCGGCAGGGCCCGGAACGCCCGGAGGAAGGCCTCCTGGGTCAGGTCGTCGGCGTCGGAGTGGTTGCCGACTACCCTGAAGGCCGTGGCGTACACGCGACGGTGATACCGCCGTACGAGCTCGCCGAAGGCCTCGCGGTCGCCGTCCCTGGCCCGGCGGATATCGTCATTGTCGTGGGACATCGGTCGCTTGGATTCGCCTCACTATAGAACCTGCGGACGCGATTGGGCAAGCACCTCGCCGCGCTGTTCGTGACGGTGCCGCCCGGCGGCCCCCGGACGAAGCGCATGGCCGCGTGTGGTGTGGGTCCCACGCCGAGTTGGACACCGCGCCGCGCCGTTGCTTGGGGGGCGGGCGGCGGCTCCAGGTGCTCAACCCTCGAGCCTCACGCCCTCAAGCCTTTCCCCCCTCGCCCTCGGGCGCGCCGCCGCCGGGCTCGGGCTCCGGTCCGACCGCGTCCGTCGCGGCCTCGACCTCGCCGCCCGCGGGCTCCGCGTCACCGTCGTCGCCCGGGTCCGCCGGCTCCGCCGCTTCCGCGGCCGCGTCGACCGCCGCGGGCTCGCCCGCGGGGGCGACCGCCGCGGCGGCCTCGCCCCGGGCCGCCGGCGCCGCGGCGGGCGCCGCGCCCCGCGGCTCGCCCGGGCGCGGGCCCGGGCTCATGCCCGGCGGCAGGACCGGCTGCACCTCGGCGGCGTCGAAGATCTGCGGCGGGCCGCCCTCGAACCACACCTTCACGCGGCGACCGAGGATGTCGACCTCCTGCACCTTCCCCTCGCCGCGCGGGGTCTGGACGCGCTTGCCGAGCTTCGGCAGGCCCTTGCGCAGCTCGCGGTAGGTCTCCTCCTCGTAGGCGAGACAGCACTTGAGGCGGCCGCACACGCCCGAGACCTTCTGCGGGTTGAGGACGAGGTTCTGGTCCTTGGCCATGCGGATCGAGACCGGCTCGAAGCGCGGCAGCCACGTCGAGCAGCACAGCTCGCGGCCGCAGGTGCCGATGCCGCCGACGATGCGGGCCTCGTCGCGCACGCCCACCTGGCGCAGCTCGATGCGCGTGTGCAGCTTGTTCGTCAGGTCCTTGACCAGGTCGCGGAAGTCGACGCGCCCCTCGGCGGAGAAGAAGAAGGTCGCCTTGTTGCCGCCGTGCATGTACTCGACGCGGAAGAGCTTCATCTGCAGCCGCCGCTCGCGCACCCGCTCGGCCCCGTAGCGCAGCGCCTCCAGCTCGCGGCGCTCGTTGCGCTGCTCCTGCCGGAGGTCGTTCGCGTCGGCCTTGCGGATCACCCGGCGGGCCGTCTCGCCGATGAGGCGGCGCGCCGACGGGATCGAGACCAGGCCGATGCTGAGGCCCTTGTCGGTCTCGACCACGACGCGGTCGCCGCGGGCGAGCGCCAGGTCGCCGCAGTCGAACTCGTGGATCTTGCCGGCGTCGCGGAACTTCACGCCGACCGTGTTGCAGAGGTGGCCGCTCGGCGCCGGGGCCTCCTCGAGCTGGGCGAAGACGTCCTCGCCGTCGGGGTCGCGCGGCTCGAGGGGCTCGTCGCGGAGCTGGATGGGCGGCGCCTCGCCCTCGAGATCGTCGGCGGCGGGGCCGGCGTCCTCGATCGCCGCCGCCTCGGGCGGCTCGGCCTCGGCGCCGGCGTCCCACAGCGGCTCGACCGGGCGGCGCGGGCGGCGGCCACCCTCGGCCGCGGCGGGCAGCGGCTCACGGCGGGGCGCGGGCGCACCGCCCTGAGGCCGCGAGGGCTGCGGGCCCCGCGGGCGCTCGAGCCGCGGCCCCCGGTCGGGGCGATCCTGACGACCGGCCTCGGCGCGGTCCGGACGACCGCCCTCGGCGCGGTCCGGACGACCGCCCTCGGCGCGGTCCGGACGGCCGCCGCCGGCGTCCTGGCGCGGGCCACGGTCGCCCCGGTGGCGTGAGCGGCGACGCTGGCCGTCGGGGCGGGGCGGGCCGCCGCCCTCGGGGCAGCGCGGGGCG
>DASXVK010000075.1:0-15679 GCA_036504295.1 Polyangia bacterium
GAGGTCGTCGTAGCCGTGCACGTCGTAGCGCACCGGGTCGCCCGCCAGGTACGGCAGACTCTGCTTCCACACCTTGCCGGTCGGGCCGTAGATCGTGTCGGCGGTCACCCCGGTCGACGAGACCGTGCGGTACGGCCGCCCGAGGCCGTCGAAGTAGCTGTCGTCCCACACCCACTGGCCCCCCGCCAGCAGGGTGCTGGTCCGGATGCGCTGGTTCGCGAGGTCGCCGTAGGCCAGGTGCTCCACCTTCACCTGCGCCCCGTCGGCCTTGGTCGTCAGCAGCCCGCGGCCGAAGACGTCGTAGCTGTGCATCGTGACGTTACCGTCCGGATCGGTGCTGCTCGTCAGGCGGCCCAGCGCGTCCCAGCCGCTCTGCACCACGTGCCCCAGCGGGTTGGTCGTGGAGAGCGTCAGCAGGTGATAGGCCGGGTCATACGTCTTGCTGGTCGTCTGCCCGAGCGGGTCCGTGACCGACGTCTCGTTGCCGTAGCTGTCGTAGCCGAACGCGTGCTCGACGTAGAGGCCGGTCTGATCGTTCCACACCCCCTTCTTCGTCAGCAGCCCGCCGCACAGGTTGCCCGCGGCCGGGCAGGTGACCGGCGCCATGCCCTCGGCGCTCGCGCCGTCGTAGAGGAAGCGCGTGCGCGTGAGCAGCGTGCCGCCGGTCCCGAGGCCCGCCCGCATCTCCTCGTACGCCGGCTGCCCGACGATGTACGCGCCCGGGTTGGCCGCGAAGCTGCGCACGGCGGTCCGCTCGTCGCCGGCTAGATCGTAGTCGCCGTAGTGATACTCGGTCGTCAGGTTTGCGTACTGGTCCCACGCGTAGGTCGCCAGCACCCGCCGGCAGCCGCTCACGTAGCTCGGGCTCTTCCCGGCGGGACACTCCTGGTACCCGTCCGGCGCGGTCGGGTTCTGGCCGTTCGCGTCGACGCAGGTGATCTGCGCGTGGCCGTTGCACTCGAACGACCAGGCCTCGGTGGCGAGCGACGTGAAGCTCCCGCCGCAGATGCCGGCGACGCACGTCACGCCCGCCGGGCACTGCGTGCTGACGGTGCAGCTCGCGTTCTCCGTGAAGCGGAACTGGTCGAACGACATGATGGCGCCGTTCGCCTTGCGCTTGTAGACGGCCTCGGGCTTCGCGATGGTGCCCGCGCGCTGCCAGTAGTAGGTCTCGCTGTACGCGGCCGTCGCCCCGAGGGTGGTCGTGGCCTTGCGGAAGCCCAGGAACTCCCGCACCGGGTCGGCCGCGGTCGCGTCGCGCCAGCGCGCCCCCTGGTAGGTGTAGTTGGTGGTCTGCACGTCGCCGCGGCCGTCGCTGACGGTGATCGACGCCACGGTCTGGAACACCATGCCCGCGGGGAGGTAGCCGTTGGCCCACGTCGAGGACGGGGTGTAGGTGATGGTCGTGGTGCCGCCCAGGCCGTTAGCGAACGAGCTGAGGAGCGGCGTCGTGCCGGCCGCGCGGCTCACCTTGACGTAGCCGTTGCCGGCGGTCCACGCGATGTCCGTCCGGCCATCACCGTTGAAGTCCCCGAGCAGCCCCGGCTGCGCGTAGCCCGCGTACTGGTCGGGCAGCGAGCCCACCGACGCTCGGAACGTCCCGTCGGCATTGGCGAGCGCCACCTTGATGTAGCCGTTGCCGGCGGTCCACGCGATGTCCGTCCGGCCATCGCCGTTGAAATCCCCGAGCAGGCCCGGCTGGGCGTAGCCGGCGTACTGGTCGGGCAGCGAGAAGACCGAGGGCTGGAAGGTGCCGTCGCCGTTCGCGAGCGCCACCTTGAGGTAGCCGTTCGCCGCCGTCCACGCGATGTCCGCCTTGCCGTCGCCGTTGAAGTCTCCCACCATCCCCGGCGGCGCGTAGCCTGCAGCCTGATCGGGAAGTGAGAAGACGGAGGCGCGGAAGGTGCCGTCGCCGTTCGCGAGCGCCACCTTGATCCAGCCGTTGGTGGCGGTCCACGCGATGTCCGTCCGGCCGTCGCCGTTGAAGTCGCCGAGCAGGCCCGGCTGGTCGTAGCCCGCGTACTGGTCGGGCAGCGAACCCACCGAGGCGCGGAAGGTGCCGTCGCCGTTCGAGAGCGCCACCTTGACGTAGCCGTTCGCGGCCGTCCACGCGATGTCCGCCTTCCCGTCGCCGTCGAAATCCCCCACCATCCCCGGCTGCGCGTAGCCGGCGTACTGGTCGGGCCGCGAGAAGACCGAGGGCTGGAAGGTGCCGTCGCCGTTCGCGAGCGCCACCTTGACGTAGCCGTTCGCGGCCGTCCAGGCGATGTCTGCCTTGCCGTCGCCGTTGAAGTCCCCGACCATCCCCGGCTGGGCGTAGCCCTGCGCCTGGTCCGGTAGTGAGCCTACCGACGGCGACATCGACCCGTTCGCCTCCGCGAGGTAGCCCAGCGTGGTCGCGGGCAGCGCCGTTCCGCCGGTGACCGTGCCGCTGCCATCGAGGACGGCGTCCCGCCCGTACTGCTGGACTGCCGCGAGCAGCGACCGTGCCGTGGCCCCGCTCGTCGTGTACGTGAGCCGGTATGCGCGCGCCCGGCTGCCGGCCACGACCACGTCGACCGTCTTGACGCGGTAGCGGATCGTGCCGACTCCCTGCCCGACGCAGGTGTGCGGGTTGCAGCTGTACGGGTTGCACTGGTAGGGGTTGCACTGATACCAGCCCGAGCAGTTCCCGTACTTGTCGTAGCCGGCGCAGCACTGGGAGTAGCAGGCGCTGTAGCAGGTGTCGTAGCAGGTCGCGCCACCGCCGACGGCGTAGGTGACCACGTCCCCGCGGGTCTCGTAATACGCCTTCACCGTGGTCCCGTTGTAGCTTACGGTGTCGAGGTAACACTCGTTCGTTCCGTCGCACCACCAGCCGTAGGTGACGGCGTTCCCCTTCGGGTCCATCACGCTCGCAAGGGTCCAGCGGAAGTCACTGCGGCCGGCGATCGACCGCGCCGTGTAGATCGCCTTCACCCCCGTCCGTTGCCACACCGTCCAGGTGGTGCCGTCGAACGCGATCCTCGCGTAGCTCTCGACGCGGGTCGTGTGCGTGCCCCCCGACGAGCAGCTTGGGCTCCTCGCCCCGGGCGCGCACGGGAGGAGCACGTTGCCGTCGAGGCGGTAGACATCGCTGGCGTCGAACCGCGGCGCGCCGCCGCCCGGCGCCGCTCGCTCGATGACCGACGCCCCGTTCAGTCCCCAGCCGACGCCCACGACGCCGTTGCCGCCGCTCGAGCTGTAGCCCAGCTCCAGCTTCGGCTCGAGCCCGCGGAAGCCCGGCACGCCGATCGGGATGCTCGAGGTCAGCGCTCCCGAGAACGCGTTCACAGTGGTCTCGGCCCCTGCCGCACCGGCTGCGGCGGGAGCGGACGCGCCCACGAGGAGCGCCATCATCGCGCCGACGACCCAGACGCTCCGCCCGCGCAAGGTTCGACTGACCGTGAAGTTCGGCATTGCCAGTTCCTCCTGCGAGGCCGTGGCCACGGCCTCTGCTTCGGTGACCCGCTCGCTCGTGCGGCTACCCATCCCGGTGGCGGGCCCATCGTACCAGCGGCCGCGAGGCTTCGGTAGGGGGGAACCATACGGATCCGCTCCCCGGCGATGATGCCTCCGTCGGGGCCCCGGCGACGCTGGCCGCGCGCGCACCTCCCGTCGGTGCCACGGGCCAGAACCGGTCGCGGAGTGGACGGAAGCGGCCTGGTCGGACCAGCCGCGGGCCCGCACGGTCTTCGGCGTCACGCCCGGCGAGGCTCCTGCGGCACCGGCAGCTCCTGCGGGGGCGCGGGCAGCCTGTGCAGCGGCAGCGCGAGCTGCTGCTCCGGGCTCACCTGCTCGGGCGGCATCTGCGGCGCGGGCCCGACCTGCGGCGGCGCCGGCGTGGCGTGCAGCGCCCAGAGCCCCTGCTGCGCCGGTCTGAGCTGCACGAGCGGCACCTGCCGCACGACGACGACCTGCGGCCAGAGCGGCGCGACCTGCAGTGCCGCGACCCCGTGCTGCGCCGGGCTGAGCTGCACGAACGGCGCCTGCGCCGCGACGCCGACCTGCGGCCACAGCGGCAGCGCGTGCGGGGCCGCGAGCCCGTGCTGCACCGGCCTCACCTGCCAGGGCGGCACGTGTCAGGACGCGACCTGCGTGTCGAGCTTCACCTACAACGAGACGTCGTACTACGGCAGCGATCCGGCGGTGTGGGCCCGCTGCGACGGCGGCCGAGGACCGAGTGTGTGCCGCGACGGCATCTGGATCGAATTCGCCGACGGCTCGTGCTTCTGCACGTTCATCTGTACGCCCGCCGGGGCCGCCTGCACCACCGACGGCTCCGGCATCTGCGAGCGCCTCGAGGCCGGCCAGAGCCTCGTCTGCGTCTACCGCCCCTGGAACCTCTGCCCGATCCCGTAGCTTGAGGCCCGGCGCGGCGTCTAGTTCAACCGCAGCACCTGCAGACCAGCTCAGGGCCGCGCCGGGCGTGACGCCGGCGCGGGGCGCTTCTTCGCGCCGGCGGTCGCGGCCGGTCGCGCGGCGCCGCGGCCGGCGCCCAGCCCGCCGATCCCGATGCCGCCACCGCCACCCCGGACGCCGCCGCCGCGGCCGCCGCCGAGCCCGCCGCCGCGGCCGCCGTCGCCCCGGCCCCGGGTTCCGCGATTGCCGAGGCCGCCGGCGCCAACGAGGTCGCCGAGGCCGGGGCGCTCGCCAAAGGCGCCGAGCGTCTCCCGGAGCGTAACCTCTCCGCGCGTGAGCCCGGCCCGGCGCAGGTCCACCCGCGCGACGATCGGCAGCGGGGCGCCCGCGAGCAGGCCCGGGCCCATCAGCATCAGGCACTCGGCGGCCGCGGCCGCCGCCGGCTCGCCCGACGGGTGCTGCACTTCGAGGGCGGGGCGCGGTGAGCCCACCCGCGCCGTGAGCTCCAGCGCGAGCTCGGCCTCGCCGCGCCCCCGGCGGCTCAGCCAGCCGGCCGCGGGCTCGAGACACAGGCGCACGAGCGATCGCACCCGGCGTTCGGTCACGGCCGGCGCGCCCGCCAGCGTCCCTTCGAGCTCGTCGACCTCGAGCGGCCGGTCCTCGCGGCCGAGGAGGCGCCGGAGCCCGTGGTCGCCGGCGCTGGCCGCGACGGCGCCGCGCAGCCGCTGGCGGCCCGGTTCGTCCAGCGTACCGCGGGCGAGCGCGTCGAGGCCGGTGAGGAGCGGGGGCTCCGGCGCGCCCGGCGCGAGCCGCCGGAGCGGCTCGGCGAGGGCGGCGCGCGCCGTGGCCGCGTCGCCGCGGTAGAGCGCCCGGAGCGCCAGGCGGGCGGCGATCTCCCCGTGGACACCGGGGGGCGCCTGCGCGAGCTCCCCGCGCGCCGCGCCGAGCCGCTCGACGCAGTCGGCGGCGAGGCGCAGGAGGAGGTTGCGCTCGACGCTCCCGGACGCCGCCCGGCGCGCCGGCTCGGCGACGAGCGCCAGGGCGAGCTCGAGCGCGGCGCGGTGCGCGCCGGCCCGGTACTCGGCCACGAGGAGCGCGGCACGCACGGCGCGCCGCTCGAGCACGTCGCGCTGCTGCAGCGCCTCGAGCGCGCCGCGGAAGGCGCCGCCGGCGGCCCCGTCCTCGCCGAGGGCGCCGAGGACGACCCCGAGGCGGAACTGGACCTCGGCCCGCAGCGCCGCCGGCGCTGTCGCCGCGAGCTCGGTCAGCACCGGGCGGGCCGCGGTGGCGTCGCCCGCGCGCCAGAGCTGGGCGGCGAGGCCGTAGCGCGCCCAGGAGCCCACCTCGGTGCCCGGCACGCTCGCCTCCGTGGCGCGACGGTAGTGATCGGCCGCCGCCCCGCCGTCCCCGGCCGGCGAGGCGAAATCGCCGTACGGGAAGCCGGAGATGGCCGGGTGGTTGTCGGTCGCGAGGTCGTCGAGCTCGGTCTCGAGCTCCTCGAGCCGCGCGAGGGCGAGCGCCACCCCCGGGCCCGCGCCGCGCTCGAGCGCCCGCGTCAGCGCGCTCACCGCCGCCGCGCGCCGCGCCCCGGCGCGCTGCGCGGCCTTCTCGAGCGCGTCGTTCGCCTCGCCGAACGCGCGCTCGAGCGCGCGCTCGTTCGCGCACGGTCGCTCGCAGCCCAGGCGCGCGTAGTTCGCTGCCCGCGCCCGCGTCGCGAGCGGCACCAGCTCGTCGGGCCCTCGCAGGGCGGCCGCGAACCCGGCCCGGAGCGCCGCCGGCAGCGCGGCGGTGAGCGTCCCGGGGCTCGGCTGACGCCAGGCGAGCGGCGCGACCTCGAGCCGCGCGAACACGTGGTACTGGGTGAGCTGCAGCTGGGCGGGCGGCGCGGCCACGGCCGCCTCCGTGATGAGCAAGAGGAGGATCCCCGCGCGCCTCATGGCCGCAGGTTATCGCAACCGTGCGGCCAGGCCCAGCGGGTTGCGCTCGGTCCGCGGGTCACCGCAGCTCGTCGTGCCACGGGCGCACCCAGAAGCCCGAGACCTTCCCCTCCGGATCGAGCACGACGCGGACCTCCACGGGGGACACGTCGGAGAAGGTCCCCTTGAAGCGGAACACGTCGTGCTGCGGCGGGCGGCTGCGCAGCTCCTCGGCGAACGCGAGCGACTGGAAGCGGCCGGCGCGCTTCTCGATGTTGGCCGCGGCTGCCTTCTGCGCGGCGGCGTTGTTGTGGGCGCGGCGGAACTCGGCCGTCGCCTCGGCGCCGAGGAACGGGTACTCGTGCTTGTTCCAGGCCGTCAGGATCCGCGTCGCGAGCTCCTCGGCCGTCGTGCGGCGCGCCGGATCGACCTGGTCCGCCGGGACGCGGTCGTACCTGGTCCCGCAGCCGGCGAGCGGCAGGGCGACGAGGAGCGGCAGGAGCGCCAGGCGGGTCGGGCGGGCGGTGCGCATGCAGCCATCATACGGCCGCGCGGCGGCGCGGGCGATCAGTACGTGGTCGTGCTCCCGTAGCCGTCGCTCACACCGTCTGTACGGACGCGCCGCAACCCGGTAGCATACTGACGATCGAGGCCGAGGCACGATGCGCTACCGATTGATGCTGCTGCTGGCCTTGGCGGCGATGCCCCTCGGCTGTGCCCGCCGGGCCGAGCCGTCGAAGGCGCAGCTCGCGCGCCAGCTGGCGGGGATCCAGCCCGGCGAGGAGCGCGACATGGGCGGCGGCGTCTCCATGAAGATGCACCGCCTCCAGGCCGCGCAGCCGCTCGGCGACGGGTGGCACCTGGCCACGTCGACCGAGGGGGCGTTCTCGGTCGAGCTGCCGCTGTCGTTCAACGACTTCCGGACGCGCGCGCAGACGACCGACCGGGTCGAGCTACGCACGCACACCGTCGGCGCGAAGACGCCCGGCCTGCTCGCGTGGACGGCGACCTGCATGGTGCGGCGGGACGGCCGGCTCGGACCGAGCGCGCCGGCCCCCGCGCCGGAGAAGGTCGAGCTTCAGGGGACGCCACCCCGGGCCCACGTGAGACACCTGGAGCACGACGACGCGGCATGCGTCCTCGTGGTCGAAGCGCAGGGCGCGGATCCGCTCCCCGCCGAGGCGGACCGGCTGCGGTTCCTCCGGTCCTTCAAGCGCACGGGCCAGCCCGTCTGGTGACCACGATGGGCCGGGGTCACGCCGCGCGCGGCGCGCGGTCGTGACGGGGCTGATAGAGCCCCACCCGCCCGCCGCCGGGGAGGCGGATGCGGGTGAGGCGGCCCCAGGGCTGCTCCTCGAGCGCCGAGCACTCCACGCGATGGGCCCGCAGCTCGCCGACGGTCGCCGCGACGTCGTCGCACAAGAAGTAGAGCTCGTGGATGTCGTTCTCGGCCGCGGGGTGCACGGCGACCTCGGCCGGCGGCAGGCGGAAGATCAGCCAGCCGTGGCCCACGTCCACGTGCGGCCAGCGGAGCACGTCGCGGAAGAAGGCGCGATCCGCCTCGGCGTCGGTGCTGTAGATGATGACGTGCGCGCCGTTGATCATGGGTCACCTCGCCCGAGCAGTGGTAGGGACCTTCGATGCCCGGCGGCGCCGGCCGACTCATGAATCAGCGGCGCGTCCCCGGGCGGGCTCTCAGCCGGGACGATACGCCCGGATGAACCCGAGCTTCGCCATCGCGCCGAAGTCCGAGTCGAGCGACCACACCGGCGCATCCTGGTCCGCCGCGATCGCGGCGATGAGCAGATCGCCCACCCCGAAACGGTGCCCCTTCGCGGTCGCCTGGAGGGCCCACGACTCCATGCGGTCCCACGTCGCGTCCGTCGGGCGGAAGGTGGGCACCGCGCCGAGCACCCGGCGCAGCGTTGGCTGCTGGTCCTTGCGGGCGCCGCCCAGGAGCTCGACCCGGACCGGAGCGGCGACCGCGACGCCGTCCTCGTCCAGCAGGCGGTCGAGCGCGATCTTCACGTGCGGGTCGCGGCCGCGCAGGTAGTCGACCCAGACCGAGGTGTCCACGAAGATCATCGGCCGCGGCGGGCGCTGCGGCGACGTGAGCGGGCGAGGTCCACGTCCAGCTCGACCTTGCCCGCGAGCTCCTTCAGCTCCTCGAGGCGCTTGCGGCGGATGAGCTCCTTCAGCGCGACCACCACGACATCGGTCTTCGACTTGAACCCGAGGATGGAGCGCGCCTCATCGACGAGCTCCTGCGGCAGATCGAGCGTCGTGCGCATATGAAAAACCGTAAGTCGTATGCTCCATGATGTCAACGGCACCGCTTCCACGGCATACGTCGGCTGGAGCGCCCGAGACGATCCGCTGGCCCGATGCTCGGGCCGGCCGACTTCGAGGCTCAGCGCGACGCGCTCGGCCGTGAGTACCACCTCGAGTTCGTCCCGGGCTGGGCCGAGGAGCTGAAGGAGCGGTTCCGGCTCAAGCTGCTCGGCGAGCCGTGACCGCGGGGGCGTGCGCTCCCCGGGCGGCCATCGCGGACGGCAACAACCGCTACGAGCGCGCGCCTGCACCGTCGCCTGCTGCGGCGGCCGTGCGGCCCACGCCGCCGCCGGGCCCGCTCAGATCCTGATCAGCTCGACCTGCTCCTCGGTGCCGCGGGTCAGATCGACCCACGCCGCGGAGCCGGCCGAGAGCTCGCCGGGGTTGACGATGAGCGTGCGCGCCGCGCGCTCCCAGCCCCGGGTCGCCTCCGGGCCGCCGACCACGCAGAGGAACGGGTGGTGGCTGTCGATGAGCTCCGTCGCGATGGCGCTGCCGGCCGCCCCGCCCAGGCGCCCCGTCGGCGGCACCGCGAGCAGCAGCACCTTGAGCGACTGGCGCGCATCGCGCAGCTCGCGGAGGAAGTAATCAGCGAGGACGCGGGAGTGGCGCACCGCGGCCTCGAGGCTGTCCTCGGCGGCCGTCAGGTCGCCGCCGACGCCCGCGACGGCGACGTCGCCCTCCTCGAGCAGCACGTCGTGCACGACGTGCGCCCCGGGGAACTCGACCTCAGCGTTCATGCCCACCCGCAGAAACTCGCGGAGCGGCGCATCGGCCGCGCCAGGGATGACCGCCGCCCGCGTCTTGAGCTGGCCGAGGGTGTGGAAGAAGCGCTCGAGCAACACCCGATCACGGCGCAGGCGCTCCGTTCCGGGGCTGCGGTCGAGCGACCTCGCCGCAGGGTCCAGCACGCCGCCGCAGAACAGCAGCAGATCCGGCCGGCGCGCGTGCGCCGCCACCACCAGCCGCTCGAGGACCTCCTCCCGTCCGTCGAGCCGGCCGCACACCAGGAAACGCCGCACGCTCGAGCTTCGCATGACCCGACCTCCGCGCTTCGCCCCCCTTTCGTCCTAACGCCCGCCGCGCGGAGGTCAACCTGGCGGCGACGCGCTGGCGGACCGCCGGCGCCGCGGCGAGCACCGCGGCCGGGCCGGCGGCCGCCCTCCGACCCACCGCGGGGGCCGCCCGCTCAGCTCATGCGGTTGCGGGCGTCTACTTCAACCGCACCACCTTCCCGGTATCCAGCTCGTAGTAGGCCTCGATGACCTTCAGCTTGCCTGCTTCGATGGCGTGCTGCAGCACCGGGCTCTGGGCGACGAGCTGTTGCGCGCTCTGGTGGACGTGGTCCTTGATCGCGCCCGGCAGATCGACCTTGTCGCCGTGCTTGCTGGCGGCGCACGAGGGCGCGATCGGCGCGACGACGGCGGCGAGATTCGCGGTGGGCATCTTCTCGCCGGAGCAGGCCGCCTTCACCGCCCCGCAGCCTTGATGGCCGAGCACGACGATCACCTTGCTGCCGAGCTGCTCGACCGCGTATTCGAGGCTGCCGATCGTGATCGGATCGGGGCTGTTGCCCGCGTTGCGCACCACGAAGAGGTCCCCGAGGCCCTGGTCGAAGACCAGCTCGGGGGACAGGCGGCTGTCGGCGCATCCCAGGACCGCGACCTTGGGAGCCTGCGCCTTGGCGAGTGCTTTGCGTCGTGCGACGTAGCCAGGTTGCGAGCTGTGGCCGGTCACGAAGCGCCGGTTGCCAGCCTGGAGGTCGGCCCAGATCCGGTCGGCGGAAGCGGAGGTACTCGACGCGGAGTGCGAGGGCTGCGCGAGTACCAGGGTGGAGACGACGAGGAGCACGGCAACGACGGTGAGGCGATTCATGGCTTCCTGCTGAATGCGGGAAGTAGGGCGATCGAGTCAGAGACGCAAGTCGACCACCGTCGCGCCCGGCGCGTCGGGGGGTGCCGCGCGCTCAGCTCATGTGGTTGCGGAAGGTGTTGAAGAGCGCGAAGTTACGCGCCTTGATGAGGACGAGCGCCAGGAGCTCGGCGAGCACGCGGGCCTCGTCGCGCTGGCGGTAGACCAGGTCGAGCGCGCGGACGCGGCCGTTGATCTTGTCGAGCAGGTCGACGACGAGGTGCGGCTCGCGGATGCCGCCGCGGCGCTGGACCACGCCCTCGATGAACTTGCGCGACCGCACCACCAGCTTCGCCGCCGCGGCCGTCTCGGACTTCAACCGGCCGTGCCGGGCGAAGACCTGCAGCAGCTCCGGGTCGATGAAGCCCTCGGCGGCGTTGAGGTAGCGCCGCGGCGAGATGTGGAAGAACTCGGCGACGGTCGTCTTGAGGTCCGAGACCGGCTTGTGCAGCGGCTGGTTCGACGTGTCGAGGAGCGGCTTGCGCCCGCCGTGCGCCCGGATGAGACGGCCCACGAACTGCAGCTTCTTGAGGGCGCCGGGCTTGTCGCGGTAGCGCTCGCGCCAGGTCGCGTTCCGGTCGATGAAGGTCGCGAAGGTCTCGGCGAAGTCGTCGTCGGGGTGCTTCTGGGCGTAGTGGTCGTAGTCCGGGTTGACGTAGTCGGGGCTGAAGGGGTTCGGCTGGTAGCTGTTGTCCTCGGGATACGAGCGGAAGAAGTTCCCCTCGACCTGGAAGAGCTGCCGGAACTCCTTCAGGCGATAGAGCTTGTACGCGTAGCAGAAGGCGTGCCCGACCTCGTGCTTGAGGAGCATGAGCAGGTCGCCCTCGTCGCGCAGCATGTCGTCGACGTCGCGGCGGATCTCGCGCAGGAGCTGGTCGGCGTCCCAGAAGCCGAGGCCGATGTTGGCCGTCCCCTCGACGCAGCCGTAGGAGTCCGACAGGTAGAACGTCGGGTTCAGGGTGATGCCGAAGGAGGTGACCTCCTGCATCACCTGCTGGATGCAGCGGCCGAGGAGGCTGTCCTGCAGGTGCAGCCGGATCTCGTTGATCGGGCTGTGCAGCATCTCGGTCTTGAGCGTGTCCGTGTTGTAGAGGAGCTTGCGCGCGAGCCTCACGTCACGACTCCTGCGCCAGCTCGACGATTCGGTTGATGAGGTCGGGATAGGAGAGACCGGCGGCTCGTGCCGCACGAGCGAAGCCCGCGTCGGCGGAGATGTCAGGATTCGGGTTGATGTCGATGACATAAGGCTTCCCACCCCGCACCCGTAGGTCGATGCGGGCGTAGCCCCGCAGATCGAAGAGCTTGAAGACCTCGGCTGCTAGGTGTTCGATGCGCGCCTGGAGCTTTGGCGTTATCCCCGCAGGGATCAAGGGGTTGGTGTGCGTGTAGTACTTGCTCTTGGGGTCCCACTTGGCGGCGTAGGAGCAGATCTTCGGGTAGCTGCGGGGCAGCCCCCGGTACGACAGCTGGGCCACCGCCAGGATCTGGGGGCTCTGGTTGCCGAGCAGCGCGACCTGCAGCTCGCGGCCGACGATGTAGGCCTCGATGAGGGCGGGCTGGCGGAACTTGCGCAGGACGTACTGGACACGGCTGCGCAGCGCCTTCGCGCTCTTGACCACCGAGCGCATGCTGATCCCGTTCGAGCCGTCCTCGTAGAGCGGCTTGACGATGGCCGGCAGCGGGAAGTGCAGGGTGTCGACGTTGTCGAGGGTCGCGACCAGGAACTCCGGGGTCGGCATCTTCGCGGCCTTCAGGATCTGCTTCGCCAGCGACTTGCGCTGGCACAGGCCCAGGGGCAGCGAGCCGTTGCCGGTGAAGGGCTTGCCCAGGATCTCGTAGAGCGCGATGGCGTTCTTCTCGAGCCGCCCGTCGTTGTTGATGCGCTCGCAGAGGTTGAAGATGACCTGGGGGCGGTAGCGCCGCACCGTGCGCTGGAGCGCGTGCAGCTCGCGGGTGATGGTGACGCGCTCGACGAGGTGCTCCCGCTCGCGCAGCGCCGTCTCGACGTCGCGCACCGCGGAGAGGATGCTCGTCTCCATTGCGGGGGTGCCGTCCTCGGCCCGCACCACCCGCGCCGGCTGATGTGCGATCAGCACGCGCGCCATGATCCCGCCACGTCCTTTGGAATGCTTAGCTACCCCGAATCCGGGAAGTATGCAACAAGCTTGAGGTTCGGGCGAGGAGCGCCGGTCAGTCCCAGACGAAGAGCCACTTGACCCCGTAGTAGAGGACGTAGAAGACCCAGCCGACCGGGCCGGGGTTGGTGGGGCGCTCGAAGTGGACGTCGACCGTGCTGAAGCGCACCACGCGCTCGAGGTACTGGACCCGCCCCTTGAGCTGCTCGATCTGGAGGGTGACGCGCTCGAGCTCCTTCTCGACGCTCAGGGTCTCGGTCACCGACTGCGCCTTGGCGAG
Organism: Polyangia bacterium; assembly: GCA_036504295.1. Classification (GTDB taxonomy): domain Bacteria; phylum Myxococcota_A; class Polyangia; order JACRCY01; family JACRCY01; genus DASXVK01. The sequence continues at coordinate 12,954 of DASXVK010000075.1, forward strand.
CAGGTCGAGATAGCGCGCGCGCGCCTTCTCCAGGTTGTCGAGCCGGATGCGCAGGTCGAGGTACTCCTCGGTCACGTCCTCGCCGCGGACGTCGCGCTTCATGACCTTGCCCAGCTTGGCGAGGTCCTCGAGCACGCCGTCGAGCCGCTCGGCCGGCACCATGATGGTGGCCGACTCGTTGCTCGTGCGCTGCACCCAGCCGCCGTACTGCTTGGCGAGCTCGCCGGCCGCCTTGGGCCCCGCCTCGGGGTCGCGGCGCTCGAGGCGCATGAAGGCGCTGCGCACGATGAAGCGCTCGTCCGCCTTGGCCGTGGACGGGGCGGTGCGCGCCGCGGCGGCCTCGGGGGCGGCCTTCGCGACGACCCCGCGCCGGCTGCTCGTGGCCCGGACCGCGACCTGGCCGGCGAGCGGGCTCGTGCTGGCCAGCCGGGGACCGGCCACCGACGGCGCGTAGCTGGGCGCGGCGGCGCCGCAGCCAGCGAGGACGAGCGGCAGGAGGAAGGTTAGGCGAGCGAGCAGCATGCGGACCTCCAAGCGCCGCGATTCTACGCCGGGCGCGACTTTTTTGCGATGAGGGGCGATAATCGGGCCCTACCTTAAAGGGAGGTACGCCATGAGCAGCCCCCGCAGGATCGTCGGCTTCGCCATCGTCGCGCTCGCCCTCGCGCTCGCTTTGCCCGCCGCCGCCCAGGCCCCGGGCGGCCAGGTCAAGGACCGCGGCTTCGCGCTCGAGGTCCACGTCGGCACCAGCCTCGTGCCGATCGGCAACACCGCCTCGCTCAACGCGCTCGACGGCGGCTTCTTCGCCGGCGCCAAGATCGGCCGCCTCATCATCGGCGGCGGCATCGACTACCAGCGCATCGCCTCCGGCGGGTCGGTCAACGGCGTCGACATCTGCTCCGCCCCGGACAACCAGTGCTCGAGCACCCGGCTCCTGTTCGTGCCCGGGGTGCGCTTCAGCTTCCTGCGCTCGGCCGACGAGCGCGTCGACCTCTACGGGCAGCTCGACATCGGCCTCGGACTCCTCTCGCCCGCGGACGAGACCGAGAAGAACTTCTTCCTCGTCCGCTACCAGGTCGGGCCGGGCCTGCGCCTCTGGTTCCACCCGCAGATGGCCTTCGGCGCCGTCGTCGGGGTCCGCGGCGACTTCGCCTCGCACGACACCGGGGTGAACTCCTCGGAGTCGACCGGCTTCACCAGCATCTTCGCCCAGTTCAATCTGATGGGCGTGTTCTGATAGGGGGGGGACTTTCCCGTCCCCCCTCGCCCTGGCAAAGCCAGGGCGAGCCTCCCCCCACCGCGCGCCGCGCCGCGCGGGTCGCCCCCTACGGCACCGCCTGCAGCAGCTTCAGGAAGTCCGCCGCCGGCGTGAACGCGCCGATGCTCCGGACCCGCTTGCCCGCCGAGTCGTAGAGCACGACCGCCGGTAGCGTCTTCGCGCCGTGGCGCTCCTTCGCGGCGTCGGCGGCGTCGTCGTCCTTCGTCACGTCGATGTCGACGAGCACGAAGCGGCCCAGTTCGCGGGCCACGGCGGGGTCGGTGAAGGTCTTCAGGCGCATCTCCTGGCAGGGGACACACCAGGTCGCCGAGAAGTCGACGAGGAGCGGCCGCTTCTCGAGCTTCGCGCGCTGCACGGCGGCGGCCTCGTCGTGGGCCCAGGCGAGGTCGACGGTCCGCGGGGTCATGACGAAGGCGAGGGCGCCGTAGGCCCCGGCGGCCGCGAGGAGCAGCCCGGTCGCCTTCCGGGCCCGGGTGAGCGCGCCGGGGCCGTGGAAGTCGAGGTGCAGCGCGCCGATGGCGAGGCCCGCGGCGACGACCGCGAGGCTCGCGCCCAGGAACCAGGCGTGCGGGACGGCGAGGCTGCGCAGGGGCGGGATCACGCCGCGCAGGTAGTACAGCGCGGCGACCACCATGACGAGCCCGAGGGCGCTCTTGACCGCCTCCATCCACGGCCCGCTCTTCGGCAACGAGAGGGCGAAGCCGGCGAGCACGAAGAAGGGCCAGCCCAGGCCGAGGCCGTAGACGCCCATGATGGCGAAGCCCTGCGCGGGGCTCCCGCGGGTGGCGACCACCGCGAGCAGCGACAGCAGCGGCGCCGCGACGCAGGGCGAGGCGATGAGCCCCGCGACCAGGCCCATGGCGTACGCGCCGCCGAACCCGGCGCCGCCCACGCGCGAGAGCCGGTCCTGCAGCGCCCCGGGCAGCGTGATCTCGAAGGCCCCGAACATGGACGCGGCCATCAGCAGGAAGAAGAACGCGAGCGGCCCCACGAACCACGGGTTCCCGAGGAGGCCGCCGATGTTGAGGACCTTGCCGACCAGGGCGACGGCGATGCCGAAGAGCCCGAACGTCGTGACGATGCCGCCGACGTAGGTGAGGGCCAGGCTGAGCGCGCGCGCGCGCGGCACGCCCTGGCGGGCGCCGAAGACCGCCAGGGTGATCGGGATCATCGGCAAGACGCAGGGCGTCAGGGCGGTGCCGGCGCCGAGGACGAGGGCGAAGAGGAGCAGGGCGGGCAGCCCGCGCGCGAGCACGGCCGCGACCTCGCCGTCGGCCGCGCCCTGGGCGGCGGCGACCGCCGGGAGCGCGGCGAGGACGACCGCGAGCGCGGTCAGGAGGGTTCGGACTGGTAGGCGCACGCGTAACCTTTCACGAGACAGCAGTCGCCGCGCGGCGCGGCGCGCGGTGGGGGGAGGCTCGCCCTGGCTTTGCCCGGGCGAGGGGGG
>DASXVK010000076.1:0-3482 GCA_036504295.1 Polyangia bacterium
GACCCGGTCTGCGGCGCCATCTCCCGGCGGACCGACGCGAACGGCCTCGTCACCACCTACCAGTACGACGCGCTCTGCCGCCTCACGCGTCTGGACGACACCGCCGGGTACTTCGAGAGCCACAGCTACGTCGGGATCGGCACGCCCGGGTCCCAGTACGTGCAGACCGACGGCCCCGCCGCGGACGGCAGCGGGACCCTGTGGAAGGTGCGCTACCTCGACGGCCTCGGCCGGACCTGGCGCGAGGCGGCGCGGGGCGCCGGCGCTGACATCTTCACCGACACGACCTACAACGCCCGCGGCCAGGTCGCGGCGGTGTCCGCGCCATACTACGCCGGGGCGGCGGCGGCCGTCACGACCAGCGAGTACGACTCCGCGGATCGGCTGACCAAGATCAGGAACCCCGACGGGACGCTGCAGACGCGCAGCTACGGGCTCGGCGTGGTCACCTCGGTGGACGAGCGCGGCGTCGCGCGCAGCGAGTGGAAGGACGGCCTCGGCCGGGTGACCCGGCGCCGCGAGTGGCGCGCCGGCACGGCCCTCGACACGACCTTCAGCTACAACGCCCGCGGCCAGCTCACCCAGCTCAACGATCCCCTGGGGAACCAGTTCAAGGTGGGCTACAACACCCTCGGGCAGCGGGCGAGCTACACCGACCCGGACCGGGGGACCACCACCTACGAGTACGACGCCGCCGGCAACCTCATCCGCACGACCGACGCCCTCGGGCAGAAGGTGGAGTTCGCCTACGACGGCCTCGACCGCAAGACCCAGCGGGCCGACCGGCGCGCCGACGGGAGCGTCGAGCAGACCGTGACCTGGGCCTACGATGAGCGGAGCCAGGCCAACCTCGGCGGGCTCACCACGATGGCGGACGCCCAGGGCACCGCCACCCTCGACTACGACCTCAAGGGCAACCTCGTCCGCGCCAGCCGCGTCCTCGGCGGCGTCGGCTACACCCTCACCCACGCCTACGACGCCGGCGGCCGCCTGACCGCCACCACCTACCCCGACGGCGAGGTCGTGGGGCGCGCCTACGATGCCGCCGGGCGGCCCGTCTCCGTCTCCGGGTACGTCTCCTCGGCGACCTACGACGCCCTCGGCAACCCGCTCACCCTGACGCGCGCCGACGGCAGCGTGACCACCTACACCTACGACGCGAACCGCGGCTGGCTGACGCGGCTGCAGACGGCCGGCGCGGCGACCTGCTACGACACCTGCTACGACACCGTCCCGCGGACCTGCTACGACTCGTGCACCGGCGCCGCGTACGACTGCTCCTATCAGACCAACCCGCACCAGTGCAACCCCCACCCCTGCACCGCGGGCACGGCCCCGACCACCTGTTACGACACCTGCTACGACACCTGCTACGACACCATCCCGACGACCTGCTACGACACCTGCACCGGCGCGCCTTACCCCTGCACCACGCTGGGCAACCCGCACCAGTGCAACCCGCACCAGTGCAACCCGCACGCCTGCCCCAGCGCGTCGCTGACGCTCCAGGACCTGACCTACGCCCGCGACGCGCGCGGCCGCGTGACCCAGGTGACCAGCCCCTTCGCCGACGAGAGCTGGAGCTACGGCTACGACGACCTCGGCTTCCTCACCGCGGCGACCGCCGGGGCGAACAGCCAGAGCTTTGGCTACGACCACGCCGGCAACTTCACCTCCGTGACCCGACCCGACGGTGCGGTGTGGAGCTACGCCTACAACTCGCCCCACGGGGCCACGAGCGTGCGGCCCCACGCGGCGGTCGGCGTGGGCGCCAACACCTACGCCTACGACGCCGTCGGCAACATGGTCGCGCGCGCCGGGCAGGCGCTCACCTGGAGCGTCGGGGGCCTGCCCCTGACGGTCGGCGCCACGAGCTACGCCTACGACGGCAACGGCCAGCGGGTCACGAAGACGGTCGGGGCCACGACCACGTGGTACGTGAGCGGCGAGTACGAGGTCACGGGCGGGAGCGCGACGAAGTACATCAAGCTCGGCGACGAGCTCGTGGCGAAGAAGGTCGGGGCCGCCAGGTACTTCCTCCACCACGACGGGCTCGGGTCGGTGCGGGTCATCACGGACGCGTCCGGCCTCGAGGTCCAGCGGCTCAAGTACCGGCCCTTCGGCGAGCGGCTGTCGACCGCGACCGCCCACGCCGAGGCCCGCAGCTTCACGGGGCAACGCCAGGACGAGAACGGCCTCCTCTACCTCAACGCGCGCTACTATGACCCGCTCCTCGGGCGGTTCATCTCGGCCGATCCCACGGTGCCCGGGCCCGAGACGGTGGCCCTCAACCGCTACGCCTACGCGGCGAACGATCCCGTCAACAAGGTGGACGTCAACGGGCTCAGCTTCTGGGACAAGGTGAGCAAGTTCTTCAGCAAGGTCGGACGGGGCGCCGAGTCCGTGGTCCGCGGCCTCGGGCGGACCTGCAACGCCGCGCTGCACGGCGACTGGAAGGCCATCGCCACGATCGTCATCATGGTCGCGACCATCTGGATCGGCGGGATCGCGATGCAGTGGGCCATCAAGGCGGCCACGGGCACGTTCAACACCGCCATCTCGCTCGCCGCGAACGCGATCGCCGGCGGTGCGGCGGGGGTTTCAGCCGCGGTCGGTATGTCCGCGGTGGTCGGCTACGGCTCGGCCTACGCGACCGCCTATGTCCAGACCGGGTCGGCGTCGGCCGCGGCCAAGGCGGGCGTCGATGGCGCGGTCGGCGCGATCGCGAACCAGGTGCTCATCCTCACCTGGTCCGCCTGGGCCGGCAAGCCGACCACGAGCACGATCGAGCGCACCGACCCGAAGAGCGGCGCCAAGGTCCAGGTCACGGAGGTCAAGAACGACCCCGGCGGCACCTGCGGCGCGGCCGAGCCGACGAGCCCGACGGGCCAGGACTTGGCCCACACCGGCTTCAGCGAGAAGGCCGGCTACTACAACTCCTTCGTCGGCCAGGTCCAGTCCAAGCTGCACGATGCGTTCATCGACTGGGTCCGCGACCGGATGGCGAACTGCGCCGAGAACGGGATCCGCGGCGGCGGGGTCGGGTCGCTGCTCTTCGTCGGCAACGGCGCGAAGGTGTTCTTCACCATGACGAACGTCGCGACCGCGCTCCTGTTCCAGGCCGCGGCCGAGGGCGCCGCGCTCGCGGCGCTCGGCAGCATGCAGCCCGGCGCCGCCCAGACCGCCATCGGCCAGACGGCCTCCGCGGCGCAGTTCTTCGACCTGCCCTACGAGGCCCGCCGCTCGCTGCCGGGCGGCCAGAACCAGTACACCTGGAACCGGCAGTAACGCGTGATGCGGCGCCTGCTCCTCGTCCTCGCGCTGGCGCTGCCGGGCGCCTGCAGCGGGACGATCGGCGCGCGCGACGCGCGCGTCGGCGGCGGCGATGCGGCCACGCCGGCCCCGGACGTCGGCCCCGCGGCGGAGGCCGGGGCCGGGCCGGACGCCGCGGCGGAACCCGACGCGGCGCCGGACGCGGCGCC
>DASXVK010000077.1:0-2455 GCA_036504295.1 Polyangia bacterium
CGCGCGTCCGGCGGCGAGGCGTCGCGCGGCCCGTCGTGCGCCGGCGGGGCGTCGGCCCGCGCGTCCGGCGCGGGCGCGTCGGCGCGCGCGTCGGGCGACGCCGCGTCCACGCCCGCGTCCGCGCACGGCCCGCAGTCGAGCGTCCCGCCGCAGCCGTCCGGCAGCGTCCCGCAGTCGCCCGGCGCGCAGGTGACGCCGCCGGGGCAGTGCGTGGGCGCGAGCGCCACCGTCACCGTCACGATCGCGCGGCCGCGCAGCAGCACCGTCGCCCGTCCTCCCGCGACCTTCTGCCCGCTGCGCAGGCCGCTGGCGGTGAGCTCCAGCTCCTGCCCGCCGAGCGCGTCGTCGACGAGCACGACCACGTCGATGCCCGGCTGCAGCACCGCGCCGGCGACGCGCGGCACCTGGCCCTGGTACAGGTCGGTCCCGCGGGCCCGCACCGTCAGCGCGACCTGGTCGACCTCGACCCCCTGCTGCGGGTAGAAGGCCACGCGCGCCCCGGTCGGCCCGTCGCCGCATCCGGCGAGCATCGCCAGGAGCACGGCCGCGGCGCCCCACGCCCCGCGCGGCGATCGCCCCGGCCCCACCTGACGTGCCCGGCGCATCTCCCGCTGATTGAACCGCCGCGGCGGCGGCGCTGTCAAGCGCCCCGGCGCGTGCGGGGCGCGGTTCCGACCAGTCGGGCACTCCAGGCAGGAACACAGGGAGACGGGGAGGCGGGGAGTCGGTCAGATTGGGTCGCGCCGACGCTGGCGTCGTGCACGACGCGGGCATCGTGAGCCAAGACAGAAGGATTCTCCCCGCCTCCCCGTCTCCCTGTTAAATTCATACACGCGTCAGCCCCGACTTTGCGAAACCGCGCCCGCGCGCGCCTCACGCCCCCAGCAGCGGCAGCTCCACCCGGAAGGTCGAGCCGTGGCCGGGCGCGCTCTCGACGCGGATCGTGCCGTGGTGGGAGGTGACGATGCCGTGAACCACGGCCAGGCCGAGCCCGGTGCCCTGGCCCACCTCCTTGGTGGTGAAGAAGGGGTTGAAGACCTGCTCCTGCACCGCCGGGCTCATGCCGCAGCCGTCGTCCGCGACGACCAGGGTGGCGCGTCCGTCCGCCGCCGCGAGCGTGATGCGCACCTCGTTCCCGTCGGCGGTCGCCTGCAGCGCGTTCACGAGCAGGTTGAGCACGACCTGGCGCAGCTGGCCGGCGTCGGCGAGCACCGGGGGGACCTCGCCGAGCTCCCGCACCAGCGAGACGCCGGCCTGCGCGAAGCGCGGCTGCAGCAGATCGAGCGCCTCCTGCACCACCTCGCGCAGCATGATCGGCGCCGTCAGCGGCGGCGTCTGGCGCGCGAAGAGGAGCAGCTTCTTGATGACGTCGCGGGCGTGCAGCGCCGCCCGGGTGATCTTGCCCAGGTCGCGGGCCGCCGGCTCGGGCAGGTCCGGCGTCTTGGCGGCGAGCTGGGCGAAGCCGAGCACCGCGCCGAGCGGCTCGTTGAGCTCGTGCGCCGTGCCCGCCGCGAGCGTGCCGATGGTCGCGAGGCGCTCGGCGAGCCGGAGCTGCTCCTCGAGCCGGGTCTTCTCGCTGCGGGCGCGGGTGTAGGCGACGGCGATGCGGCCGATCTCGTCGCGGCTCGGCGGCCCGAGCGCCGCGCCGGGGCCCGCGGCGGGCGCGTCGAGCGCGGAGACCGAGCGCCGCACCGAGAGGTAGATGCCGATGAGCAGGTAGGTGAGGATCGCCGCGACGGTGGCGGCGGCCACGAGCCCCTGCGTGCGCCGCGCCTGGTGCCGCGCCACGCGCGCCGCGATGAGGCCCTCGAGCTCGGGCGCGATCGCCGCCTGCAGCGCATCGAGGCGGCCGAGCGCCTCGGTCGCGGCCGCGGCCAGGTCGCCGCCCGCCCCCGAAGGCCCGAGCGCCTCCCGCCGCAGCGCCTCGGCGTGACGCCGCACCGCCTGCGCCGCGGCGCCGAGCGGCGGCTCGAGGCGCGCCCGCAGCGCCGCGCGCCGGCCGAAGCGGGCGGTCTCCCGGAACGCGGTCGCCAGGTCCACCTCCTCGAGCTCGGCGATGGCGGCGAGCTCGAGCCGGCAGTCCGAGGCCAGCTCGCTCGCCCGGTGGAACCCGCCGCCGCGCGGCGCGGCGTGGCCCCCGGACGCGGCGGTGGCGCGGCTGACGGTCGCGGCGAGCGCCGGCAGCTTCATGACGTACGCGTGCATCAGCCAGTAGCTGTCGAGGTCCGGGTCGAGGATGAGGTTCGAGTTGTTCGCCACCTGCCGCAGCAGGTGGTCCACGGCGCGGCCGATGAGCCGCTCGTGGGCGAGGTCGAGCGCATCCGCGGCGGCGGGCGGCCGGGCCGTCAGCTCCCGCCAGCCCGCGCGGATCGCCCCCCACTCGGCCGTGGTCCCGAGGACCGCGCCGCTGCGGCGGTCGACCTCATCGACCAGCGCGGCGGCGGCGTCGGCCGCG
>DASXVK010000078.1:0-2255 GCA_036504295.1 Polyangia bacterium
GCGAGCTCGAGTACATCCGCTCGCTCCCCAGCGTCCCCGACGACCGCCTGACGCTGCCCCACGTCCTCGCGGGCCCGATCACGGTGTGGGTCGTCGCGCACTACAACCGCTACGGCGCGAGCGTGCTGTCGTTCCAGATCACCGCCGCGGCGGACGCGGGCACGCCGTGACCCACCGCCCCCTCGCGCTCGCGGTGACCATCGCGACCCTCGCGTGCGCCGGCCCGGTGACCGCGGCGCCGCCCGCGCCCACCGCCGCGGCACCCGCCGCCGCCCCCGCCTCGCAGCGGGCGCCCGCCGCCGCCCCGCCCGCCTCACAGCCGGCGCTCACGCCGCCGGCGCTCACGCGCTTCGCGCAGGCGCGCCTGCCACCCGAGCTCGACCTCGCGCCCGGACGGTACGTGGTCGTGCTCGTGCTCACCCTCGACGCGACCGGTCGGGTCACCGAGGCCACGGTGCGCCCGCCGGCGCACGCGGCGCTCGCGCCGCTCGCCCTGAACGCGGCGCGGGCCTTCGAGTTCACGCCCGCCCGCGTCGGCGCGACGCCGGTGCCGGTACGCCTCACGTACCGCTACACCTTCGACGTCCGCGCCCGCGCCGTCACCGTCGTGCACGTCTTCACGCTGCGCGAGAAGGGCACCCGGCACCCCGTCAGCGGGCTCACCGCGCTCGTCGAGGAGACGGGCATGAGCCTGACCGCCGTCGGCGACCGGCTCCGGGTGCACGGCCTCGCGCCCGGCCGCTACACGCTCTACGTGCCCGCGGGCGAGCACGCCGAGGCGCGCGTGCCCTTCACGGTGGGACGCGGCGCCGCGGGCGCCTCGGTGCTCCTGCTCGAGCGGCGCCAGGCCGCGGTCAACCAGACCGTCATCCGCGCCCCCATCGAGGCGCGCTCGGTCGCCCGGCAGTCGCTCGACATGACCGAGCTCGCGCGGCTCCCCGGCGCCGGCGGCGACGTCCTCAAGATGGTCGAGAACCTGCCCGGCATCGCGCGCGCGGCCTTCGGCACCGGCCAGCTCGTCGTGTACGGCAGCCCGCCGGCCGACAGCCTGGTCATGCTGAACAGCCTGCCGATGTGGCAGCTCTACCACCTCGGCAGCCTCTACTCCGTCATCCACCCGGACTTCATCGAGCGCATCGACTTCATCCCGGCCGGCTTCGACGCGAGCTACGGCCACATCACCGGCGGCGTCATCGACGTGCGCCTGCGCGAGCAGCCGCTCACCGCCTGGCACGCCGCGCTCGACGTGAACGTGCTCCACGCCGGCGTCATCGCCGGCGGGCCCTGCTCGCGCGACGGCGACCTCCAGGTCGCGTTCCGCCGCAGCTACATCGACGCGATCCTCGGCGCGGTCATGCCGTCGTCCGACTCGTTCGCGATGACCGCGGCGCCCCGCTACTACGACTACCAGCTCAAGTGGCAGCACCGCCTGGGCGCGCGCCACCGCTTCCTCGTGTTCGCCAACGGGACCGACGACGAGATGGTGGTCGTGAACAAGCGCCCCAACCTGGACGACCCGACCTTCGTCGGCAACGCGGGGATGCGCACCTCCTACCACGGCGCGCTCGCCCGCTGGACCTACGACCCCGGGCTCGCGGTCAAGAACGCGCTCGCGCTGCAGGTCTCGGTCACCGCGTGGGATCTCGACGTGTTTCAGGCGATGAGCTTCCGCCAGCGGCAGGTCCCGGTCATGCTCCGCGACGACCTCGACGTGCGCCTCGGCCCCCGGCTCAAGCTCCACGCCGGCCTCGAGGCCATCGCCGAGTGGCTGGCCTTCAAGGTCCGCTCGCCGGAGCCGCCCGCGAGCGGCTCCGTCGACCGGCCGGTGAACCTGGCGGAGACCATCACGACCGACGAGCGCGGCACGGAGCTCGCCTTCGCCCCGTTCCTGTCGCTCGAGTGGCAGCCGCACCCGCGCCTGACGCTCGTGCCCTCGCTGCGCCTCGAGGCCTGGCGCGGCTACCGGTCCTGGACGTACGCCGACCCGCGCCTCGCGGCCCGGCTCAAGGTCTCGGACACGGTCACGCTGCGCCTCGCCGGCGGCCTCTACCAGCAGCCGCCGGAGGGGCAGGCCTGGTCGAGCGCGTTCGGCAACCCCCGCATCGGCCCCGAGGCGGCCGTGCACCTGCTCGGCGGCGGCGAGTGGGCGCCGACCCCGCGCCTCGCGCTCGGCGGCAACCTCTTCTCCAAGTGGATGTTCCATCTGGCCGAGCCGATCGCCGACCGGACCCTGCGCTACGACAGCTCCGGCAAGG
>DASXVK010000079.1:0-3539 GCA_036504295.1 Polyangia bacterium
GACGCCACCATCCCCATCCCGCGCGTGGCGCCGCCGACCGGCCCGGTGAGCGAGCGCGACGCGGTGCTCACGCGCGTCGGCATCGTCCTCGGCACGCCGGCCTACATGGCGCCCGAGCAGTACCTCGCGCGGCCGGTCGACGCGCGCACCGACCAGTTCAGCTTCTGCGTCGCCCTCTTCGAGGCGCTCTACGGGCAGCGCCCGTTCTCGCCCGGCCCCGACGGGTCCTTCGGCGAGAACGTGGTCAACGGCCGCATCACGGAGCCGCCGCGCGACCGCCGCGTGCCCGCGCGCCTCAAGCGCGTGGTGATGCGCGGGCTGAGCGTCCTGCCGGAGGACCGCTACGCGTCGATGGACGCGGTGCTCGGCGCCCTCGCGCCGATCTCGCGCGCCCACGTGCCGTGGCTGGTGCTCGGCGGCGCCGCGCTCCTCGTCGCGCTCGGCGCCAACGTCTACCGCGTGCTGCCGCGCCATCCCGAGCTCGCCTGCGTCGACCCGGCGCGCAAGCTGGCGGGGGTGTGGGACGCCGAGCGCAAGCAGCGCATCAGCGAGGCGGTCACGGCGCGCGGCCCCACGGCCGCCACGGCCTGGACGCAGACCGCCGGGGCCATCGACGGCTACGTCGCCGACTGGAGCAAGGCGCGGCTCGAGGTGTGCGACGCCACCCGGCGCGGCCGCCAGACCATCGAGGCGCGCGATCTCCGGCTGCGGTGCCTCGACTGGCAGCTCGAGGAGGTGCGCGCGCTGGCCGCGCTGCTCGAGGGCGGCGACGAGGGCGTCATCATGCGCGGCTTCCAGATGGCCTCGCGCCTGTCGCCCCAGGACCAGTGCGGCGACCTGGCGGCCATCCGCCCGCGCGGCGCCGAGCCGGAGCCGCAGCCGGACGTGCTGCGGGCGCAGATCATCCGCGCCCGCGTGCTGTTCCACGCCGGCAAGCTCAAGGAGACCGTCGTCGCCGCGCGCGAGGCGGCCACCGCCGCCCGCGCCCAGGGGCGCCGCTCGGTCGAGGCCGACGCGCTGCTCGTCGTGGGCATGGCCCAGATCTACACCGGCGAGATCGACGCCGCGGAGCGGGCGCTGTGGACCGCGGCCGCCGCCGCCGAGGCCGCGGGCCGTGACGAGGCGGCGGCGAACGCCTGGATGGAGCTGGTCTACGTCTACGGCTACGTCGGCGAGCGCAGCCCGGCCCGGCGCGCCATCGCCGAGCACTGCGCCGAGCAGGCGGCGGCGTTCGTCGACCGCATGGGCGGCAGCGAGCGCCTGCAGGCGAAGCTCGACGTGCGGCGCGGCACGGTCGCGCTCGCCCGCGGCCGCTTCGCCGCCGCCCAGGCGCACTTCGAGCGCGCCCTCGCCAGCCTCGAGCGGTACGCGCCGAGCTCGGCCCTCGTCAACTCCGCGACCGAGGGGCTCGGCGAGGCGCTGACGCAGCAGGGCCAGCTCAAGGCCGGCTCCGACATGCTCGAGCGCGCCCTCGCGATGGCCGAGCGGGACACGGGCCCGAACCACCCGCGGCTCGGCTTCTACCTGCTCGACCTCGCGGCGGTGTCGGCGGCGCGGGGGCGCCACGAGGAGGCGCTCGTCCGCGCCCGGCGCGCGCTCGAGCTGACCCGCCCGGAGGCGCGCCAGCACTTCCTCATCGCGGACTGCCTCGTGCGCATCGGCGACAGCCTGGTCGCGCTCAACCGCTTCGACGAGGCCCTCGACCACTACCGGCAGGCGCTCGGTCACGGCCGCTCGCCCAAGGACCCGCGGGTGGCCGGCACCCTCGTGCGGCGCGGTGTGGCGCTGCGCGGCAAGGGCCGCCTGGCCGAGGCCGCGGCCGAGCAGCAGCGGGGGCTGGCGCTCCTCGAGGAGGGGCTCGAGCCCGAGCACCCCGAGCTCGCGCTCGGCCTGCACGAGCTCGGGCTCACGCTGCTCGCCCAGCGCCAGCCGCAGGCCGCCGCGCCGCTCCTCGAGCGAGCCCTCGCCAGCCGCGCGGCCGCCGCGCTGCGCCCCGCCGACACCGCCGCGACCCGCTTCGCCCTCGCCCGCGCGCTCGAGGGCGACGCACGCGCGCGCGACCGCGCGGTCGCGCTCGCGACCGCGGCGCGGGCCGCCCTGGCCGCGGCCGAGGGCGACAACACCACGCGCCTCGCCGAGGTCGACGCCTGGCTCGCCGCCCGCGCGGCGGTGGCGCGCGAGACCACGCCGCGGTAGCCGCGCGCCGGCCCCCGATTCTCACCGGCCGTGGCCCGGTGTATGCTGCGGCCAAAGTCGGGGGCCGCGGGTCACGTCAAGGAGGGAACCAGATGATCGCGCAGCGCACCACAGTGGCACTCCTGCTCGTCCTCGGCCTCATCGGGTGCGGCGGACGCACGCCGGCCACCGGGTTCACCGGGGACGCCGCCGTGCCGCGCGACGACGCCGGCAACCCCGTCGTCGTCGACGACGCGGGCCAGCCCGTGCTCGACGACGCCGGCCACCCCATCCCGATCGACGCCGCCCCGGCCGCCGACGCGCCCGTCGTGCCGCCGGCCGACGACGCGGCCCCGCAGCCGCAGCAGGACACCGGCGCGACGCCCGGCGTGATCCCGTGCGGGAGCACGACCTGCGACGTCGCGACGCAGGAGTGCTGCATCGGTCCGGGCGGCGGCACCTGCATCGCGCGGGGCGCCCAGTGCCAGGGGCTGCCGGCGAGCTGCGACGGCCCCGAGGACTGCGCCGGCGGCACGCCCGTGTGCTGTGCGCAGCTCATGGGCGGCGGCCGCGGCGTGCAGTGCACCGCGGCGAACGACTGCAACGGCCAGCGGCTGTGCCGTGTGGACGGCGACTGCGGCGCGAACGCCAGGTGCTGCGCCGGCGGCACGGTCGGCGGCGTCTCGATCACCTGGTGCGCGCCGGCGGATCAGTGCCCGAACACGAACCCGACGACCGGCGTCGCGTGCGGCAACACGAGCTGCGCCGCGCCCGAGGTGTGCTGCCAGACCCTGGGCGGCGCGTCGTGCACCGCGGCGGGTGGCTGCCAGGGGCTGGCCCTCTCGTGCGACGGGCCCGAGGACTGCGCGAGCGGGACGCCGGTGTGCTGCGGCCACCTCGGCGGCGGCGGCGGCGGCACCCAGTGCGTCGCCGACGGCGCCTGCACCGGCGGCGGCTTCACGAGCGGCGTGGTGTGCCACAGCAACGCGGACTGCCCCAACGGCGGCACCTGCACCAGCATCCCGATGGGGAACATCCGGATCTGCCGGTAGCCCGGCCCCTTCCGCAGCACCTCAACCCCCCGTAGACGTAGACGTTGACCTTGACGTCCACCTTGACGTGAACCTGGACCTGAACGTGGTCGCCCCACGTTGACGCTCGCGGCATGGCCGGTCGTCAACGGTAGCGACCCCGTTCACGTCCACGTCGCCGTCAAAGTCCACCCCATCTTGATCACCACACCGCGTCAACGCTTTCTTTTCGCAGGCTTGGCGGATGCCTGTAGACACAATACAGCTTAAGATGGCCGGGCAAGTGTAAGCATTTGTCCGTCGGCACTTGACACATTTGGTGAATTGTGATGT
>DASXVK010000080.1:0-9118 GCA_036504295.1 Polyangia bacterium
GCGCGCCGGTGCGGAACGCCGCCGCCGCGGGCCCCGGGTCCGTGGCGCGGAAGGTGCCCGCGTCCGCGAGGCGACGGAGCGGGGACCCGCGCTCGTGCAGGACCTTCAGCCGCCCGGGGGCGCACTGCCAGCACACCGCCGCCCCGGTGGCGCCGACGGCGGGCAGGCCGAGGTCGAAGAGCGCCTCGGCCACCTCGGCGGTCGTGCGGGCGGCGGCCAGCGCGGTCGCGGCCGCCGGCGCGCGCGTCGAGCGGCGGGCGGGCGCACCGCTGCCCCCGCGCTTCGACTCCGTGCGCGCGCGCTGCGGTCGTCCCTCGGTTGCGTCGTGCGGACCCCCCACGGGGCGCTCCTCGTCTCGAAGGGGCGACGGGCCCCCGGCCCACGCCCACGGCCGAAGTATGCCAGACGACGAAACGATGGTCGAGGCGCTCGCGCCCGACGGCGCGCTTGTGGCCGCCGCTCCGTCGGAGCTATGGTGGCCGCGTGCCAGCTCCCGCGCTCCCCGCGACGGCCCTCACCCCGGCCGCCGCTGCCCCGCCCGCCGCCGCGCCGGCCGCGCCCCCCGTGCTCGCCGGGCTGGCCGCGCTCGCCGTCGGCCACCTCGCGGTCGACTGCTTCACCGCGATCTGGCCGGTGTACAAGACCATCGCCGGGCTCGACCTGGCGCGCGCCGGCCTGATCGCCACCGCCGCCGGCGTGCTCGGCAGCAGCCTGCAGGTGGTCTTCGGCCTCCTCGCCGACCGCGGCTGGGCCAAGCCGCTGCTCCTCGGCGGCGTCGTGCTCGCGGGGGCGGTCGCGCTCGTGCCCTACGCCTCGAGCTACGGGGTGCTCTTCGCGCTCGCGGCGGCCACCTCCATCGGCTCGGCCGCGTTCCACCCGACCGGCACCGGCGCCGCCGGCGCGCTCTCGCGCCGCAGCACGGGCGTCTTCGTCGCCCTCTTCCTCGTCGGCGGCTACGCCGGCTACGGCCTGTCGCAGCTCCTCTTCACCGCCGTCTACCGCGCGACCGGCGGGGCGACGGCCGTGCTGCTGCCCATCGGCGTGATCGCGGCGCTCGCGATCGCGCGCTTCGTCCCGGCGCGGACGGCCCGCCCGATCCCGCTCGCGGCCTGGGCCCAGGGGGTGCGCGCGGCCGCGGGGCGGCTGAGCGTGCTCTTCGCCATCCAGGTCTTCGCGGCCGCGGTGAGCACCTCGCTCATCTTCCTGCTCCCCGACCTCCTGCAGGCGCACGCCGCCCCGCGCTGGATGGTCGAGGGCGGCGGCCACCTCGCCCTGGTCTGCGGCGCCTGCCTCGCGCTCGTCCCCGCCGGCCACGCGAGCGACCGGCTCGGCGCGCGGCGGGTGCTGCTCTTCGCCAACGTCGGCGCCGGCGTGGCCCTGCTGCTGGTGCTGCGCCCCGGCACCAGCCCGGCGCTGCTGTTGCCGCTCGTGTGGGTGTTCGGCGCGTTCAACGGCTGCAACTCCGTCGTCGCGATCGCCGAAGGGAGCCGCATCATGCCCGGCCAGACGAGCGGCGTGAGCGCGCTGCTGATGGGGCTGCCGTGGTGCTTCTCGGCCGCGACCCCGGTCATCGCCGGCAGCCTCGCCGACCCGGCGCACGGCGGCACGCCGGCGGGGGCGCTGCGCTGGCTGGCGCTGTGCGTCCCGGTCACGCTGACGCTGTGCCTGCGGCTGCCGCGGGCGGCGCGCGAGCGCGCGGCGCATTGACGCGGCCGCGGCCGGCCCGCATCATGGCCGGGTGCGCCCCGCCCTGCGCGCCTGCGCGCTGCTCGTGCTCGCCGCGGCGGGCGTCGGCTGTCCGCCCGACCGCCCGCCCGTGACCGGCCCGCCCCGGGGCGAGCCGCCCGCCCCGCCCGTCGGGCTCATCACCTGGCCGCGGATGCGCGCCGACGCCTTCGGCTGCCTGCTCGAGACGCGCTACGGCGTGCGCGATCCGCGCTGGGGCTGCGCGCGCCCCGACCCGGGCCCCAGGGGCGACCCCTGCCTCAACACGCGCGCGTACTACGCCGGCCCGGCCTTCCCGCCCGCGGCCGCCGCCACCGTCGCGCCCGGCGTCGAGGAGATCCGCCTCGCCTGGGAGCACCGCGACCTGCAGTCGGTCGTCTTCGAGCTCCGGGGCGCGCTCCCCGAGACCGACGCCCGGCGCCGCCTCGGCCTGCCCGACGCCGGGGCCGCGCTGCCGCCGAACGTGCAGCGCGTGACGGTGCAGCGCTGCGCGCCCGCGCGCACGTGCGTCGAGCTGGTCGGCTTCGACCACATGGGCGCGGGCGACGTCGAGTGCCCGCAGTGAGCGGGCGTCCGGTGCTGGCGGTCGCGGTCGCGTGCGCCGTGCTGGCGGCGGCGGCGCTCGCCGGGATCCGGTACCTGTGGGGCTCGACGCAGACCGCGTACGACGAGTACGAGGACGCCGCGCATGTTTGCGTGACGCTGACGACCGGGCTCGACATGACGCACTGGTTCGCCCGGCACTTCGGCCTCACCGTGCGCGCGCTGGCGGGCGTCGTCATCCCGGTGCACCAGACGGCCGGTGTGCACGCGCGCTTCGACGCCGGCTTCGACTTCGGCGTCGCGGTCGGCCTCGCGTTCTGAGCGACGGTGCGCCCGCCCGCGCCTTGACCGTTGCCGCGGCCGCTGCCACCGTGGCCGCATGCCGCGCGCCCGCGCCTACTCCGACGCCCCCGGGGTGCACGGCTTCGTCGCGCGGCGCGCGTAGGGCGGCTCAGCCCAGCGGCACCCACTGCCCGGGCACGAGCCGCCAGCTGCCGTCGGACTGCTGCTCCCAGTGCGCCGGCGCCCACTGGTAGCCGGGGTTCTCGGCCACCCAGCGCCCCTCGGCCCAGACCCACTGCCCGTCCTGCAGGATCCAGTAGCCCGGCTGCCACACCCAGCCCGGGCGCGGCGGCGGCACCTCCACGACCCGCGGCGGAGGCGGCGGGATCGAGCTGATGATGGCCGCGGCCACGAGGCCGGTGAAGGCGAGGTCGGCGAAGATCCGCCCGTCGCCACGGAAGCAGCCGGTGGCCGGGACGGTGCCGCCGGCCAGGACGGCCAGGATGGCGAGAGCGCGGCTCATGGATGCACCATTGAAGTCATACGGTCGCGAGCGGAAAAAGCTCGCCCCAGAACCGCGCGGGCAGAGCTATGCCGCTGCGACCGCCGGGTCGGGAGTGCAGCTTACGAGTGCGAGTCGCATCACCGCCTTGGACCGGGTGATGCAGGATGCGGCCGGCGCGCGATGGCGCCGGCCGCGATCGGGTACGTGTGAAGCGGAGTCTACCGGCCGCGGCCGCCGCCGCCGTAGCCGCCGCGACCGCCGCCGCCGCCGCCGCCGCCGCCACCGCCGCCGCGATCCTGGGCCTCGCTCACCTTGAGGGCGCGACCGTCGAGCTCACGCCCGTCGAGGTCGGAGATGGCGGCCGAGGCGTCCTCGGGCGAGCCCATCGTCACGAAGGCGAAGCCGCGGGGGCGGCCGGAGTCGCGGTCCGTGATGACCTTGACCTCGGCGACCTGACGGCCGTCGGCGGCGAACGCCGCGCGCAGCGATTCCTCGGTGGTGTCGTACGAGAGGTTACCGACATAGAGCTTGGTTCCCATGGTGGCCTTTCTTGCCCGTGCGTTGCCTTGTCAGTAAGGCCATCACGCGAGCCGGACGTTGGATGTTTCCTACGGTAGCGATTTCGGGGCCGGAGCGCCAGTTCTTGCGTAAAAGTGTCCGAGCCGGGTTTGCCACCGACGACGTGCTATGATGACTGAGGGGCCGCGAGAGTGGCACCGAACGTACGGAGCTCGCGCAGAAGGTCGAAAAATGAACGACGTCGAGCTGGCGGTCGGCTGCTGTCAGGGCCATTTCTCGTGCTCACAGGCGGTCCTGGGCACCTAGGCCGAGCGGTACGGCCTGACAGGGGGTGTTCGATCGGATGTGCGCGGGGCTGGTCCACTCCGCCGCGGAGCTCCTCGAGGAGATCGAGGCGGAGTAGCGCGCCACGCGAGGAGCCCGAGGGCGAGCAGCGCGAGGATCAGGGGGTCGCGCGCGCCGCCGGCGCCGCCGATCGCGCACCCGCCGCTCGCCGGCTTGGCGGGGCCGTCCTCCGGCGCGGCGCCGGTGGCCGCCGGCGGCCGGGCCACGCAGGTCGAGCTCGCGCACGCGAAGCCCGACGGACAGGGACTCTGGCTCGAGCAGGGCGGCGGCGCCGCGTCCGCGGCCGTGACGCGGACGCTGGCCTGGCCGCTGCCGCCGTCGTTGCCCTGGGCGTGTACGGTGAGCTCGTGCGCGCCGACGGTTAGGCCGGTCACCGCGAAGGTCCACGGCGGAGCGGTCACAGTGTACCCGGGCGCGCCGTCGAGGAAGAGCTGCACCTGGTAGAGCCCGGCCGCGGAGCTCACGTCGGCCTGCACGGTCACCGCGGTGCCGACCAGCGCGCCGTCGACCGGGCCCTTGATGCCGACGGCCACCGGCGTGCTCCGCTGCGAGCTCGCGCCCGCGTACTGCGCGATGAAGTCGGCGTACCGGTCCACGCGCGTGTTGGTGCCGAGCTGCACGCAGCTCGCGTCGCCGGCGGAGGTCACGCCCACGAGCACCGGGACGCCATCCTCCGGCAGGAACATCGGGCCGCCGGAGTCGCCCTGGCACGTGCCGCTCTGGCCGCCCCCGTAGTAGAGGAGCATGGCGTCCATGTGCGAGACCATCGCGGTGACGGTGCGGCGCGTGCCGTTGCCGGTCTGCGCCGCGGCGTCGGTGACGCCGTACCCGACGAGCGTGACGGTCTGGCCGGTGATGTCGCCGAGCGGGTGGCCTTGCCACGACGCCGCGGCGCTGGGCGCATCCTGCGCGAGCAGCCAGACGGAGAGGTCGTTCACGGGCTGGCCGTTCGCCTGCATCGCGTACTGCGGGTGCACGTGACCGGCGGTGACGCCGCGCGAGGGACCGCTCTGGCCGACGGTGGTGCCGAAGAAGACCTCGCAGTCCTCCGGCCGGAACGTCACCCCGTGCCGCTGGAAGGCGTTCTGCATCTCGACGATGCAGTGGCCGGCGCTCAGCACCGCGCGCGGCGCGATGACCGTGCCGGAGCAGAACTGGCCGGTGTCGGGGTGGACGAGGGCCACCACCGCCGTGTCCGCCGCGTCGACGGTGCCGCTGATGATGGGCCGCTGGGTGAGCGTGAACTGAGGCTGGTCCGGGTCGCCGGCGCACCCCGCGGCCAGCCCGAGGAGAGCCGTGAGGACCACGACCGCCGCCGCCCGCGCCACGGCCGATGCCTGCGCTGCTCTGGAGGAGAGATCCATCGCGTGGTCGGATGCCATGAGCGCGGCGGACCGCTAGACAGCCGCCCCCCCAATGGGTACGGTCGACGGGACAGGAGGTGCGCGATGGGGCATCTGGTGGGTAAGGACATCTATCGACAGCTCGGGGACAAGATCGACGGCCTCACCGTGCGGGCGCCCTGGGCGGAGGCGCTCCGCGCGATCCTCACGGAGCTCTACTCGGCGCAGGACGCCGAGCTCATCGTGAAGATGCCCTACAGCCTCGCGACGGTCCGGCGCCTCGAGCGCCTCACCGGCCTGCCGCGCCCGCAGCTCGAGCGGCAGCTCGAGAGCCTGGCCGACCGCGGCCTGGTCCTCGACCTCCACGTGAACGGCACGTACTACTACATGCCCTCGCCCATGGTCATCGGCATCTTCGAGTTCACGATGATGCGCCAGGGCGTCGACCACCCGAAGCTGGCGCACCTGTTCCACGAGTACATGGAGGAGGGCGGGTTCCTGCGCGCGAACTTCGGCGACGGCCAGAAGATCTCCCTCATGCGCTCGCTCCCCCACGAGGGCGCGGTGCACCCCGACGAGCACGTCGAGGTCCTCGACTACGAGAAGGCGGCCGCCATCGTCGAGAGTACCGATCGGTTCGCGATGGGCATCTGCGCCTGCCGCCACGAGAAGCACCACCTGGGGCGGCCGTGCACCGCGCCGCTCGACAACTGCTCGACCCTGGGCGCGACCGCGGTCGACTACATGGTGCGCCACGGCCTCGCCCGCGAGGTCTCGAAGACCGAGATGCTGGAGAACGTGGCGCGCTCGCGCGAGCTCGGCCTGGTCATCAACGCCGACAACGTGCAGCGCAACGTCACGTTCTTCTGCCACTGCTGCGGCTGCTGCTGCCACGTGCTCGAGGGGGTGAGCAAGTACGGCTACGCGAACGCCGTCGTCACCTCGAGCTACATCGCGGCCTCCGACCGCGCGCTGTGCAAGGGCTGCGGCTCGTGCTCGCGCAAGTGCCCCATCCAGGCGATCCCGCGCGTGCCCGATGCAGACCCGCGCTTCCGCAAGCACGGCCGGCCGCAGGTCGACGAGGCGATCTGCCTCGGCTGCGGCGTGTGCACCCTGACCTGCAAGTCGGGCGCGATGAAGCTCCACAAGCGGTCCCAGCGCGTGCTGCACCCCGCGACCACCTTCGAGCGCCTCATCCTCCAATGCCTCGAGCGCGGCACGTTGCAGAACCAGCTCTTCGCCGACCCGGCGAGCAAGACCCACGCGTTCTTGCGCGGCGTCGTCGGCGGGTTCCTGCGCCTCTCGCCGGTCAAGCGGGCGCTCATGAGCGACACCCTGCGCTCGCGCTTCCTCGCGGCGCTGAAGCAGGCCGCGAGCCGGGGCGGCAAGAAGCGCTTCACCGAGATGTAGCGGGGGCGCGACGGCGCGGCTGCAGGTGCTTGACCCCCGCGGTTCCGGCGGCGTTGACAGGGCCGCTGGTCGACGGCCATGCTCTACCGATGGATTCGGTCCCGGCCCATCCCTTCCGCGTGGTGATCGCACCCGGGAACGGCTGCGAAGGCCCCATCGACCGCTGCATCTGGTACGGCTGGTTGAAGCGGGAGCTTGGCAAGCAGGGCATCCCATGCACCACCGCCATGTTCCCGGACCCGGTTCTGGCTCGCGAGGAGCACTGGCTGCCCTTCCTCGCTGGGCCACTGGGCTGCGACGAGCGCACCGTCCTGGTCGGCCACTCGAGCGGCGCGGCGGCCGCGCTGCGGCTGCTCGAGACCACGCGGCTGGCGGGGGCCGTGATCGTCGCGGCCTGCCACAGCGACCTCGGCGACCCGGTCGAGCGCGCCTCGGGATACTTCAACCGCCCCTGGGATTGGGCGACGATCCGGCGCCACGCCACCCACTTCCTGATGCAGTTCCACGGCGCCGACGACCCCTACGTCCCCGTCGAGGAAGGCCGCGCCGTCAGCCGGTGGCTGCAGTGTGAGTACCACGAGTCACCGACCGCCGGGCACTACCAGCAGACCTTCCAGCGCGAGCTGCTGCGGCTGCTCGTGGAGAAGATGAGGGGACTCGCGGCGACGGTGCCCCCGCCCTGAGCAGTCGCGGGTGGGCGGCGCCGAGCTCGTCGACGATTCCGTGGCCGCCAGTTCACGAGGTGAAGCCTACGCCGCGCGTGGCCCGAACAGCTCGAGCTGGCGCGGCACCGGTGCCCGCCCGTCGAGGAGCACGAACGGCGCGGCCACGCGCCAGGCCACGCCCGCGGCCCGCAGCGCGGCTACGGAGCGCAGCCGGTGTCGTCGACGCAGCACCACGAGTCGCCGGACCGCGCCCGGGCCGATGCCGGGCACGCGCACGAGCTCCGTCGCCGGCGCGGTGTTGACCTCCACCGGGAAGCGCTCTGGGTGGTGCGCGGCCCAGGCGGTCTTCGGGTCCTGCATCAGCGAGAGTCGGCCGTCCGGCTCGAACGGGATCTCGTCGAGCTCGAAGCCGTACTGCCGGAGCAGGAAGTCGAGCTGGTAGAGGCGGTGCTCCCGCATGAGCGGCGTGGGCGCGCGGTCCGCGAGCGGTGTGCCCGGGACCGGCTGGAACGCGGAGTAGTAGACCCGCCGCAGGTGGAGGCGGCGATAGAGCCACGCGGCGGCGCGCCCGATCTCCCGGTCACTCTCCGCCGTGGCCCCGACCACGAGCTGCGTCGTCTGCCCCCCGCGGGCGAAGTGGCCCGCGGCCTCGGCGGCGGCGACCTGGCGCATGGGCGCGAGGATCTGGTCTGCGAGTCGCTTCGACGGGGCGATCTGCTCGAGGCACGCCACGGTGGGCGCCTCGAGGTTGACCGACACGCGGCTGGCGAGCTGCATCGCACGCTCGACCTGGTCGGGGCGGCAGCCCGGGATGAGCTTCAGGTGGAGGTAGCGGCGAAAGCCCCGGCGGCGCACCAGCTCGGCCGTCGCCAGCAGCCGATCCATCGACGCCACCGGCCCGCCCCGGATCGCCGAGCTGAGGAACAGGCCCTGCACCCGGCCCGCCTGGTGCAGCGCGGCGAAGAGTTGCGCGAGATCGTCGGAGGTGAACCGAGCGGCGCCAGCACGGCCGCCGCCGTGGCGCTGCGCGCAGTATGAGCAACCGCGCTCGCACCCGCCCTCCTGCAAGACCTTGAGGAGCGGCACCCGGGCCCCCGTCGGCAGCACGGCCGGATAGATCCAGCGACCATCGGCGCCGGCGCTGCGGGTCTGGGCCGGCCCGCCGCACGCGCAGGCGAGGTCGTGGCGCGCCGCGTCCCCGAGCAGCGCCAGCTTGTCCTCGAGCGTCGGCGTGGTCCGGATCGCCAGACCCATGGAACGGCAATGTACTGAACATAAGCGCAGGTGTCAATTAGTGCGGTGGACCACGTCACTCCTCATCGCCTCCGCAACCCCTACTCTGGGCTTGACAGGACTCCCGGATGGGATAAATACAGAGAGGTCGCTCCCGCGTAGCGTCTCGCAGAATCGCTCGGTTCTTGGGCGCGACGAAATTTGCAGGCGGGAATAACTCAGTTGGTAGAGTGTCAGCTTCCCAAGCTGAAAGTCGCGGGTTCGAATCCCGTTTCCCGCTCTAGGTACTGCGGCCGGTTGGCAGACCGGCCGTTTTCTTATGTGCCTGTTTCGGACCCCATGTGACCCGACGGTGGGCTGCACGAGGACCTGCATGCCGGGGCGGTAGGCGGCCGGCCTGGTCAGAGCCACCTCAGAGCCACCCCGACCCGAGCCAGCTCTGACGGTTGGCTTGCGGGAGCTCCTGCTCCGGCGCCGCGATGGCGCTGGCCCAACAGTGACGCGCCCCCCGCGGCGTCACCTCGCGACTTTCTGTTCGAACACCACAT
>DASXVK010000081.1:0-16628 GCA_036504295.1 Polyangia bacterium
CGTCGTCGGCCCGGCCGCCGTCCTCCAGCATCTCCGGGAAGCACTGGCGCACGAAGCTGCCGAGCTGCTGCGCGCCCACGACGAGCCGGCAGGCCATCAGGCACTCGTCGATGGCGGCCTGCATGGCCGCGGCCGTCGGGAACCGCCGGTCGCGCTCCTTCATGAGCGCGCGGTCGAGCAGCGCCAGCACCGGGTCCGGGATGTCGTGACGGTAGTCCCGGGCGTCGGGGAGCGGCTCGATGCAGATGGCGTGCTGGATCTCGCCGGGGCTGTCGCGGGCGAAGAGCCGGCGCCCGGTGATCATCTCCCACAGCAGCACGCCCGTGGAGAAGAGGTCCGAGCGCGCGTCGAGCGGCCGCCCGGTGACCTGCTCGGGCGACATGTACGAGAGCTTGCCCTTGATGACGAACGCGGCGGTGTGGACCTGCTGCAGCGTCGAGCGGGCGATGCCGAAATCCGCGAGCTTCGCCGCCCCGTCGATGGAGAGCAGGATGTTCGACGGCGAGATGTCGCGGTGCACGAGCCGCAGCGGCGTGCCGTCCGACGCGCGGGCCCGGTGGGCGTGGTCGAGGCCCGCGAGGCACTGGCCGGCGAGGTAGAGCGCGTGGCCGATGGGCAGCGGCGCGCCCTTGAGCCGGCCGAAGAGCTCCCGCAGGTTCCCGCCGCGCACGTACTCGAGGGCGAGGAAGTACGTGTCGTCGATGCGGCCGAAGTCGTAGACGTGCACGACGTTCGGGTGGATGAGGCGGGCGAGCAGCCGCGCCTCGTCGAGGAACATGGTGATGAACTCGGGGTTCTCCGAGAGGTTCGGGAGCACCCGCTTGATGACGACGGGCCGCACGAAGCCCGCCTCGGCGCGGTGCTCGGCCAGGAAGATCTCGGCCATGCCGCCGACCGCCAGCCGGCGCACGAGGTGGTACTTGCCGAACTCCTGCTCGGGCTCTGGCCCAGTCACGATCCGAGGGGCGATGATACGCGGTGCGGGGACGCCGGGTCCAATGGAATGACCGGCGCGCGGGGCAGGGTAGCTACCGCGAGGCCTTGAGCTCCTTCGCCTTCGCGATCATCTCGGGCATCGCCTTCTCCCAGGTGCTGACGAGGCCGTAGTCGGCGACCTGGAAGATCGGCGCCTCCTCGTCCTTGTTGACGGCGACGATGACCTTGCTGCCCTTCATGCCGGCGAGGTGCTGGATGGCGCCGGAGAGCGCGACGGCGATGTAGAGGTCGGGGGCGACCACCTTGCCGGTCTGGCCCACCTGCAGGTCGTTCGGGACCATGCCGGCGTCGCACGCGGCGCGGGTAGCGCCCATGGCGCCGCCGAGGAGGTCGGTGAGCTCGCCGAGGACGTTGAAGTTCTCGCCGCTCTTCATGCCGCGGCCGCCCGAGACGATCACCTTGGCCAGCGTCAGCTCCGGCCGGGCGCTCTTGACCGACGCCAGGCTCACGAACTCGGCGCCCTGCGCGTCGACCGGGCCCGCGTCGACCTTGCTCACCGCGCCGGCCGCGCCCGCGGGCTGGGCCGCCGGGAAGTCGGTCTGGCGCACGGTGGCGACGACGACGGGGGTGGTCACCTCGACGGTGGCGATGGCGTTGCCGGCGTTCTGCGGCCGCTTGAAGGTCCTCGGCCCCAGCACCGCGACGACGTCGGAGGCCTGGCCGGCCTCGAGGAGCGCGGCCACGCGCGGGAAGAGGTCCTTGCCGAGGTTGGTCGCGGTGCCGCACACCACGGTCGCGCCCTGCTCCTTGGCGACCTTGACGACGACCTTGGACCAGGTCTCGGCCAGGTAGGTGCCCAGGCCCGGGGCCTCCGCCGCGAGGACCTTGCTCACGTAGGCCACGGCCTCCTGGGCCGCCTTGTCGACGCCCTCGCCGACGACGAGGCCGATCAGCTCGCCGCCGTGCAGCTCGGCGGCCTTGCGCGCGAAGGTGATCGCCGGCAGGCTCGCGGCGCGGACCTTACCCTCAGCATGCTCGAGAAGGACGAGTACGTTGCCCATTGCCGATCTCCCTTAGAGTACCTTCGCCTCGTTCTTCAGCTTCGCCCACAGCTCGTCGACCGAGCCGACCTTGATGCCCGCCTTGCGCTGCGGCGGCGCCTCGACCGAGAGCACCTTGACCCGCGGCGCGAGCGTCACGCCCAGCTTGGCCGCGTCGGTCTCCTCGAGGGGCTTCTTCTTCGCCGCCATGATGCCCTTGAGCGACGCGTAGCGCGGGCCCTCGGCGTAGGTGTGCGTGTCCGGCGTCTTGTGGTTGACGACGCCCTTGGGCGCGACGATGCGCAGGTCGACCGAGACGACCGCGGGGAGCGGCACCTTCTTGGTCTCGACGCCGGCATCGACCTCACGGCCGATGACCAGGGCGGTGCCCGCGACCTCGATGGTCGCGGCGAAGCACGCCTGCGGCAGGCCGAGGTAGCCGGCGAGGAGCTGCGGGACCTGGTTGTCGTCGCCGTCGACCGCCTGCTTGCCCATCAGGACCAGGTCGGGCTTCTCCCGCTCGCAGAGCTTCTGGAAGATGCGCGCGACCTGCTCGCTGTCGAGCTGCTCGTCGTCGCCCTCGACCCGGATGCCGCGGTCGGCGCCCATCGCGAGCGCGCTGCGGATCTGCTGGGCGACCTCCTTCGGGCCGATCGAGACGACGACGACCTCGCCCTGCTTCTCGCTGGTGGCGGCGTTCTCGATCAGGCGCAGCGCGGCCTCGACCGCGTACTCATCGAACGGGTTGAGCACCCAGTTGACGCCGCTGAGGTCGAGCGCGCTCCCCTTGAACTTGAGCTTCTGCTCCGGGTCCGGGACCCGCTTGGCGGTTACCAGGATCTTCACGCAGCGCCTCCTTTCCGAGCCGGGTTCACTGTCTGTCAGTCCGCTGCGGGGGGTAGGGTGCAGCGGGCGGCCCCCGTCGGAGCCCACCGCCCGGGTGAGTAACATTTGCAGACACCCATGTCAACGCTCCGCGGCATGGCTGGGCGCGGTTCCGCAGAGTCGGGCCTGACGCGTGCATGAAATGCAACAGGGAGACGGGGAGACGGGGAGGATCTTTCTGTTCTGGCTCACGACGCTCGCGTCGTGCACGACGCCAGCGTCGGCGCGACCCAACCTGACCTACTCCCCGTCTCCCCGTCTCCCTGTTTTCCTGCCTCGCGTCGCCCGACTTCAGGGAACCGCGCGCGGCATGGCTCAGCGCGCGCCGCGGCGCGGCGATTGCGCCCGGCCGCGATGTCGGGTATCCGATCGGGCGTGGGCTCCGGCGACGCGGACGAGATGCGGATCGCCACCGCGGGCACGTGCATGCGGCCGTGGGTGTGGCCGGGCGGCTACATCCACGTCCGGCGCTGCGGCCTCGCCGACCTCGCCCCCGGGGACATCGCCGTCTGGTTCGACGGCCGCAACCTCCTGTCCCACCGGGTGCACGCGGTGCGCGATGGCCGGTTCATGACCCGCGGCGACTCCGGGCGGGGCTTCGATCCCGCCGCCGAGCCCAGCCAGCTGCTCGGCCGGGTCACCCGCTTCAGCATGCTCGGCGTGAGCTGGCGGCTCGACGGCGCGGCCGGGCGGCTCATCGGCCGCGCGCTGGTCGCCGCGCCGTGGCTCACGCCGGCGGTCCTCGGCGTGACGGCCGCGGCGCGCCGGCGCGCCGGCCGCGCGGTCGAGCGCGTCTACACCGCGGCGCCGGCCCGGCGCTGGCGCCGCCGCCTCGCCGGGGCGCCCCCGCCGGTCGCCCGAGACGGCGCCGCCGGCTCCTGGCCCCTGCGGCTGCGGGCCCGCCGCGGCCCCCTCGAGGTCGGCCGCGTCGACGTGGCGGTCGACGGTGCGCTGCGGGGGCTGTGGGTGCGCAACCTGTGGCGCGGGCTCGGCCTCGGTCGCGCGCTGATCGAGGCGGCGGCGCGCGAAGGCCGGGCGGCGGGCCTGCGCCGGCTCTGCGCCGACCCGCCCGCCGGGGACAGGCGCGCCCGTGCGCTCCTCGCCGGCGCAGGCTTCGCGCCGGGCGCCGACGGGCGGCTCGGCCGCGACCTCACCTGGGAAGACTGAAGGTCACGACCCGGACGCGTGGTCCGGCGTCACCGCGGCCGGCTCCGGCGCGCACAGCTCGACGCACGCGCCGTTCCAGCACGCCGTCTCCGGCGGGCAGGCGACGCCGCAGGTGCCGCAGTGGAGCGGGTCGGTGAGCGTGTCGACGCACCCGGCGGGGCACGCGCTCAGCCCCCGCCCGCACTCGCGTCCGCCCGGCCCGGCGCAGCCCGGCGCCGAGATCGCCGGAACGAAGTAGGCGGTCAGCAGCGCGAAGGCGGCGAGGAGCGAGCGCGCGTACGACCGCGGGAGCAGCCACCACCGTCGCCACCTCGCCCACCACCGCATCGCCGCCATTGTCGCGCGAACCCGCCGGCCGGGTCAATCACCGTCGAGGGGGGCTACCGCCAGAGCAGCCAGGCGGCCGCCGCGGCCACGCACGTGACGACCGCCAGGATCAACGCGAGCAGCGTGAGCGCGAGCGGGCTGCGGAGCCAGGCGGCCGCGTCGGCCGCGCGGGGCGTCACCTCGGCCCGCGCGAAGCGGGCCGAGCGCGCCAGGATCGACTGTCGGGCGGTCGGCTCCGCCTCGATGGGCGTCGCGACGCCCGCGGGCGCCGTCGCGGGCGTCTCGTCGCCGCCGCCGGCTTCGTCCCCGGCCGCCGCCTCGCGCGTGCGCGCCTGGAACGTCAGGGCGATGTGCTCGGTGAGCGCGCTCGCCTCGCGCTCGGCCCGCTCCCAGGACTCGATCTCGGTCGGGAAGAGCGCCCGCATGTGCTCGGCCAGGCTGGCCGTGCTCAGGGCGAGGCCGTGCGCGGTGGCGAAGGCCTCGAGATCGAGCTGCAGCTCCCGCGCGGTCTGGTACCGCGCGTCGCGGTCACGGCGCAGCCCCCGCATCACGATGGCCTCGAGGTCCGGCGGGTAGTCCGCCACCACGGCCGACGGCGGCGGGGGCTCCTCCTCGATGATGGCCCGCGTGATCCGCTCGGGCGTGTCGCCCTGCCGCCGCCGGAGCCGCTGGCCGGTGGTGAGCTCCCACAGCATCACGGCGGCGGCGTAGACGTCGGCGCGGCGGTCGAGCGGCTCGCCCCGGCACTGCTCGGGCGACGTGTAGGCGAGCTTGCCCCGCAGCGGGCCGCGGCGCGACGCGGTCATGCGGTGCGAGGTCTTGGCGATGCCGAAGTCGAGCAGCTTGACGCCGCCCTCGAAGGTGACGAAGACGTTCTGCGGCGAGACGTCCCGGTGCACGAGGTTGAGCGGGCTGCCGTCGGGCGCGGTCTTCTCGTGCGCGTAGTGGAGGCCGGCGCTCACGCCGGCGAGGATGTTGGTGGCGTGGGCGATCGGCATCGCCTCGCGGCGCTGCTGGTGCACGGCGCGGAAGATCTGCCGCACGTCCGCGCCGTGGAGGAACTCCATGGCGCAGAAGTAGCTGCCCTGGGCGGAGCCGGTGTCGTAGACGTGGACGATGTTGGGGTGGTGGAGCGTCGCCGCGAGCCGGGCCTCGGCGAGGAACATGCGGACGAAGCCCGACTGGTTCGCGAGCTGGGGCAGGACGCGCTTGATGACGACGAGCCGCGCGGCGCCGCCCGGGCCGGCGGTGCGCGCGAGGTGCAGCTCGGCCATGCCGCCCACGGCGAGGAGCCGCACGATCTCGTAGGGGCCCAGCCGCTCGGGCGCCGCCGGGGCCGGGTCGGTCGTCGGGTCCGCTGGAGTCGGCACGAGCACCTGGATGCGCGCATTATAGGCGCCGCCCGGCGGCGGGGGCAAACTCGCGCGGCGGGGCAAACTCGCGGCCGGCGCGGGCGCTGCCGTCAGCGGCAGACGCCGTTGAGACAGGCGCCGCTGCAGACGACGCCGCACCCGCCGCAGTTCGCCGGGTCGGTCATCGCGTTCACGCACCTCGCGCAGTGGCGCGAGCCCGTGGTGGGGTCCGTGGCCGTGTCGCAGAAGGCGGGGGCGGTGCACTGGCCCGGGGCCCCCGTGCAGGCGGTCGCGGTCGGGCAGAGGTGGCCGCCGGCCGGGCAGGGCGTGCAGCAGCGGAAGCCGAGCGTCGGCAGGAGCACGTCGGTCGCGGCCCGGCTGAGGACGAAGTCGCAGCGCAGGCCGACCTTGGGCGTGTCGTAGGCGCCGCCGCGGACGACGGCGATCGGGGTGTTGTCGGGCGCCGGCGTGGTGCCGGTGATCTGGTTCGTCCACTCCTTCACGTTGCCGCTGAGATCGTGGACCGCCGTGCCGGGGGTGACGCAGGCCGCGAGCTGGCCGGTCGGGATGAGGACGTCGTCGTCGACGCCGCCGGGGATGCCGTCGTAGTCCTCGCCGTTGCAGGTGTCGGGCAGGTACGCGGCGCCGTACGGGTACGCGGTCGCGCCGCACGCGGCGCCCCACTCGGCCCCGGTGCACAGGCGCTTGCCGCTCGCCGCGCACGCGGCCTGAGCGCCGGCGTAGCTCACGAGCGTCCACGGCAGCACGTTCGGCCGCGAGCAGGCGCGGTGGTCGGCGGCGCCCGGGCTGGTCGCGGTCGCGCCCGGCCGCGACGCCTCGTAGGCGAAGATCCAGAAGTCGAGCCCGGCCGCGGTCACGTGGGCGGCGTCGTCAGTGATGCCGTTGTCGACGACGCCGTCGCAGTCGTTGTCCTTGTCGTCGCACACCTCGGGCGACGGCGCGGACTGCGGCTTGCAGTTCGGCGGCCCGCACGTGAGGTCGCACACGGCGGCCGTGCCCGCGGGGTCGCAGGCCCAGCGGCCGTAGCCGCGGCACTCGCCGAGCACGCCCCCCTGCTGGCAGGCGCTGCCCTGGGCGTGGTCGATGAAGAACCGCTCGT
Organism: Polyangia bacterium; assembly: GCA_036504295.1. Classification (GTDB taxonomy): domain Bacteria; phylum Myxococcota_A; class Polyangia; order JACRCY01; family JACRCY01; genus DASXVK01. The sequence continues at coordinate 6,828 of DASXVK010000081.1, forward strand.
CGACGCTGCCGTCGCAGTTGTTGTCGACGTTGTCGCAGCGCGTCTCCTGCGGCGCGATCCGGTTGAGGCCGACGAGGTCCACGGTCGCCGGGTTGTAGTTGCACACCCAGGCCTTGATCGGGACCGCGATCGTGATGGTGCTGTCCGGCGCCTGGTACGTGACCGACACGCTGCCCGACAGCCCCGAGGAGCTCCGTTCGACGAGCGCCACCAGCCCGTCGCCGGCGCGGCTGCCGCTCGCGACGAGGTCCGTGAGCGTCGGGTCGCGGTACAGGCTCACGGTGCGCGTGCCGCCGCTGCTGTCGAGGGTCACGTAGAGGAGGCCCTCGTCGGTGTTCACGTCGGTCGCGCCGAGGAGGGCCCAGCCGCCGAGTTGGTTCAGGTCGTCGCCCGTCTCGGGCGGCGCCGGCGGCGTGAACACCTGGCAGGAGGGCGTGGACCCGGCGCAGGCGCCCTGCTGGCGGCAGAAGTTGCCCGGCGACATGGGGTTGTCGTCGGTGACGCCGTTGCAGTCGTTGTCGATGCCGTCGCACACCTCGGCGCCGGTCTGGGTACAGGCGTACTCGCAACCGTTCGCGTAGTTGCCGTCCACGTCCCAGAAGCCGGCCTTGCAGTCCCGCTTGCACACGCCCGCGTCGCAGTAGGCCCAGGCGTTCGCCGACTGCGCGAGCGTCCGGCAGTCGTGGCCGCACGCGCCGCAGTTCGCCACGTCGTGCTGGAGGTCGAAGCCGTTGTCCGCCACGCCGTCGCAGTCGTTGTCGAACGTGTCGCACACCTCGGCCACCGGGCCCTGGGCGCCCTCGCAGGTCAGCCGGCCGGCGGTGCACTGCTGCGCCCCGGCGTGGCACAGCCCCTTGCAGGCGCCCGACGGGCAGCCCGCGGAGGGGTAGCACACCACGCCGACGCCCTGCGCGACGCCGAGGCCGTTGTCGATGAGGCCGTCGCAGTTGTCGTCGGCGCCGTTGCACGTCTCGGGCTGCGGCCCGACCGCGCCGGCGCAGGCGGTCCAGCCGCCCGCACCGTCGCAGGTGCGCGTGCCGAGCCGGCAGCTCCCCTGGCACTGGCCGGTGGCGACGTCGCACCCGCTCGCGAACGGGTAGCACGGCTGCGAGGGGATCGCGTCGTCCGCGGTGCCGTTGCAGTCGTTGTCGTGCCCGTCGCACACCTCGGGCACGGGGCCCTGTGCGCCCACGCACGCGAGCCGGCCGTTCTGGCACTGCTGCCCGCCCGCGTGGCAGTCGCCCACGCAGTTGCCGCCGGGGCAGCCCTGCGCCGGGTAGCACGGCGCGCCCACGCCGGGGATGCCGGCGCCGTCGTCGACCAGGCCGTTGCAGTCGTCGTCGACGCCGTTGCAGGTCTCGCTCTGCGGGCCGACGTCGCCGGCGCACGCCGCCCACCCGCCGCCCTGGCACGCCTGGCTGCCGAGCCGGCAGCTCCCCTGGCAGGTGCTCGTGGCGACGTCGCAGCCGATCGCGTGCGTGTAGCACGGCCGCGGCGGCAGGCCGTCGTCGACCTGGCCGTTGCAGTCGTTGTCCTGGCCGTCGCACACCTCGGGCGCGGGCCCCTGCGCCCCGACGCACACGAGGTTCGCGTTCTGGCACTGCCTGGTGCCCTTGTGGCAGAGCCCCTTGCAGACGCCTCCCGGGCAGCCCTGCGGCGGATCGCACGCGTCGCCGGCGCCGGGCATCGCGCCGTCGTCGACGAGGCCGTTGCAGTCGTCGTCGACGCCGTTGCAGGTCTCCGGCTGGGGTCCGGTGTCGCCCGCGCACGCCCCCCAGCCCGCGACGCCCTGGCACGTCTGGCCACCGAGGCGGCAGACGCCCTGGCAGGTGCCCGTCGCCACGTCGCAGCCGCTGGCGTGCGTGTAGCACGGCTTCGGCGGCAGCCCGTCGTCGACCAGGCCGTTGCAGTCGTTGTCGAGCCCGTCGCACACCTCGCCCGTCGGCCCGACCGCGCCGACGCAGACGAGGTAGCCGACCTGGCACTCCTGCGCCCCGGCCTTGCAGGTGCCACGGCAGTTGCCGCCGGGGCAGCCCTGCGCCGGGTAGCACGGCGCGCCCACGCCCTGCGCCGCGCCGAGGCCGTCGTCGACGAGGCCGTTGCAGTCGTCGTCGATCCCGTTGCAGGTCTCGGCGCGCGGCCCGACGTCGCCGCCGCAAGCGCCCCAGCCAGCCGCGCCCTCGCAGGCGCGGTGGCCCATGCGGCAGATGCCGACGCAGGCGCCGGTCACGGGATCGCAGCCGCTCGGGTGCGTGTAGCAGGGCCGCGGCGGCAGGCCGTCGTCGACGAGGCCGTTGCAGTCGTTGTCGAGGCCGTCGCACACCTCCTGCGACGGGCCGCGCGCGCCGACGCACGTGAGGCCGCCGTCCTGGCACACCTGGGCGCCGGCGTGGCACTCGCCCTGGCAGTTGCCGCCCGGGCAGCCCTGCGCCGGGTAGCACGGGGCGCCGACCCCGGGCAAGGCGGCGCCGTCGTCGATGGCGCCGTTGCAGTCATCGTCGACGCCGTTGCACACCTCGCTCTGCGGCCCGACGTCGCCCTGGCACGCGCCCCAGCCGCCGGCGCCGGTGCAGAGCTGCTGGCCGAGTCGGCAGATGCCCAGGCAGGTGCCGCTCGCGAGGTCGCAGCCGCTCCCCTTCGTGTAGCAGGGCCTCGGCGGCAGGCCGTCGTCGGCGACGCCGCTGCAGTCGTTGTCGAGCCCGTCGCACACCTCGGGCGTCGGCCCCTGCGCGCCGACGCAGGTCAGGCGCCCGCTCTGGCACTGCTGGGCGCCGGCGTGGCACTCGCCCTTGCACACCCCGCCCGGGCAGCCGTAGGGCGGGTAGCACGGGGCGCCGACGCCCTCGGCCAGGCCGAGCCCGTTGTCGATCTGGCCGTCACAGTCGTCGTCGAGGCCGTTGCACGTCTCGGGCTGCGGGAGGATCTCCCCGACGCAGGCGCTCCAGCCGCCCGCGCCCTGGCAGGTCCGGCGGCCGAGGCGGCAGCTGCCGCGGCACTGGCCGGTCTGCAGGTCGCAGCCGGTGGCGCCGGTGTAGCAGGGCTGCGCGACCAGACCATCGTCGGCGACGCCGTTGCAGTCGTTGTCCACGCCGTCGCACACCTCGCGCGCGGGGCCCTGCGCGCCGACGCACACCAGGCGCCCGCCCTCGCAGGTCTGCGCCCCGGCCGCGCACGCGCCCTGGCACACGCCGCCCGGGCAGCCCGCCGGCGGGTAGCACGCGACGCCGACGCCCTCGGCCAGGCCGAGGCCGTTGTCGACCTCGCCGTCGCAGTCGTCATCGAGCGCGTTGCAGGTCTCGGGCGACGGGCCGACCTCGCCCTGGCAGGCGCCCCAGCCGCCGGTGCCGGTGCAGAGCTGCAGGCCCAGCTTGCACGACCCCTGGCAGGTGCCGGCCGCGACGTCGCAGCCGCTCGCGCTGCCGTAGCACAGCCGCGCCTCGACGCCGTCGTCGACCAGGCCGTTGCAGTCGTTGTCGACGCCGTCGCACACCTCCGGCGTCGGGCCCTGCGCGCCGTCGCAGACGAGCTCGCCGGCCTCGCAGCGCTTCACGCCGGCGTGGCAGGCGCCGTGGCACTGGCCCCCGGCGCACCCCTGGGCCGGGAAGCAGTCGTCGCCGACCTCCGGCAGCACGCCGTCGTCGGTGACGCCGTTGCAGTCGTTGTCGATGCCGTCGCAGATCTCGGCGCCGCCGTTGGAGAGGTGGCACTCGCAGCCGTTCGACGACTCGAGCCCCGCGGCCAGGTCGGCGTCGGTGTCCACCCAGCCCGTGAGGCAGGTGAAGGTGCACTCGCCGGCCACGCAGCTCCCGGTGGCGTGCGGCAGCACGCAGGCGCGGCCGCAGCGGCCGCAGTTGTTGGGGTCGCTGTCGAGGTTCTCCACGTCGTCGGTGACGCCGTTGCAGTCGTCGTCGATGCCGTTGCACACCTCGGGCACGTTGGGGCAGACGACGCCGCTGTCGAGGATGATGCTGCCGTCGGTGACCACCACGCCGGCGTCGTCGGCCGGCGGCGCTCCGTCGGGGAGCGGCCCGCTGTCGTGCTGCGCGACGCTTCCGCCGTCGGTGTAGATCAAGGTGAACGGGCGGAGCTCGCACCCGGCGAGCGCCGCGAGGAGGGCGAGGACGAGGCCGCCGCGCATCAGCGCACCTCCTCCCGCCGCCGTCGCGGCCACCGCGCCAGCGCGAGGAGCAGCAGCAGCGCGCCGCCGCCGCTGCCGCCCGCGCCCGCGCCCGCGGCCGAGCACCCGCCGCCCGACGCGTAGATCGTCATGCGCGTGCACTCGGCCTGCCATTCGCAGGTGGCGAGCATGTAGTACGGATCGGGCCGGCACGTCTCGCACGTGCCGCAGGTCGCCGTGAGGCACGGGTCCGGGGCGCACTGGCCGGTGCGCGGCGAGCAGACCGCGCCCATGCCGCACGAGACCAGCGTGCACGGGTTGGCCGCGCACGCGCCCGACTCCGGGTTGCAGAACTCGCCGTAGGGGCAGACGCGGTCGGTGCAGGCGTCGGCGACGCACTGGCCCGCGCGGCAGGTCGTGCCCTGGGGGCAGGTCAGGCTGTCACAGGTCGAGACGCACTCGCCGCCGGTGCAGTACGAGCCCGCCGGGCACTCCTTGCCTTCGCACAGGTTCTCGACGCAGAGGCCGCCGGCGCACACCTGGCCGGCCGGGCACCCGCGCACGGAGCAGTCGACGCACACCCCGAACTGGCACTCGAGCCCCGGGTCGCAGGTCACCCCGGCGCAGGTGTCGTGACAGAGCCCGTCCTTCTCCTGGCAGAGCCAGCCCGGGTCGCACTTCACGTTGAGGCACGCCGACGGGAAGCAGTAGCAGACGTCGACGCCGGGGCTCTGGCAGCGCTCGCGCGCGTCCAGGTTGGCGCCGTCGAGACAGGTGCGCCCGCCGGGGCAGGGGAACTCGTCGTTCTTGCACGGCGGCTGGCACTCGCCCTGGTAGCAGACGCTGCCCGGGTCGCAGAGATCGCCCTCGTCGGTCTGGCCGTCGCAGTCGTTGTCGATGCCGTCGCACACCTCGGGTTGCGGCAGGACCGCGCCCTGGCACTCCATGGCGCCGTTCGTGCACACCCAGTGCCCCTCGGCGCACACGTGGTCGACGCCGGGCGGCAGCGGCGGCACGCAGGTCGCGCCGGCGCAGCTCCCCACCTGGTCGCACAGCGGCGGCTCCCCGGGGCCGGGCAGCTCGTCGATCTCGTTGTCGCAGTCGTCGTCGAGCCCGTTGCAGATCTCGACGCTGCCGCCGCTCGTCGGGCGGCAGACGACGTGGTGCTGGACCGCGTCGCACGCCGTCAGGCCGGCGCAGCCGCCGGCGGTGGTGCAGGCTACGCCCACGCCCGGGAGCTGGCCGCCCGCCGCCGCGTCGTCGACGAGCCCGTTGCAGTCGTCGTCGAGCCCGTTGCAGGACTCGAGGCCGGGCTGCACCTGCCCCTGGCAGGCGCCGAAGACGCCGCCCACGCAGGCCATCGCGCCGAGGCGGCACACGCCCACGCAGTTGCCGGTCGCGAGGTCGCACCCCGCGGTCCCGTCGAAGCACGGCACCGCGGCGAGCCCGTCGTCGGTGAGGCCGTTGCAGTCGTCGTCGAGCAGGTTGCAGGCCTCCGGGCCGGGCAGGGTCTGCGGGAGGGTGACGTCCCAGCTCCCGGCCACGCAGGTCTCCACGCCGTCGCGGCACTGGCCCACGCCGCGGGTCGCGGGCGCGCCGGTGTAGTAGCCGCGCGTCAGGTCCTCGTCGACCTCGCCGTCGCAGTCGTCGTCGATGCCGTTGCACACCTCGGGGGTGGGCTGCACCTGGCCTTCACACGAGACCCAGGCGCCGTTCGCGCACACGCTCCGGCCGAGCGCGCAGGCGCCGACGCAGGTCCCGGCCGCGAGGTCGCAGCCGGTCGCGCCCTCGTAGCACGGCGGCCCGACGATGGCGTCGTCGGTCTGGCCGTTGCAGTCGTTGTCGAGCGCGTCGCACACCTCCGGGACGGGCACGATCTCGGGCAGCGTGACGCTCCAGGCGCCCGCCGCGCAGGTCTCGGTGCCGTCGCGGCACTGCCCGACGTTGCGGGTCGCCGGTGGGCCGGTGTAGTAGCCGCGGCTCAGGTTCTCGTCGACCTGGCCGTTGCAGTCGTCGTCGAGCCCATTGCACACTTCGGGCCGCGGCGTGACGTCGCCCACGCAGGCGCCGAACGCGCCGCCCACGCAAGCCTTGACGCCGAACGCGCAGGAGCCGACGCACACGTGGGTCTGCGGGTTGCAGCCGGCGGCGCCGGTGTAGCAGGGCACCGCGTCGAGGCCGTCGTCGACCGCGCCGTTGCAGTCGTTGTCGACGTTGTCGCACACCTCAGGCGTCGGCAGGACCTGCGCCGTGGTCACCGTCCACGTGCCGACGGTGCACGACTCGACGCCGTCGCGGCACGGGCCCACGCCGCGGCTCGCCGCCGGGCCGGTCCAGTACGCGCGCGTGAGCCCCTCGTCGATCTGGCCGTTGCAGTTGTCGTCGAGCCCGTTGCAGGTCTCCGGCTGCGGCGTCACCTGGCCGACGCAGGCGCCGGGCGCGCCGCCGACGCACGAGGTGGTGCCGAAGGCGCACTGGCCCACGCACACGCCCGTCTGCAGGTTGCAGCCGGTCGCCCCGGTGTAGCAGGGGATGACGTTGAGCCCATCGTCGACGGTGCCGTTGCAGTCGTTGTCCTTGCCGTCGCAGATCTCGAGCGACGGGATGACCTGGGCCGTCGTCACGCCCCACGCCCCCTGGGCGCAGGTCTCGACGCCGGCGTGGCACACGCCGACGCCGCTCGTGCCCGCGGGCCCGGTGTAGTAAGAGCGGGTGAGCCCCTCGTCGACCTGGCCGTCGCAGTTGTCATCGAGCCCGTTGCAGGCCTCGGGCTGCGGCAGGACCTGGGTCGTGGTCACGGTCCAGGTGCCCGCGCCGCACGTCTCGGTGCCGTCGCGGCACTGGCCGCGGTTGCGCGTCGCCGGGGCGCCGGTGTAGTAGGGGCGGGTGAGCCCCTCGTCGACCTGGCCGTCGCAGTCGTCGTCGACGTTGTTGCAGATCTCGGGCGCGGGGAGGACCTGGGGGATGGTCGGCGACCAGGCGCCCTGCGCGCAGGTCTCGGTGCCGCCGCGGCACGCGCCGACGTTCTCGGTGCCGGCGGGGCCGGTGTAGTAGGGGCGGGTGAGCCCCTCGTCGACCTGACCGTTGCAGTTGTCGTCGAGCCCGTTGCACGTCTCGGGGTGCGGCGTGACGTCGCCGACGCACGCGCCGGGCGCGCCGTTCACGCAGGCCGCCTGGCCGAAGGCGCACGACCCCACGCACTGGCCGGTCGCGAGGTTGCACCCCGACGCGCCGGTGTAGCAGCGCACGCTCGTGACCCCGTCGTCGACCTGGCCGTTGCAGTCGTCGTCCTTGCCGTTGCAGGTCTCGGGGCTCGGCAGCACCTGCTGGGTGGTGACGCTCCAGGACCCGGCGGCGCAGGTCTCGGTGCCGCCGTGGCACACGCCCACGCCGTCGGTCCCGGCCGGGCCGGAGTAGAAGCTGCGCGTGAGGCCCTCGTCGATCTGGCCGTCGCAGTCGTCGTCGAGCCCGTTGCAGGTCTCGGCCGACGGCGTCACCTCGCCCACGCAGGCGCCGAGCACGCCGTTCACGCAGCTCCGCGTGCCCAGGCGGCAGACGCCGGCGCACACGCCGGTCGCGAGGTTGCAGCCGGTCGCGCCGGTGTAGCAGGGGACCGCCTGCAGGCCGTCGTCGGTCAGGCCGTTGCAGTCGTTGTCGAGCCCGTCGCACACCTCCGGCGCCGGCAGCACCTCGGCCGTGCTGAGGCCCCAGCTCCCGGCGGTGCAGGTCTCGACGCCCGCGTGGCACAGGCCGACGCCGCGCGTCGCGATGGGCCCGGTGTAGAACGTGCGCGTGAGGTCCTCGTCGATCCGCCCGTCGCAGTTGTCGTCGAGGTTGTTGCAGAGCTCGACCGGGTCCGGCAGCCGCTCCCCCACGCAGGCCGCCGACCAGGTGTTGGGCACGCAGCCCGTCCCGGGCACCGTGGCGCAGGCCTGCGTCCCGGCGCGGCAGATGCCCACGTTCTTCGTCGCCGGCGGGCCGCTGTAGCACTCGCGGAAGACGCCGTCGTCGACGACGCCGTTGCAGTCGTTGTCGACGCAGTCGCAGGCCTCGGCCTGCGGGAAGTGCTGGCCGGGGTTCGTGTAGTCGCACACGAGCCGGGCGGCGTCGCACCTGGTCCGCCCCGGCACGCAGGCGCCGCGGTTGAGGCCGCAGTCGATCATCTCGCCGGGCAGCGGGCAGGTCCGCCAGTCGCCGCAGGTGTGCTCGTCGGTCAGGCCGTTGCTGTTGTCGTCGAGGCCGTTGCACACCTCGGCGCCGCAGAGGCACCCTTCGTCGACCCGGCCGTCGCAGTTGTCGTCGAGCCCGTTGCAGCAGATCTCGCTCGCGGCGGGCGGCTGCCCGGGGGTGTCGATGTGGCACACGACGCCGAGCTGATCCGGCGAGCACACGTAGTGGCCGAGGCCGAGGCAGATGCCGCGCTTGCCGTCGTCGCAGGCCTGGTTCTTGAGCGGGAAGTCCTCGTCGGTGAGACCGTCGCAGTCGTCGTCGAGCCCGTTGCACTTCTCGTAGATGACCGCGTCGGCGACGATGCCGGCCATGGTGTTCGCGAGCTGCGACTCGTTGTTCGCGAAGAACGCGGTGGGCCCGGTGCCGCCGGCGACGGCGATGGCGTTGAGCTGCGCCTGCTCCGACCCGAGCACGCTGAAGCCGATGACGTAGGTCTTGATGCCCGCGCCGAGCAGGGCGCTGGCCGCGGTCGCCGGCGCGTTCGTGTCGATCTGGCCCGTGGCCGGGTTGATCGCGCAGCTCTCGGCCCCGTCGGTGAGGAGGATCACGGCGTACTTGCGGCAGCCGTCGATCGCGGCCCGGTCACAGGTCTTGATGGGGGACAGGTAGTCGTAGGCGGCGTAGAGCGAGCCGGCGAGCGGGGTCGGCCCGGTGCCGCGCAGCTCGCAGTCGCCCATGGCGCCGACGCCGGTGATGCAGTAGCTCCCCGGCGTCGTCGTCGCCACGAAGTTGGTCTCCCCGCCGTCGAGCCACATGAGGTACTGGTCGATCGGCGCGCCGAAGCCCGCGAGGAAGTCGGCGCCGCGCCGCGGCGGCCCGCAGTTGCCGGCGTAGTTGATGCACTCGTCGTCGGCCGGCGAGGACTGCAAGACGGCGGTGGTGCCAGCGGGGCTCGTCTTGAGCGTGCACGCCGGCACCGCGGGGTTGCCGGTGTTGCCGATGGGGTTGTCGTACGAGCAGCACAGCCCTTTGCACTCCAGCCAGTGGGCGAGCTGGCACGACTGGTTCACGGCCTCGTCCTGGTGGTAGCGGCCGAGGGAGAAGTCGATCTCGGGGTAGGCGGCAATGACGTTCGTGAGCGCGGACTTGGCCAGGTAGAGGCGCGAGTCGTTTGGCTGCCCGTCGCCCGAGAGGTCCACCCCGGGGTGCGTCGCGGAGCCGTCGCCGAACGTGTACTGCCCGCTCTGGTCCGTGAGCATCGAGCCGGAGGTGTCGACGATGACGGCGAAGCGCGCGCGCGTGTCGGTCACCGGGCCGATGCAGGCTGGCACGCTCGGCGGGCAGTTCTGCGGCACGCCGGCGACGCAGCGCCAGGTCGTGCTGCCGTCGCACACGGTGGGCAGGCCGTTGTCGACGACGCCGTCGAAGTCGTTGTCGTAGCCGTCGCAGATCTCGCCGCCCCAGGCGCCCTGGAGCTGTAGCTCGCCGGCGCCGCCGCCGGCCTCGCCGGTACA
>DASXVK010000082.1:0-18867 GCA_036504295.1 Polyangia bacterium
CCCGCGCGGGCGCGACGACGAGGCGGACGACCGGCTCGCGGACGAGCTGCTCGCCGATCCGCGGGCGCGCGCCGACCACGTGCTCCTCGTGGACCTCGCCCGCGCCGACCTCGGCCGCGTGGCGGCCACGGGCAGCGTCGAGGTGGAGGAGTTCATGGCGGTCGAGGGCGAGCCCCACGCCATGCACCTGGTCTCGACGGTGCGCGCGCACCTCGCGCCCGGCCGTGACGCCCTCGATGTGCTGCGCGCGACCTTCCCGGCCGGGACCCTCACCGGCGCGCCGCGGGGCGCGGCCATCCGGCTCGTCGACAGCCTCGAGCCGGGGGGCCGCGGCATCTACGGCGGGGGCATCGGCTACTTCTCGTTCACGGGCAACCTCGATCTGGCCCTCGCGGTGCACACGCTGGTCACGCGCGGCGACCGCATCTCGGTGCAGGCCGGCACCCGCGTGCGCCACGACAGCGACCCCGATCGCGAGTACGACGCCACCCTCGCCGACGCGACGGCGGTGGTGCGGGCGGTCGCCATGGCGAGGGGGGTGTAGCGTGCTGCTCCTCGTCGACAACCACGACTCGTTCACCTACGGCCTGGTGCAGCTCCTCGGCAGCCTCGGCTGCGAGGTCGCCGTCTTCGCGAGCGACGCGCTGACCGTCGACGAAGCCGAGGCGCTCGCGCCGGAGCGGCTGGTCATCGGTCCCGGCCCGGGCACGCCGGCGCAGGCCGGCATCAGCCTCGAGCTCGTCACGCGCTTCGCGCCGCGCATCCCGGTGCTCGGCGTCGGCCTCGGCCACCTCGTCATCGCCCAGGCGTTCGGCGCCCGCATCGCCCGCGCGGCGATCCCGCGCCCCGGCGAGGCGGCGAAGATCTTCCACGACGAGCGCGGCCTGTTTGCGGGCGTCGCGAACCCGCTCGAGGGCACGCGCTACCACTCGCTCGTCGTCGAGCGCCGCAGCTTGCCGGAGTGCCTCGAGCTGACCGCCCGGACGTGGGAGGACGAGGTGATGGGCCTGCGCCACCGGGAGTACCCGGTCCACGGCCTGCAGTTCCACCCTGAGTCGATCCTGACGCCGCTCGGCCGCGACCTCCTCGGCAACTTCGTCGCCGCCCCCGCCGCCGCCGAGGCGGCCGGGTAGAAGCGTGTGGGAAAATGCAACACGGAGGCACGGTGGCACGGAGTAAGGTCTTGAAAATTCAAGAATGTCCTCCGTGTCTCCGCGTCTCCGTGTTGCATTCTCAGGCCGCGTCCCCCCGCAGCGGCCGCACGATCACGCGCGCCGGCGCCCCGTCCGCGCCGACGAGCTTGAGGGGCAGGCAGCACAGCTCGCACGGGCCCGGGCGCACGCGCGCGAGGTCGAGCCCCTCGATGATCCAGACGCCGGCGCCGAGGAGGGCGCGGTGCACCTCCGCCCCCTCGGGGCCGAACGGGCCGACCGAGAGGGCGTCGATGCCGACGGCGCGCACGCGGCGCGCCGCGAGCAGCTCCGCCGCGGCCTTCGTCAGGGCCACGTAGCGCCGCTGGAAGCGCGGCGCGCGCCACACCCGGCCCGAGTTGCGCGTGCGGAGGAGCAGCCGCTCGCCCCGGCGCACGGCGTGGTCCCGCAGCTCGTCGGCGGTGATGCGGTCCGGGTCGCGGATGCCGATGACGCGGGCCGGGCCGACGGTGGCCTCGAGCGGCATCGCGTCGACGGCCACCCCGCCGGCGAGGTAGTGGCGGGGCGCGTCGACGTGGGTGCCGGTGTGCGCGCCGAACGCGAGGGTCGAGACGTTGGCGTCGTCGCCGTGGGCGAGCTGCGCGACCCGCGCGACCCGGATCGCGGGGTCCCCGGGCCAGCGCGGCATGCCGGGGCGGATGGGCACCGAGACGTCGATCCAGCGCGGGGCGCGGGCGGTGGGCATGCCGCATCTTCGCACGGCTCCCGGCCGGCGTCAGGCGGGGCGTCACGACCGAATTGATGGCGCCCGCGACCGCGCCCGACCGTCAGCGCAGGACGAGCTGGCGGTGGGCGAAGTCCGCGCCACCGCGCTCGTCGCGCACGACGACGTAGAGGTCGATGCGCCCCCCGCTCGGACCGACCGCCGGGAGGTGCTGGTCGAGGACGAACCAGGTGAAGGCGTGGTCCGAGTCGTCGACCCCGACGTTGCCGGCCACCAGCCGGCCCCCGGTCGCGAACCACGACACCCGGAGCACCTCGGGCACCGCGCGCGTGCCGCCCGCGCCGTCGGGCGCCGTGTACGTCTCGCGGCTGTCCGCCGAGACGGTCATGACCAGCGTGAGGCCGGCCCCGGCCGACGTTTCGCTGGGGCGGTCCTCGGCGAGGAGGGTGACGGCCCCGGTGTTCTCCACCACGCCTACCTCGGTGATCCGCGGGTTGCGGTTCGGCGGGCCACCGCCCGCGCGGCGCAGCCGGTACACGCCCGCGGTCTCGTCGCCGCCGGCGGAGGCGAGGAGCAAGATGGGCAGGTAGACGCCGCCGGTGTAGTCGGGCGTGCCGACCGCGTCGGGGCCGAGGTCGGGCATGACCACGCTCACCGAGCCGCCGGTGCCGACCGGCGTCAAGCCGTCGGCGGCGTCGGCGGTGAGGCAATTGGCGCTCAGCCCCTCGCCGCTGCCGACGAGCGCGGGCACGCGGCACTCGACCCAGGAGATGGCGACGGGGTCGCCCGCGGGGGCCACGGTGAGCGCCGTCAGGGTGCTGGTCGCGCCGGGCGCCACCTCGGGCGGCACGGCCTTGACCGCCAGGATCCGGAGGCCGCCGAGGTACGACGAGCGCTCGAACGGGCTCTTGCAGCCGGCGGCGAGGAGGGCGCAGGTCAGGGCGAGGCCGGCGGCGCGCATCAGAAATCCCCCCGGATCCCCACGACCGGCAGGATGGGCAGCGACGCGACGGGGCGGCGCTGGCGGAAGTCGAAGTTGTAGGCGTACCCCTCGGGGTTCGCGTGATTGTAGGCGTTCATGAGGTCGAGGTAGAAGCCGAGCCGGAAGTGGTCGAAGGTGAAGGTCTTGTCCACGCGCACGTCGAGCTGCTGGAAGGTGTCGAGGCGGGCGCCGTAGAGCGGGCCGAAGAGCGGGCGGAAGTTGCCGGTGTTCGAGTCGAAGTAGGAGCTGGTGATCAGGGTATACGGCGTGCCCGTCACCAGCCGGAACCGGGCCCCGAGCTGCCAGCCCCCGCCGATCTTGCAGCTGGCGACGGCGGTCAGGATGTGGGTCTGATCGAACTGGAAGCGGCGCCAGGGCGTATCGGGGTGGTCCCGCCGCTCGCTGCGCGAGAGCGTGTACGCGATCCAGCCGAAGAAGCGGCGGGTCAGCTCCTGGCGGAGCAGCAGCTCGCCGCCGTACACGCGCCCGAGGCCCGCGTTCTCGAGCGCCGGGTCGGTGGGACGCTCACCCCGGACGACGAGGTCCGAGAGGCCCTTGTAGAAGCCCTGCACGTCGAGCACCAGCCGCGACGTGAGGTGCGCCTCGAAGCCCGCGACGCCGTGCCAGGCGGCCAGGGGCCCGAGGGTGGGGTTGCCGAACGCCCGCAGCAGCGTGGTCTGGTCCGGCGGCTGGTGGTAGAGCCCCACCGCGCCCTTGGCGGTCAGCCGCTTCGTGAGCGCGTAGCGCGCGCTGAGGCGGGGCTCGAGGCGCGTGAAGGTGTGGTCGAGCTCGTTCGGCGTGCCGCGATAGCCTGTGAGCGTCAGCGTCTCGAGCCGGAGCTGCGGCACCACGGTGAGCCGCTGGCCCGGCGTGGTCAGGACCAGGCCCACGAACGGCGCCGCGCCGATCGTGTAGAGCACGAGATCGTCGCTGGCATAGCCGCTCTCGAAGATGCTGGGGCGCGGGACGTCGCCCTCGAGGGGCAGCCCGGTCGACGGCCCGGTGCCCTTGAGGTGCGCGCGCGCGCCCTCGATGTCGAGCCCGACCTCGAGACGGGCAGCGCGGTCGAGCGGGGCGCGCACGATCGCGCGCAGGGTGAAGGTGAGGCTGCGGGTGTCGACCTGCAGCGGGATGTTGCTGAGGCCGCCGTTCGCCTGCAGCGGCACCTCGTAGCCCACCGACGGCGTCACCGCGAGCGTCGCGCCGCCGGCGAAGCGGTGCCGCCAGGCGAGGAGCGCGCGGTGGAAGTAGTTGTGCGCGTCGAGCGAGCCGACCAGGTTCGGATCGGGATCGTCGCTCTTGAGCTTGATCGTGTCGTCGGCGCCGAAGAAGAAGAGCTCCACCTCGTCGCGCCGGCTCGGCCGCCAGTTCAGCTTCGCCTGGTAGTCGTAGTACACCGGCGTGAGCTGGAAGTTGTTCGAGGTGAAGTACGGCAGGAAGACGTCGATCCAGCTCCGCCGGAAGCCGATCGCGAACGAGAGGTCGCGGATGAGCGGGCCCTCGAGCGTGAAGTAGCCGTCGATGAGGTCGAGCTGCACGGCCCCGTGCAGCCCGTCGGTGCGCGGTCGCCGCGTCATCACCTCGACCACGCCGCCGAGGCCGCGGCCGTAGTCGGCCCCGTACCCGCCGGGCATGAACGTGATGCCCTGCACCAGCTCGGAGTTGATCGTCGCCCTGAGCCCCCCGAAGTGATAGAGCAGGGGCACGGGGATGCCGTCGATGTAGACGCGCGTGTCCTGCGGCGACGAGCCCCAGACGAGCAGCAGGCCGAGCCCGAGCGGGGCGCGGGCGACGCCCGGCAGGTTCTGCACCGCCTTGAGCGCGTCGCCTTGCGTACCGGGGATGCGCGCCAGCTCCTCCATCTGCAGCGAGTGCTCCACCACCTCGGGCCGGATCCGCTGGCCGCGGACCACCGAGGTGTAGGGCGCGAGGGCGTCGACGAAGAGCGTCACCTCGAGCCGGACGCCGGGCTTGACGACGATCGCGGCCTCCGCTGGCACGATCGTGAGGCCGCGGAGCCGCAGCATCTGCGGCCCGACGGGCACCGCCGCGAGCCGGAACCGCCCGTCCCGGTCGGTCGCCGTCGCCGGCTCGCCCGCGCCGACGAGCACCTCGACGCCCGGCAGCGGCGTGCGGTCGCCGCGCCGGAGCACGACCCCCTCCACCGGGGCGCGGGCGCTGGGGGCCGAGACCGGCGCCGGCGCCGCCGGGCGCATGAAGAAGCGATAGCGGTAGGTGATCCGCACCGGCACCGGCGTGCCGTTCACCTCGCCGGCGGCGAAGACGAACCGGCGCGCGGCGGCGACCGCCGCCTCGTCGAAGCCGTCGCCCGCCTGGGTGACCACCGCGACCTGCTCGACCCGGCCCGCGGCGTCGACGTCGATGGCGAGGACGACGGTGGCGGCGTGCCGGCGGGCGAGCGCGGGCGGGGGCGTCGCCTCGACGAACCGCAGCAGGCGGGGGGGCTTCGTGAGGGCGGCCGGCTGCGGCTGGGACTGCGGCTGCGTGGCGGGCGCCTGGGCGCGGGCCGCCCGCGGGAGGACGCACCCGGCCAGCGCCAGCGTTACTGCGACGACGGTGCCCCCCCCCGCGCGCATTGTCGGTCAGCGCGGCAGCTCGAACCTGAAGACGTACGCCGAAATGGTGTAGGCGACGGGCGTGCCGTCGCCGGCGAGCGCCGGCGTGAACCGGCAGCGGTGCTTGAGGGCCTCGGCGGCCACCTGGTCGAGCCCGTGGCCCAGGCCGGAGACGACGGTCACGCGCTGCACGCGGCCGCGCTCGTCGAGCGCGACGCGCAGCCGGACCTCGCCCTCTACCCCGAGGCGCTCGGCCTCGTGCGGGTAGTTGGTGGTGCGGCCGCACGCGGCGGTGTCGACCTCGGGCAGGCGCTTCACCGTGAGGTCGCGCGCTCCCTGCCCGCCAGGGAGGCCGAAGGCGCCGTGGCCGGTGCCGCCGCCGCCGCTGCCGTATCCGCCCCTCCCGCCCTGGCCGGTGCCGCCAGGGACCCCGCCGGGCTGGCCGGCGACGGACGGCGAGTCCATCACGACCTGGTACGTGGCCCGCGGCGGCTCGGCGGAGGTCGGGCGCTCGGCCGGCGCCGCGACGGCGGGCGGGGTCGGGGTGGCGACCACGGGGGCGCTCGGGGCCGGGGGCGCCGGTGCGGCCGACGCGGGAGCGGCGCGGCGCGCGACCGCGGCCCTGGGCGCGGCCGGTGTCGCCGGTCGCCGGTTGGCCGCGCGCGGCCCGGGCGCGGCCGCCGGCGTCGCGATGGTGGCGGCGGCCGGGGGCGGGGCGGGCGCCGCCGGCGCCGGCGCGACCTCCGTGGCGGCCACGATGTCCACCTCGAGCGCGGGCGCAGGCGCGCGGGCGGGGATGCTCAGGAGCGCCACACCGACGGCGGCATGGATCGCGACGGCCATCCCCACGGCCATGAGATCGACCCGGTTCATCGTCAGACTGCCCTGGCTAAATTGCTACTTGGACGCTCTGCGGCGGGCGCCCCCGGCCCGCAGTGACTCTCGTGTGGTCGGATGGCGTGAGGTGCCCGGCGGGTTGCGAACGGTTGCCAGGCGCCGCCGCAAGCTTACGTAGCACTAGAGAGGGCAAGCCCCCGGGGAGGCGCACATGGCTCGCGACATCCTGAGAGTCATCGATACTCAGATCAATCGCTGGCGTGCCGAGCAGCGCCAGAGGGAGTCCGAGCCGACCGAGGCGCCGGCGTCCCTCCCCGACGCGGTCTGCATCTCCAACTCCTTCGGGGCGCAGGGCGCGGTCGTGGCGGCGCTCGTGGGCGAGCGGCTGCAGCTGCCGGTCTACGACCGCGAGATCGTTGCTCATATCGCCCAGACCGCGCACGTGCACGTGGAGACAGTGGAGACGCTCGACCAGCGCGCGCTCAGCCGGATCGACGACTTCGTCACCGCGCTCTTTCGCGAGCGGGCCTTCGATCTCAACGATTACGTGCGCACGCTCACGCGCACCGTGGCGGCGCTGTGGGGCCACGGCCCCTGCGTCCTCGTCGGGCACGGCGCCGTCCACATCGTGCCGCGCGACCACCGCGTGGCGGTCCGGGTGGTCGGCGCGGTGCCGGACCGGGTGCGGCGGGTGATGGCGCTCAAGGGGCTCGACGAGAAGGAGGCGCGGCGGCTGGTGCAGCGGACCGACGCCGAGCGGGAGGGGTTCCACCGTCGCGGCTTCGGCGCCTGGGTCGACGACCCGGTCGCCTACGACCTGATCGTCAACACCTCGAGCCTGCCCATCTCGGTCTGCGCCACCGTGATCGTCGACGCCTATCGCGCAAAGTTCGCCGCCGGCTCCCCCTAGCCGCGGCGGCGGAGGCCCATCGAGCTCAGCGCCACGCTCGCCGTCGACACGACCATGAGCGCCGCGGCGTGGATCGGGCGGAGCTGGCCGAAGGCCGCCAGCGGGAGCAGGCCGAGGGTGGAGACCAGCGCCCAGACGAAGCTCCCGCGCAGCATGCGCCCGGCGCGCCGGGCCATGTCGACGAGCTCGAGCACCGCGCCGAGGTCGGGGCGGGTCACGACGACCGCGGCCGCTTGAGCCGCCGCCCGCGCGCCCGAGCAGATCGCCACGCCGCAGGTGGCCGCGGCGAGGGCTTCGCCGTCGTTGGTGCCGTCGCCGACGTACATGACGCGCCGGCCGGCCGCGACGTGGTCGGCCACGACCGCCGCCTTCTGGTCGGGACGCAGGTCGCCGCGGGCGCGGCCGATGTAGGTCTGAGCGGCGACGCGGCGGGCGACCAGGGTGGCGTCGCCCGAGAGCAGCTCCGAGGTGATGCCGCGGACGGCCAGCGCCGCGACCACGTCGGCCGCCTCGGGACGCACGCGGTCGGTGAGATCGACGAGGCCCGCGGGCGGCTGCCCGGGCGCGCCGAACCACACGCGGGTCGCGCCCGGCGCGGGTCGCGCCTCCTCGAGCGGGCCGGGGGCGAAGAGCTCGCGCCGTCCCACCGTGACCGGCTGGCCGTCCACCGCGCCGACGATGCCCCGGCCGGGGAGCTCGCGGACCCCGGTGACCGCGGCCGGCGCACCCGGGGGCAGCGCGCGGCAGAGCGCGGCGGCCACCGGGTGCTCGGCCCGCTCCGCGAGCGCGCGGACCGCGCCGAGCAGCGCCGGACGCGGCGGGCCGACCCAGGCCGTGCCCGCGAGCGCGAGGTCGCCGGCGGTGAGCGTCCCGGTCTTGTCGAACACGGCGACCTCGAGACGGGCGAGGTGCTCGAGCACGCCGGGCTCCCGGACGAAGACGCCGGCGCGGGCGAGCCGGACGATCGCGAGCGAGAGCCCGGCGGAGGCCGCGGCGCCGAACGCGCAGGGGCACGCCGCGACCAGGACCGCGACGGCGGCGAGCGCGCTGGCGGCGAGGCCCCGGCCGGCCGCGATGTGGCCCACGAGCGCGGCCAGCGCGACCAGCAGCGCGACGGGGACGAGCGCCTGAGCGAGGCGATCGGCGAGGCGCACCGCGGGGGCCGTGCCGGCCAGGGCGGCGTCGAGTCGCGCGCGCAGGGCGTCGGCCGCCGCGCCGCCGCCCGCGCCCACGGTCACCGCCTCGGCGCCGCCGCGGGTCGCGAGGGCGCGCCCCTCGAGCCAGCCCTCGATCGTGCGCACCCCCAGCGCGGCGGCCACGAGCGCGGTCCCGGTCTCGAGGTAGAGGTGCGCGCCCCCGCGCAGCGCCTCGAGCGCGGAGACGCCGAAGGCGCCGAGCACCCCGAGCGCGAGCAGCGCCTCCATGCCGAGCCGGCCGTGCCGCGCTCCGGCCAGCGCCCGTCGGTACAGGGGCAGGGCGCACCACAGCGCCACCGGGAACGCCAGGAGGAGCTGGAGCGGGACCAGCGCGGCCACCCGGCCGCCGTCCGCCGTGGCGAGCGTCGCGAGCCCGATCTGGCCGACCAGCAGCCCGGCCGCCGTCGCGCAGCGGAGCCGCTCGCGGCGCTCGGCGCGCGGCGGCGGTGCGGCCGCGCCCGCGATCACGGCGCTGGCCCCGAAGCCGGCGGCGGCCACCGCCGCGCTGAGCTCCGCGACCGACGGGCGGCCCGGCGCGGTCGCCGCGACGGGCGCGCGGGGGGGGGCCGCGGGCGGGAGGCGCACCAGCGCCGCGGTCACCCGGGCACCCTGCGCCCGTCACCGCTCGGCGGGCACGCCCACGTGGAGCCGCCGTCCCGCTCGTCGCGCCTGGAGCCGCCGTCCGCCGTTCCCGCCACGCACCCTCGTCGAGGCCGCACCACGGCCGTGCGGCTTTTGATGCCCTTGCCGTGGTGCGTTCTTCAGGCAGGCGAAAACGGCGAGTGAGCTAGCCCTTGACCGAGCCGGCGGTCAGTCCGGCCACGAGGTTCTTCTGGAGCGCGTAGAAGAGCGCCATGACCGGCAAGGAGACGATGATCGCGCCGGCGGCGAAGCTGCCCCACTCGGTCGTGAACTCGCCGACGTAGTGCTGCAGCATGACCGGCAGCGTGTACGCGCTCTCCTTGCTCGTGAACGTGCTCGCCATGATGAACTCGTTCCACGCGGTCATGAACGAGAAGAGGGCGGTGACCGCGATGGCCGGGCGGCCCAGCGGCAGCACGATGCGGAAGAAGATGCCGAAGCGCGAGGCGCCGTCGATGCGCGCGGCCTCCTCGAGCTCCTTCGGGATCGTGTCGAAGTAGCCCTTGAGCATCCACACGCAGAACGGGATCGCGGTGGTCGAGTAGACCAGCACCAGGCCGAGGATGTTGTCGAGCAGCCCGAGCCGGTCGAGGAGCACGTAGAGCGGGATCATGAGCAGCGTCGCCGGGAACATCTGCACGGCGAGGAACACCATCATGCCCCCGCGGTGGCCCGGGAAGCGGAAGCGGCTGAAGGCGTAGGCCGCGGTGCAGGCGAGGAAGACCCCGACGATCGTGGTGCCGGCGGCCGCCACGGCGCTGTTGAAGAGCTGCCGCAGGAAGAGCGGGTGGCCGGTGACGTTCTTGAAGTGCGCGAGCGTCGGGTTCTCGGGGATGGGCGACAGCGTGACCGCGAAGTCCTGCCCGGCGGAGAGCGACTTCTTCAGCACCAGCACGACCGGGAAGAGGGTCATGAGGGTGAAGAGCGCGAGGAACACGTGGGTCGTGATCTTGACCGCGAGGGAGGGGCGCCTCATCCGTACGCTCCTTCCGTGCCCTTGGCGACGCGGTTCGCCGCCCAGGAGTAGCCGAGGAGGATGACGAAGATGATCACCGCGTAGGCGGCGGCGAGGCCGTAGCGCTCGCCGCGCTCGAAGGCCCAGCGGTAGGCCTCGGTGATGAGGATGTTCGTCTTGCCCCCGGGCTCGCCGCGCGAGACGAGGTAGATGATGTTGAACTGGTTGAAGGTCCAGATGCAGCCGTTGATGATGGCCGGGAAGAGCGCGGGCCGGAGCAGCGGCAGCGTCAGGCGCAGGAACTGCTGCCAGCGCGACGCGCCGTCCACCTCGGCCGCCTCGTAGATGTCGCTCGGGATGCTCTGCAGCGCCCCGAGGCAGATGACCATCATGAACGGGAAGCCGAGCCAGGTGTTCGTGACCACGTTCGCCGTCATGGCCGTCGTGAATGACGAGAACCACGAGACCGGCGTGAGGCCGAAGAAGGCGAGGATGTGGTTCACCGCCCCGTACTGCTGGTGGAACATGCCCTTCCAGATGAGCGCCGTGATGTAGCTCGGGACCGCCCAGGGGATGATGAGCAGCACGCGGTAGATGCCCTTGAGCTGCAGCCACTGCTGCTTGAGGATGAGGGCGAGCGCGAGGCCGATCGTGACGTGCAGGAAGACGTTCACGAACGTCCACAGCATCGTCACGCCGAAGGTGAAGTAGAAGTTCAGCGGATCGCTGAGCGCGTGGCCGCCGCCCGAGAGGATCTCCTTGAAGTTCGTCAGCCCCACGAAGCTGAAGGTGCCGTGACGGTGCTCGAAGAACGCGAGGGAGACGCCGACGACGAAGGGGATCAGCACGAGCACGCCGATGCCGAGCATGGCGGGCGAGATGTAGGCGAGGGCGTAGCGGTGCTCGCCGAGCGCGGCGAAGAAGCGGCGGCCGATGCCGAGGCCGCCGAGGACGGCGAAGAGCACGGCGAGGCCGGCGGCGGTCGCGACGAGCGGCAACCCGAGCGTGGTGCCGACCGGGCCGAAGGGCCGCAGCAAGGCCGCGTAGGCCCAGGCGGCGAAGGCGAGCGCCAGGGTCCCGGCGACCACGTGGCGCGCCCGCGGCGCGAGCCGGCCGCAGCCGGCGCTGAGGACCGCCCCGGTGAGCAGCAGCAGCCAGAAGGTGCCGGGCAGGGGCTGCGGCCGGGCGTTCGGCGCCATGACCAGACCCGCGATCAGCCGGCCTCCGGCGACCGGGGCCACCGTGAGCAGCTGGGCGGGCCGGCCGGGCTCGGCCGGGACCACGCGCACGACCGGGCCGCCGCGTGTCCGCGCCGAGGAGACGAGGTCGTACACCTCCTTGTGCTCGAGCGGCTTGCCGCGGAGCTCGACGGCGGAGGTGGCGAGGTAGCGGCGGCGCTTGAGGAAGCCGTACCTCGGCGAGGCCGACTCGGCGTCGGCGAGCACGAAGGCGCTGCGCACGCCCTCGGTGCGGCCGAGCGCGGCGACCGCCGCGTCCGGGCTGCCGCGCCCCGCCTGCGCGGCGAGCCCGACAGCGAGCTCGCCAGCGCCGCGCTCCATGGCCTGATCGGCGGTGAGGTTGCGCGCCCGGACGAAGAGGCCGACGGCGATGGCGGCGACGAGCAGCGCGCCGCCGAGGTAGGTGACGAGACCGCTGCGGAGCGCCGGCGTCATCGGCCCGCCCCCTTGAGGTAGGCGAGGATCTGCTTCTGCGCCTCGCCGAGGGCCGCGCGGGGCTCGGCGCCCTGGGCCATGATCGCCTGCAGCGCCAGGTCGTAGGGCGTCCACACCATGCGCATCTCGGGCGTCGCCGCCATCGGGCGCGCGTGCTCCGCCTGGTCGCGGAAGGCCATGATGACCGGGTCCTTGCGGACCGCCGGATCGCGGTACACGGCCACGTTGGCCACCACCTGCCGGGCTTCGACCGCCCGTCGCAGCGCGAGCTCGTCCGAGGTCAGGAACCGCATCACCTCGAAGGCCTGGGCCTTGTTGCGGGCGCGGCTCGACATCATCAGGCCCTCGACCCCGAGGAAGGGGGCGGCCCGCTTGCCGGTGGCGCTCACGACGGGGAGCGGGGCGACGCCGTACGCCACTCCCGGCTTGATCTCCCCGATGAACCACGGGCCGCTGATCACCATCGCGCCGCGGCCGTCGTTGAAGAGCGCGGCCAGCAGGTGCCCCTCCACCTCGGCGGGCACGATGCCGTCCGGGCCCGCGAGGCTCTTCGCGAAGGCGACGGCCTCGAGGGCGCCGGGGCCGAGGAGGTCGAGCTTGCCGCCGTCGTCGAAGATCGCGCCGCCGAAGCCGTGCAGCCACGGGGCATGGTCGTACAGCCGGGCCGGCCGGTAGACGAGCGCGAACTTGCCCGCCTTCCGGTCGGTGAGCGTCCGGCCGAGCGCCACCAGCTCGTCGGTCGTCTCCGGCGGCTTCGGCACCAGCGTGCGGTTGTAGAACAGGGCGGTCGACTTGAACGCGAGGGGCAGGCCGTAGAGCGAGCCGCGGAACGTCATGGCCTGGAGCACCGGCCCGATGAAGCGGTCGCACAGCTTCTCGTCGGCGAAGAACTCGAGGGGCTCGACGATGCCGGTCTCGATCCAGTCGCCGAGGCGGTCGTGCGCGTGGATGATGAGGTCGGGCCCGTGGCCGCGGGGCACGGCCGCGGTGATCTTGTCCGGGAAGGTGTCGTTCGGCACCGCGAGCAGCTCGAGGCGCTGGTCGGGATGCCGGACGTTCCACTCCGCCGCCATGGCCTCGAGCGCGGCGCGCTCCTGGGCGCGGTACGAGTGCCACAGCGTGATCGAACGCTCCTGCGCGCAGCCGAGGAGCGTGGCGAGGAGCAGCAGGATGACGACGGCGCCGCCGCGCCTCATGACAGGAGGCTCGCCTCGCTCTGCGCGTCGAAGAGGTGCAGGTTGGCCGGGCTCACGAACAGCGTGACGTTGTCACCCTCGCGCGGCATGGACTGCGCCGGCGCCCGCACCACGACCTGGCCCGCGTCGGTGTCGACGTAGAGGTACACCTCCGAGCCCATCGGCTCGCGCACGTCCACCTTCCCCTGGAAGCTGGCCGCCTCGCGGCCGCCCTCGAGGGCGAGGTGCTCCGGGCGAATGCCGAGCGTGGCGTCGCGCGCGGCGCCCTGGCGCAGCCGGTCGGCGGCCTTCGCGGGCAGGTCGATGCTGACGCCCGGGGCCCGCGCGCGCACGACGTCACTGTCGTTCTCGACGCGGCCGGGGAGGAAGTTCATCGACGGCGAGCCGAGGAAGCCGGCCACGAACTTGTTGCGCGGCCGGTCGTAGAGCTCGAGCGGCGGGCCCTCCTGCTGGATGACCCCGGCGTGCATGACCACGATGCGGTCGGCGAGGGTCATGGCCTCGGTCTGATCGTGCGTGACGTAGACGATGGTGGTCTGGAGCCGCTGGTGCAGGCGGCCGATCTCGATGCGCATCTGGACGCGCAGCTTGGCGTCGAGGTTCGAGAGCGGCTCGTCGAAGAGGAAGACCTTCGGCCGGCGCACGATGGCGCGGCCCATGGCGACGCGCTGCCGCTGGCCGCCCGAGAGGGCCTTCGGCTTGCGGTCGAGGAGCGTCTCGATGGCGAGCTGCTTGGCGACCTCGGCGACGCGCTCCGCGATCTCGGGCCGCGGGAGCTTGCGCATCTTCAGCCCGAACTCGAGGTTCTCGCGCACCGACAGGTGCGGGTAGAGCGCGTAGCTCTGGAACACCATCGCGATGTCGCGGTCCTTCGGCGCCACGGCGGTGACGTCGCGGCCGCCGATGTGGATGGTGCCCGAGCTGGGGTCCTCGAGGCCGGCGATCATGCGCAGGGTGGTCGACTTGCCGCAGCCGGACGGGCCGACGAGGACGACGAACTCCTTGTCGGGGATGGCGAGGTCGATGCCCTTCACGACCTTGACCCCGCCCTCGTAGGTCTTGACGATGTTGCGTAGCTCGACGTCGGCCATGGGTGTGTCGCGCCTCGGCGTGTGGAGGGGTTGGCGTCGACGATAAGAGCACGTTTGGCGGGGGGCGTGCAAGGCTGCAGCGGGCGCTGCGGGCGCTCGGTTTGCGGTCCAGCGGTCGGGACTGGCAGAGGTGCCGGGTGCGCTCGCCGCGCGGTATCCGTGCGCGGGGACGCTCGCATACCCGCCGGGCCGCGGACGGCCCGTCGGACGTGCTCGCTCTGCAACTCCTTGGCGTCCCGCTCGCTGCGCGAGCGGGAGCAGTCGTTGAAGCCCCGCGCACGGACACCGCGCGTCGAGCGCCAACGCCGGACGCGCGGCAGGGGGGCGCCCGTGCGTCAGTCGTGCGCGGGCGGCGTCGGCGGCCCCCCGCGCGGCAGCACCACCGTGAAGGTCGCGCCGTGGCCGGCTTCGCTGTCGACCGTGATCTCGCCGCCGTGGGCGGCCACGATCTGGTGCGAGATGTAGAGGCCCAGACCGAGGCCGCCGTAGTGGCGGACGGAGACGGCCCGCTCGAACCGGTCGAAGATGCGCGCGCGGTCCTCGGGCGGGATGCCGATGCCGTGGTCGCGGACGGAGAGCGAGGCGCGCGCGGAGTCGGCGTCGACGGTGACCTCGATGGGGTGTCCGGCGCCGTACTTGAGGGCGTTCGACAGCAGGTTCGTGACCACCTGCTCGACGCGCAGCGGGTCCCAGCGGCCCGCGGCGGGGCGGTCGGCCCGCACCGTCAGCTCGCAGCCGGCGCGCGCGAGGTCCTCCCGGAAATCGTCGCACACGTCGCGCGTGACGGCGCCGAGGTCCACCTCGCGCGGCGCGAGCTCGAACCGCCCCGAGGTGAGGCTGGTCACGTCGAGCAGGTTGCCGACGAGGCGCTCGAGCCGCTTCGTCTGGCGGGCGCTGCTCTGGACGATCCGCGCGCCCGTCTCGGTGCCGATGGTCTCGGCCGCGCGGGCGCGGGCCAGGAGCTGGACCGCGAGCTTGAGCGAGGTGAGCGGCGTCTTGAGCTCGTGGGCGGCGACGACGATGAACTCGTCGCGGAGCCGGATGGCCTCCTCGGCCTGCCGCTGCCGGCGGGCGATCTCCTCGAGCATCTGGTTGAAGGCCCGCGACAGGGTGCCGATCTCGTCGTCGCCGCCGGCGCGGGCGCGCACGGAGTAGTCGCCCTGGTCCGCGATCTCCTCGGCCACTGCCGCCAGGCCGAGGATGGGCCGGGAGATGAGGCGCTGGAGGGCGAGGCTCATGAGCAGCGAGAGCGCGAGGACGCCGAGGGCGACCGCCGCGATACCCCACAGGTACGCGCGCGTGCGCGCGACCACCGGCGCCGTCGACACCCGGAGAGCGATGGTGCCGTACACGACGCCGTCGTGGACCACCGCGTGGAAGCGGTCGACCTCGCCCCGCTCCGTCGTCCCGCGGCGCGGCAGGAGCGGCGGGACCGCGGCCGCCGCGTCGGGGCGGGCCCAGCTCGCGAAGAGCTGGCCCCGCGCGTCGTAGAGCGCGGCGAACCGCACGTGGTCGACGCGCGCGACGCCGGCGAGGGTCCGACCGGCGGCCTCGCGGTCCTCGAACGCGAGGTCGGCGGCGCTGTACTGGCTCACCATGAAGGTCACGACATCGTCGCTCTCGACCGTCTCCCGCTCGAGGCCGCGGACGTCCTGCACGGCGATGATGCCCAGGCCGAGGCCGAGCGGCAGCAGGATGCCGGCGAAGGAGAGGAACGCGATCCGCCGGCGGATCGAGCGGGCCGGCCGGACGCGCCTCACCGCCGGTCCTCCGTCGTGACGATGCGGCCGAGGCGCAGGAGCTTCGGGCTCACCCGCAGTCCGCTCCGCTTCGCCTCGCCGGCGTTGATCTCGAACCTGACGGCGCCCCGCTCGAGGTAGAAGTTGATGAGCACGCCGGCGCGGGCGAAGCCGTCGGTGTCGCCGACGGTGAGCACGGGCCGGTCTCGGGTGCGAGCGAGGATCTCCTTCAGCGCGCCGCGCAGCTCGCGCGTGATGAAGAGCACGTGCTGGCCGCCGACCTCGGCCGGTCCGGCGAGGTAGCGCACGACCACGCGCCGGCCCTTGATGGTCCGGTCGCGCGCCAGCCGGTCGAGGGCGCCGCCGAAGGGGTTCGGCCCGACCACCGCGATGACGAACGGGCCCGCGTCGCCCCCCTGCGGCCAGTCGATGAAGTGGGTGAAGCGCTCGAGGAACTCGGCCTTGATTTGGGGCTCGACGTCGGCCGGTCCGCTCGTCGGCGTGGCCGCCGCGGGCGCCGCGAGGAAGGCGACGACCAGCTGCGCGGCCACGAGGAGTGGCTGGTGATGACGCACGGAGACGTGCCCCTGAGCTGCTGCTGGCGTGAATGCTACCACGCCGGGCGCGTTCGGGGGCGGCCGTCAGCAGGTCGCGTGACGCGCGACGACCGCGATCAGATCCTCGAGCTCGAAGGGCTTGCCGATCCAGCCGTCCGCCTGCACCTGCGCCGCGCGGGCGGACGCGTCGGAGGCGGCGGTCATCACCACGATGCGCGCGCCGTGGTCGTGGCGGCGGCGGAACTGGCGCGCGAACTCGAACCCGTCCATCACCGGCATCATGATGTCGAGCAGGATGACGCCCGGCATGCCGTGCCGTTCGATCGCGGCCAGCGCGTGCGCGCCGTTGGTCGCGGCGTGGACCTCGTAGCCCTCGGACTCCAGCGTCAGGGCCACGAGCCCCGCGAGGTCGGGGTCATCCTCCACGACGAGAACGCGCCGGGCGCCGTTCTGCATGGCACTCTCCTCATGTCGCCGCGAGTCGCCCGAGCGCCCAGACCAGACGCCGAACGCGGACGGCATGCTACCCCGGACCGGGGGGCGGACACCAGCACGAACGGGCGGCGGTCGCGGCCCTTGCGCCGGCCGTCGCCTGCCCGCGATAATGGGGCGCCCCCGAGGAGCGAGGGGCCGACATGCCACGCACCCCCGTTCTCATCCTCTGCGCCCTCGCCATCGGCGCCTGCAGCGGCACCACGTCGCCGACCGCGCCCTGCACCCGCGACTGCGGCGCGCACGGCGCCTGCGTCATCGCCGGCGGCCACGAGTCGTGCCTGTGCCAGCTCGGCTACACCGGCGACGGCTGCGCCGCCTGCAGCGCCGGGTTCGTCGCGCAGGGTCAGAGCTGCGCCAAGGATCCGTGCAGCCCGAACCCGTGTACGCGCCCGCACCAGGGCGTCTGCGCCCCGGCCGCGACCGGCTTCGCCTGCGTCTGCGACGCGGACGCCCAGGACTACGACGGCGACGGCGCCTGCCGCCCGACCTGCGCCGCGGCGGTCGCCGCGCCCGGCGGCTACGAGCCGCAGAGCTGCGACGACAGCTCGGGCGCGCCGCTCTTCACGGGCGTGCGCACCTGCGAGATGGTCGTGCGGTTCGACCCGGGCCCCGGCGCCGCGTTCGGCTCGGTGTCGCTCCCGGGCGAGTGGAACGGCTGGGACAAGACGGCGGCGATGGCCAAGCAGGCCGACGGCAGCTTCCTCGCGACCGTGACGCTCGCGCCGGGCCACTACGCCTACAAGCTCTACGACCCGGCCAAGGACGCCTGGTTCGAGGACCCGCGCAACCCCTTCTACAAGTGGGTCGACGGGCTGCGCAACTCCCGCCTCATCGTCGAGGACTGCGCGCAGCCGTACCTCCGGCTCGTGCACCAGCCGGAGGTCGACGCCGGCACGGTCACGTTCCGGGTCCAGTACGTGGACGGCAAGAGCGGCGCGGGCCTGGGCGCCGCCGGCGTCACCGTCACGCGCAACGGCGCCGGCCTCGGCGGGTCGTTCGACGCGGCCACGGGCGTCCTCACGGTCTCGGATCAGGGGCTCGCGCGCGGCAAGGTCGCCTACCACGTCGCGGCCGCCGACAGCGCCGGCCGGGCGGCGCGCCGGCTCTACGTGCCGGTGTGGGTCGAGGACCGGCCCTTCGACTGGCACGACGCCGTCCTGTACTTCGCGATGACGGACCGCTTCGCGAACGGGAATCCGTCGAACGACGCGCCGGTGGCCGGCGTCGACCCGAAGGCGAACTGGCAGGGCGGCGACTTCGCCGGCCTGCGCCAGAAGATCGAGTCCGGGTACTTCGACGAGCTCGGCATCAACGCGATCTGGGTGTCGTCGATCGGCATGAACACCGGGCGCGCGGGCGCGGGCGACTTCGGCCCCGGCGCCGCCTACCACTCGTACTGGCCGATCGCGACCGGCTGGACCGCCGACAACCAGCTCCCGGGCGTGCAGCCCACCGACCCGCACTTCGGCACCCTCGACGAGTTCAAGGCCGTGGTCCAGGCGGCCCACGCCCGCGGCATCCGCATCCTCGTCGACCTCGTCGCGAACCACGTCCACGAGGACAGCCCGCTGTGGACCCACCACCAGGCCGACAACCCGGCGTGGTTCAACCTGCCGAAGGACGTGTGCCAGGACAGCAGCTGGGCGCACCCGATCACCTGCTGGTTCGCCGGCTACCTGCCGGACTTCGACCACCGCAACTACGTCGTGCTGGAGACGATCCTCGAGCACGCCCGCTGGATCGTCGAGGAGACCGACATCGACGGCTTCCGCCTCGACGCCGTCAAGCACATGGTCGACGACTTCACCTACAGCATGCGCGGGCGCCTCGACCGCGCGCTGCGCTTCACCGGCGAGCGCTTCTACATGGTCGGCGAGACCTTCACCGGGGAGGGCGAGGACGACCTCCTCGCGCGCTACGTGGCCCCGGAGCAGCTCGACGGGCAGTTCGACTTCCCGCTCTACTGGCAGGTGCTGTCCGCGCTCCTGCGCGAGGAGCGCGACCTCAAGGCGCTCGAGGGCATGACGAGGACGAACGACGGCCGCTACGGCGACTTCGCGATCATGAGCACCTTCATGGGCAACCACGACGTGTGCCGCGCGCTCTCGCACGCCGACGGCAAGTTCGCCGACATGTGGTGCAA
>DASXVK010000083.1:0-20535 GCA_036504295.1 Polyangia bacterium
CGCCCGCTACGCCGAGGCGGTGACCGACGCCCTCGCGAGCTTCGGCGGCGCCCCCGCCGTCGACGTCGAGGCGGTCCTCCGGCGCGTGTACGCCCGCGTGCAGGCCGACCCCGACCGCCTCGGCCCGTTCGTGCTCGCGGCGCTGCGCGCGGGCTGCACGCGCCTCGGCGTGGAGGCCGCCACGCGGCTGCTGGCGCACCACCCGGGCGACCTCCGCAGCGGCGTGCTCCTCGCCGAGGCGCTGCACCTGGCCGGCGACCGCGCCCGCGCGCTCGCGGCGCTCGACGCCGCCGCGGCCCACGGCACCGAGAGCCAGCGCCACGGCCTGCGCGAGGTGCGCGCGCGCATCGAGCGCGGCCGCGGCGAGCCGCCGGCGCGGCTCGAGCTCGGCGCCGGCTGGCTCTGGCGCGAGCCGCCCGCCGCGGGCCTGCCGACGCCCGAGCGCGCGCAGGAGGAGCGGCTGCGGGCGCGCACCGCCGCGCGGCTCCAGGTGCTCGACCACGCGAAGGACCGCTGCGCCAGGACCGCCGCCAACCTGCTCGACGAGACGGTGTACCTGCGGCTCAGGCTCACCGACGGGCGGGTCCGCGAGGTGACGCTCCTCGAGCCCGGCGCCCACGCCGCGCTCCGCGCCTGCCTCACCGCCGCCCTCGTCGGCGCCGAGCTGCCGCCCCCGATCCCGCCCGGCGCGCGCGACCGCGAGGTGGTGCGGATGAAGCTCCCGCGCCCGAGCGGCGCGGCCGCGCCCGCGGCGCGGTGACGCGCCCGGGCGCGCTCACGCCCGCGGCGCGCCCAGCCGCTCTGCGAGGAAGGCCCGCACGTCCGCGTCGTGGCGCGGGATCGTGATCTCGTGGTGGAACACGGCCGCGATCCGCCCCGCGGGATCGATGACGTAGGTGATGCGCCGGTCCAGCGCGAGCAGCGCCCGCCTGGCGCCGTACTCCGCCGCGATGAGCTGCTCCGGGTCGGAGATCAAGGGGAACGCCAGCTCGAGCGAGCGCGCGAACTCGCACTGCCGGTCGAAGCCGTCGCCGCTGACGCCGAGGACCTCGGCGTTCCACGCGCGCAGCTCCGGCAACAACGCCTGGAACCGGCGCGCCTCGAGCGTTCAGCCGGCGGTGAACGCCTTGGGGAAGAAGTACAGCACGACCCAGCGGCCGCGGAGCTCACCGAGCGTCAGGTCGGCGCCGGTGGTGGTCTTGGCCGCGAAATCGGGCGCGTGATCGCCGACCTTGAGCATCGAGGTGCCCTCCCTCTTCGGGTGTGATGCCGCCGGCGGGCGGGCGCCTCAGCGCGCGGCCGCCCGCGGCACGGGCTTCAGCGCGAGGTCGTGTCCGCCCCGGCGCGGAATACTGGCCCGCGCCGCCTGACTGTCGTACAACTGTGGGACGCATGCTCACGCCGATCGACCCCACCGCGCTGCCCGTGGTCATCCTGAACGGGTTCGGCACGCCCCGCTTCGTGGCCGAGATCTACGGCAACACGTTCCGCGAGCGCGGGTTCCAGGTCTTCACCGCGCCGCAGCGCTGCCTCAACTACGGCGACGTCCGCATCTCGGCCCGCCTCGCCGCGGACGAGATCGCGCGCGTCCGCGCGGTGACCGGCGCGAGCAAGGTCCACCTCGTCGGCATGAGCCTCGGCGGGCTCACCGGCCTGTACTACCTGAAGGTCCTCGGGGGCGCCGACTCGGTGGCGCGCTTCGTCTCCATCGGCGGGCCGCTCAACGGGAGCACGCTGGCGCTCGCGCTCACGCGGGTGTTCGGCCATCACGTGCCGAGCCTGGTGCAGAGCGCCCCGGAGAACGACCTCCTCCTCGAGCTGCGCGCGGCGCCGCCGCCCGACGGCGTCCGGATGTTCTCGATGGGCACGCGCGGCGACATCCTGACGCCCCACTGCTGGGAGGCGGAGGGGTTCGAGCCCGTCGAGACGCCCTTCGGCTGGTTCCCCGTCGGCCACTGGATGCTCTTCTCGCACCCGGCGAACAAGCGGCTGGCGGTGGAGCTGTTGGCGCGGCCCTGAGGCGAGCCGCAGGCGAGCCTCGGCGTTGCCTGGCGCGAGCCGCAGGCGAGCCTCGGCGTTGCCTGAGGCGAGCCGCAGGCGAGCCTCGGCGTTGCCTGAGGCGAGCCGCAGGCGAGCCTCGGCGTTGCCTGGCGCGAGCCGCAGGCGAGCCTCGGCGTTGCCTGGCGCGAGCCGCAGGCGAGCCTCGGCGTTGCCTGGCGCGAGCCGCAGGCGAGCCTCGTTGTTGCCGAGAGGCTCGCGCGGGCGCCGCCCGCCGTCGCGGACTGGAAATTCACTTGGTGCTATGGGGTAAGCTCCGGGGGGAAGGCGTCACGATGCCCACCGGACTCACCATCCCCAGCGTCAGGGTCGCGTAGCATGGCGAGCGTGCCCAGCAGCAGTCCCCTGCCCTCGACCCCCGCCGAGTCGCCGCCGCCCGACTGGCTCTCGCGGCTGCAGCTCCGCCGCCCCGCGATCCCGCTGCTCCTGGTCGGTCTCCTCACCGTCCTCGCCGGCGCCTTCGCGCTCCGTCTCAAGGTGCACACCGGCTTCGAGTCGCTGCTGCCAGACTCGCGCGCGAGCGTCAAGGAGCTCCGCCGCGTGGCGGCCCGCACCACCGGCGTCTCGACGCTCTTCGTCATCCTCGAAGGCGGCGAGGGCACGCCCGTGGCCGCGCTGCGGCGCGCGGCGGACACGCTCGTACCGGCGCTGAAGGAGCTCGGCCCGCCGTGGGTCGGCAACGCCGAGAGCGGGGTGCACGACTCGCTCCGGTTCCTGCAGCCGCGCGCGGGGCTCTTCCTCGAGCTGCCGAAGCTCGAGGAGCTCCGCGACGACCTCAAGCGGCGCTACGGCCGCGCCGTGGGCAAGGCGACCGGCCTCTTCGTCGCGCTCGACGACACCGAGACCGAGGCGCCGCTCGACGTGGCCACCCTGCGCCAGCGCCTGAAGCTCGAGGGGGTCGACCCCGACCGCTACCCCGACGGCTACTACCAGTCGCGCGACGGCCGCACCGTGGTCGTGGCCGTGCGCTCGCAGGTCGCGGGCAGCGACCTCGACCAGGGCACCGAGGCGCTCCAGAAGATCCGCGCGGTCGTCACGCGGGTCAACCCGGCGTCGTTCGGGCCCGGCATCCGCGTCGGCTTCGCCGGCGATCTGCAGACCGGCGTCTCCGAGTACCAGGCGATCCACCGGGACCTGACCGAGGTCGGCCTGCTCGGCGGCCTGCTCATCATCGCCGTCGTCTTCCTCTATTACCTGCGCTTCCGCACGCTCGTCCTCATGCTGCTCACGGTCGGGGTCGGCGTCACGTGGACGTTCGGCGCGACCCAGCTCCTCGTCGGCCGTCTCAACATCGCGACGGGGTTCCTCTTCACCATCGTCGCCGGCAACGGCATCAACTTCGGCATCATCTACATGGCCCGGTTCCTCGAGGCCCGCCGCCGCGGCGCGCGGCTCGAGGAGGCCGTCGCCATCGCCCGCCGCGAGACCTGGCTGCCCACCGCCACGGCGGCGGCCGCCGCGGCCGCGAGCTACGGCTCCCTCGCCGCCACCGACTTCCGCGGCTTCCACGACTTCGGGCTGATCGGCGGCACCGGCATGCTCCTGTGCTGGATCGCCACCTACCTCGCGCTGCCCTGCATGCTCGCGGTGGCGGACCGGGCCGTCCCGCTCGAGCGCGATTTCGGCGGGCCGCTCTCGTGGCTGCGCCGCCTCACCTCGGGCGGCGTCGGCTTCGGCCGGCCGTTCGCCGCGGTCGTGCGCCGGGCGCCGCGCGCGGTGGCGGTCGTGGGCGTGCTCGCCGCGCTCGCCGGCCTCGCCGGCGCCGTCGCCTGGATCCGCGGCGGGCCCATGGAGTACGACCTCAGCCAGCTCCGCAGCGACCAGCGCTCGCGCGCCGAGGAGATCCGCCTCACCCGGCTCGGCGAGGCGGTCACGGGCCACATCGGCGCCGACGGCATGGCGATCCTCGTCGACCAGCCCGGGCAGGTGGCGGCGCTGCGCCGCGTGCTCGAGCAGCGCCGCGACGCCGCGCCCGCGGGCCTGAAGCCCTTCCAGCGGCTGCACGCGCTGCAGGACTTCGTCCCCGCCCAGCAGGCGGACAAGATCCCGATCGTCGCCGAGATCGGCGCGCTCCTGCGGCGCGCCCACGAGCGCGGCGGCATCCCGGAGGCGGACTGGCCCCAGATCGCCGCGCTGCTGCCGCCGGCGGACCTCGCGGCGTTCGCGCTGGCCGACCTCCCCGACGGCCTGGCGCGCGCCTTCACCGAGAACGACGGCACGCGCGGCCGCATCGTCT
This sequence comes from Polyangia bacterium, assembly GCA_036504295.1. Classification (GTDB taxonomy): domain Bacteria; phylum Myxococcota_A; class Polyangia; order JACRCY01; family JACRCY01; genus DASXVK01. The sequence goes on from DASXVK010000083.1 coordinate 4,295, forward strand.
ACATCAGCCCGACGGACGGCGCCGACCTGGACGACGCCCACTACATCTTCCGGTGGGCCGACGCCTACCGCGAGGCGCGCCTCCCCGACGGCGCGCTCGTGCGCGGCTCCGGCCGGGCGGTGATCTACGCCGACCTCTGGGCGGCGGTGCTGGCGGACGTGCCGATCGCGGTCGGGCTCTCGTTCCTGGCGACGCTGCTGGTGGTGGTGGGCGCCTTCCGCGCCGGCCGCGCGTCGGTGGCCGTGCTCGCGGCGCTCCTCGTCGGCATCGGCTGGATGGCGGGCATCCTCCTCCTGCTCAAGGTGCGGCTCAACTTCCTCAACTTCATCGCCCTGCCGATCACGTTCGGCATCGGCGTCGACTACGCCGTCAACGTCACGCAGCGCTACGTGCGCGAGGGCCCGGGGAGCGCCCTCACGGCGGTGCGCGAGACCGGGGGCGCCGTCATCCTGTGCAGCCTCACCACCACGCTCGGCTACCTCGCGCTGGCGCGCTCGATGAACTTCGCCGTGCGCAGCCTCGGCGTCGCCGCCGTGGTCGGCGAGGTGTGCTGCCTGCTCGCGGCGGTCCTGGTGCTCCCCGCGGGGCTGCTGTGGCTCGACCGCGCCCGCCGCCGCGCCGCGAGCCGCGCGCGCTGAGAACGCCGTATCTTCTTGCCTCCAGGCCCCCGCAGACCCACATTCCACACGCGCCACCGCACCGGGGAGGACCAGCCATGCCCACGCCGTCCGCCATTCGCAAGATCGCGTTCCTCGCCGACTACCTGCCGAGGAAGTGCGGCATCGCCACGTTCACGACGGACCTGCGCACCGCGGTGGCGACGGAGTATCCGGCGCTGCAGTGCCTGGTCGTGCCCGTCAACGACGTCGCGGGCGGCTACGACTACCCGGCCGAGGTGCGCTTCGAGATCGCGGAGCAGGACCTGCGCTCGTACCTGCGCGCCGCCGATTTCCTCAACATCACGGACGTCGACGTGGTGTGCGTGCAGCACGAGTACGGCATCTTCGGCGGCCCGGCGGGCAGCCATCTCCTGGCGCTGCTGCGCGACCTGCGCATGCCCATCGTGACCACGCTGCACACGATCCTGCGCGAGCCGAACGCGGCGCAGCGGCGCGTCATGCGCGAGCTGATCCAGCTCTCGACGCGGCTGGTGACCATGGCCGAGCGGGGCCGCGACTTCCTGTGCGAGATCTACGGGGCGCCGGCGGCCAAGATCGACCACATCCCGCACGGCATCCCCGACATGCCGTTCGCGGATCCGAACTACTTCAAGGACGAGTTCGGCGTCGCGGGGAAACAGGTGCTGCTGACGTTCGGGCTGCTCTCGCCGAACAAGGGCATCGAGCACGCCCTGCGCGCCCTGCCGGGCGTCATCCGGGAGTTCCCGAACGTCGTCTACATCGTGCTGGGCCAGACGCATCCCAACCTGCTCCGCGACGAGGGCGAGGCGTATCGCCTGAGCCTCGAGCGGCTGGCGAAGGACCTGGGCGTGCAGCGGCACGTCGTCTTCTTCAACCGGTTCGTGGAGCTCGAAGAGCTGATGCGCTTCATCGGGGCGACGGACATCTACCTCACGCCCTACCTGACCGAATCGCAGATCACCTCGGGCACGCTGGCCTACGCGTTCGGCTCCGGCAACGCGGTCGTGTCCACCCCGTACTGGCACGCCACGGAGCTGCTGACCCAGGAGCGCGGCAAGCTCGTGCCGTTCCGGGACCCGGCCGCCATCGCGGGCGCGGTGGTGGAGCTGCTGCGCGACGAGCCGCTGCGCCACGCGATGCGGAAGAATGCCTATCGGCTCGGGCGCGACATGGTCTGGAGCCGCGTGGCGCAGCTCTTCATGCAGTCGTTCGAACAGGCGCAGCAGGATCACAGCTTCGTCGGCCGCAAGTCCTCGCCCATCAAGACGCTCGACGAGCAGCCCGGACAGCTGCCGGAGCTCAAGCTGAGCCACCTGTTCCGGATGAGCGACTCGACCGGCATCTTCCAGCACGCCAGCTTCACGGTGCCGAACTTCGCCGAGGGCTACTGCACCGACGACAACGCCCGCGCGCTGGTCCTGGCGATGATGCTGCAGCGCCTGGGTCACGGCGCGCCCGACGTCACCGCCCGGGCCGTCACCTACGCGGCGTTCCTGAACCACGCCTTCGACCGGCCGAGCCGGCGCTTCCGCAACTTCATGAGCTTCGACCGCCGCTGGCTGGAGGCGGTCGGCTCGGAGGATTGCCAGGGGCACGCGCTGTGGGCGCTGGGCCTGTGCGTGGCGCAGGCGGGCCAGGGCAGCTTCCAGATGCTGGCGGCCGACCTGTTCGAGCAGGCGTTGCCCGTCGCCGCCGACCTCACGTCGCCGCGGGCGTGGGCCTTCACCTTGATCGGCATCGACGAGTACCTGAGCCGCCTCAGCGGCGACCGGCGCGCGCATCAGATGCGCGAGACGCTCACCGCCAAGCTGATGCAGCGCTACGCCGACGCCGCCACCGACGAGTGGCACTGGTTCGAGGACGCGCTCTCCTACACGAACGCGAAGCTGCCGCACGCGCTGATCCTCAGCGGCCGCTGGATGAAGGACGCCGCGATGCTCGAGACCGGCCTCACGGCGTTGCGCTGGCTGGTCGAGCTGCAGACCTCGGCGACCGGCGCGCTGCGGCCCATCGGCTCGAACGGCTTCTATCAGCGCGGACAGGCGCGCGCACAGTTCGACCAGCAGCCGATCGAGGCGCAGGTCACGGTGTCCGCGTGCATCGAGGCGTATCACGCCACCGGCGACACGTTCTGGGTCGCCGAGGCGCGCCGCGCCTTCGAGTGGTTCCTCGGCCGCAACGATCTGGGGCTGGCGTTGTATGACTCCTCCACCGGCGGGTGTCGCGACGGCTTGCACGTGGACCGCGTGAGCCAGAACCAGGGCGCGGAGTCCACGCTGGCCTTCCTGCTCGCGCTGGCGGAGATGCAGGCGCTGCAGAACACCCTCACCAGCTTCACGGAACCAACCGGAAAGTGAGCATGACGACCCGATGAGGAGCACCACCGTCCACGCCAAGCGCGTGGGGCCGACGTTGACCCCGGACCGTGCCCGCGTCCTGCTGCGTCCCTTCCATCCCACCAGTGACGACATCGCCCGCCGGATCGTCGGCCGCGTCCTGGCCCTCTCGGACGAGGAGGTCGCGCGCCTCCTGGATCTGGTGCTGGGCGAGTTCGCGGATCGCCACGAGCACGTGGAACAGCTGCTCCGCGACCGTTTCGCCGAGGTGCGCCGTTTTCTGGACGGCGCCCCGGAGCCGTCACCGGCGCGGCAGGCGCTCATCGGCTCGCACTTCAGCCACGAGTACTCGCCGGAGTCCGCCGCGCTGTTCAATCCCTCCATCGTGCCGCACCCCGACCAGAGCGGCCTCCCGGAGGGCGCGCTCCGCTTCATCCTGAGCCTGCGGGCCACCGGCGAAGGGCACATCTCCTCGATCACGTTCCGGGTGGGGGCCGTCAGCGCGCAGCACCGCATCACGCTCACCCCGCCGGTGCCGTTCGTGACGGAGCCGGAGCGGGTGTCCAACGCGGTCTACGAGAAGGGGCTGTTCGCCCGCAAGCTCCAGGAGGCGGGCGAGCAGAGTGAGTATTGCCGGAGCGTCCTCGTGCAGCTCCCCGAGGCCTTCACCCTGAGCGAGCTGCGCGCCGTCCTCGCCGCGGACTGGCAGCGCATCGATCCGGCCGATGCCACGGCGGGCCGGGCGGCGCGCAACATCCTGCTGCTGGCCGAGTCGAACTACGAGGTGCACTTCGCCCCGGGCAGCCGCATCCCGCAGCGCGTGCTCTTCCCGTACACGTCCAGTCAGAGCCACGGCATCGAGGACGCCCGCTTCGTCCACTTCCGGGACGACGACCAGAGCTACACCTACTACGCGACCTACACCGCGTACGACGGCCGGCTCACGCTGCCGCAGCTGCTCGCGACGCGGGACTTCGTCGACTTCAAGTTCAGCACCCTCAACGGCCCCGCCGTGCAGAACAAGGGCATGGCGCTGTTCCCGCGCAAGATCGACGGCCGGTACGCGATGCTCTCGCGGCAGGACGACGAGAACATCCTCCTGATGTTCTCCGACAACATCCACTTCTGGCAGACGCCGAAGGTGCTGCTGGCGCCGGCCCAACCGTGGGAGTTCCTCAAGATCGGCAACTGCGGCTCGCCGATCGAGACCGAGGCGGGCTGGCTCGTCTTGACCCACGGCGTCGGCGCCATGCGCAAGTACTGCCTCGGCGCGTTCCTCCTCGACCGCGCCGATCCCTCCCGGGTCATCGGGCGCCTGCGCCAGCCGCTGCTCGCCCCGAACGAGGCGGAGCGCGAGGGCTACGTGCCGAACGTGGTCTACACCTGCGGTGCGCTGCTGCACGGCCGCGAGCTCGTCATCCCGTATGCCATGAGCGACTACGCCACCAGCTTCGCCACGGTGTCGCTCGACGAGCTGCTGGCCGCGATGGCGTAGCGTCCGACGCGCGCCGCGGTCCGGCAACGCTCCGAGGCCTCCCGCGGTCTGACGATGACAGCGGGGGGCTGCGAGGAGCCATGAAGTCGGAGTCACCCCAGCACCGAGACGAGCACGAGGCGCGCTCCGCCCACCGGCGGGCGGTCGAGGCGTACCAGCGGCGTCATCTGGCCGCCGGACTGTGCATGCTCTGCCCCCGCGAGGCGGTGTCCGCCCACTACTGCGACCATCACCGCCGCAGCGTCAACGCCCGGCGGCTGCACGTCACCGCGCGGACGTCGCGCTGCGGCCGGTGCGGGGGCACGGGCCACAACCGCCGCACCTGTCCCGCCGAGCCGGTGCCGCCGCGCCGCGGCACGAGGGCGGCGCGCACCCGGTGAACCGGCGGCGCGGGCCCTCGCGGCAGACGTCGCCGGGCGAGCAGGCGACGAGCACGAAAGCTGCAGGGCGCTACCGCCCGGCGCCGGGATGCGGTAGTAGTTGATCGCAGACTGGAGGACGGGGTGACAGACGCGCTCATCATCGACGCCGTGCGGACACCCATCGGACGCTACGGCGGCGCGCTCCGGACGGTGCGGCCGGATGACCTGCTCGCCCACGTGCTGCGGGCCCTCTGCCACCGCAACGGCGTGCCGGGCGACGCCATCGAGGACGTCGTCGCCGGGTGCGCCAATCAGGCCGGCGAGGACAACCGCAACGTCGCGCGCATGGCCGCGCTCCTCGCCGACCTGCCGGTGAGCGTCGGCGGGGTGACCGTGAACCGGCTGTGCGGCTCGGGGCTCGAGGCCGTGCGCATCGCGGCCCACGCCATCATGGCCGGCGACGGCGACGTCCTCATCGCCGGCGGGGTCGAGAGCATGACCCGCGCGCCCTTCGTGATGGGCAAGCCCGAGGCCGGCTATCCGCGCGGCGATCTCGAGCTGCAGGACACGACGCTCGGGTGGCGCTTCATCAACCCGCGCCTGGCCGAGCGGTTCCCGCCCTACAGCATGGGCGAGACCGCGGAGAACGTCGCCGCGCAGCGCGGCGTCACCCGCGCGGTGCAGGACGCCTTCGCGCTCGCGAGCCACCACAAGGCGCTCGGCGCGCAGAGCGCGGGCCGCTTCCGCGACGAGCTCGCGCCGGTGGCCGTGCCCCAGCCGCTCGGGCCGCCCGTCATCGTCGACGCCGACGAGCAGCCTCGCGCCGACACCACCCTCGACCGCCTCGCCCAGCTCAGGCCCGCGTTCCAGGAGGGCGGCTCGGTCACCGCCGGCAACGCCGCGAGCGTGAACGACGGCGCGGCCGCGGTGCTGCTCGCCTCCCCGGCCGCGGCCGCGCGCCTCGGCTGCGAGCCGATGGCGCGCGTGGTCGCGTCGGCCGTGGCGGGCGTGGATCCGGCGGTCATGGGCCTCGGCCCCGTGCCCGCGACGCGCAAGGCGCTCGCCCGCGCCGGGCTCACCATGGACGCCATCGACCTCGTCGAGCTCGACGAGGCGTTCGCGGCCCAGGCCCTGCCCTGCGTCCGCGACCTCGGCATCCGCTATGAGCGGCTGAACGTCAACGGCGGCGGCATCGCGCTCGGCCACCCGCTCGGGATGACGGGCGCGCGGCTGCTGTGCACCCTGGTGCACGAGCTGAAGCGCCGCGGCGGCCGCTACGGCCTCGCCACCATGTGCATCGGCGTCGGCCAGGGCATCGCGATGATCATCGAGGCGCTCGAGTGAGCGAGGGGCCGGCGGAGCTGCGGGTGAGCCGCGAGGTGCTGCGGCAGGCCGTCGAGGAGATGATCCCGTTCAACCGGTATCTCGGCCTCGTCCTCACCGCCATCACGCCCGGGTTCGCGCGGGTGGAGCTGCCGTTCCGCCCCGAGCTCATCGGCGACCCCTTCCGGCCGGCGCTCCACGGCGGCGTGCTCTCCGCGCTCATCGACGCCTGCGCCGGCGCGGCCCTGTGGACCCGGGTCGAGCCGGCCGACAAGATCTCGACGATCGACCTGCGGGTCGACTACCTGCGCCCGGGCGAGCCGGAGCTGATCATCTGCGAGGCGCACGTCATCCGCCTCGGCGGCCGCATCGGCGTCGTCGACGCGCGCGTCTTCCACCCGGGCGCGCCGGAGCGGACCATCGCGACGGGCAAGGGCGTCTACAACGTGCGGCGGTTCAAGAAGGCGTGAGCCGCGGTTCCCGGTGGGGTGGGGGCTGCCGCGACGGTAGGGCGGTCGCTCCTACTTCGTCGGGTACCCGAACGAGATGATCACGTGCTCGGCGGGCCCGACGCGGGAGCCGAGACGCAGCGTCGGCGTCTGCTCGCGGTGATCCCGCTTCGCGGCGCGCGCGACCCGCGGCTGGAGCCAGTCGATGAGCTCCCGGGCCGAGATCTGGCCATCGCCGTTGGCGTCGGCGCTGCCGGTCGCCAGCGCGTCGATGAGGTGGTTCGTGAACAGGCCACCCCGCCCGTCGCCCGCGGGTCCGGCGATCTCCGCGCCCCCGGCCGCGGACAGGAGCACGATCGCGGGGCTCACCTCGGCGGTCTTCGTGACGACGAGGGGGCGCGCCCCCGGCGGCAGCAGCGAGCGCCCGCCCGCGCCCGAGAAGCACGCGTCGACGAGCACGATCACCTCCCGGGCCTTGCTCCGGCCGAGCACCTGGAGCGCCTCGTCGAGCGCGACGCCGGTGTCCGCGATGGCCGCGGGATCGCCGTCGTAGGGCACGAGGTATGGCGTGCCCTTCGTCGGGTCCGGCGCGCCGTGGCCGCTGAAGTAGAAGTAGATGCGGCCGTTGGCGGGCACGTTGGCCGCGGCCCACTTGAGCTGCCGTTCGATGTCGCGGCCGCTCGCGCGCTCGCGCGTGAGCACCTTGATCTGCGCGGCCGGGATGCCGAACGTATGGCGCATGAGCTGCTCGACCCGCCGCACATCGCCCTCGGCGCCGGGGGCCGCGGGCGCGTCGCGGTACGTCTCGATGCCAACGATGAGGGCGTAGGCGGTCGGCTGCGGGGCCGCCCGCAACGCGGGCGGCGCGCCGGGCGCCGACGCCGGCGCCGCGGTGCCGGGCGCGCCTGCGGCGAGCGGGCTCGGCGGTGCGGGCGCGGCTGCCGCCGGCGGCCCGCCGAAGATGGCCGGGACGGCCGCCGTCCGTACGGGCGCACGGCGTCCGTCGAGCCGCGCCATGATCACCTTGCCATGGGAGGCGAGCTGCTGGCGCAGGCTCTCGGCGAGCGGCCGCGCCGCGAACTCGTAGCTCCAGGCGCCCCAGTGGTAGTAGAGGCCTTTGCTGCGGGTCTCGCTTGCCAGCGCCTGAACCTCGTCGAGCACGCGGCCTTGGCCGTCGATGAGGGTCGCGGTCGCGGTCATCCGGACCTCGACGCTCGCGGCGGGCAGGCCCAGGAGCAGGTAGGGCACGACCAGGGGCGTCGTCACCAGGGGGAGCACGAGACCGAGCCAGTAGAGGGTCGCCTCAGCGTCCAGCCTGGTCACGTTCACGACCAGCACGGCCTGCGGCCGTTCGTCCGCGACGCGGAAGGGCCCGTTCGTCGCGAGATCCGCCCGGAGCGCGTCCCGCAGGCTCAAGGCCAGCACCTCCGGGGGCGCCGCGATGATGGGATTGTGAAAGCTGGATCCGGGGGGCGAGGCCCACCGCGGCGGAACGACGCTCGCCTCGACCTCGACCGCGAGCGGGACGCGCTCGACCTTGAGGTCAGAGCCGTAGCGCAGCGACGGCTGGAGCATGGCGCAGCCGCCTCCGGCGGTGAGCAGCGGCAGCAGGATGACTGTCAGGAGTGATCGCATCGCATGACCTCAGGGCGCGCAGCGGCGGGGGCCGAGCGGGAGTGTCTGGTCCACCGCGATCCCGATCAGCATCGGGTCGAGGTGCCCGGTGCCCATGTAGAAGTGGCTCTCCTCGGGCGTGCCGCCGACGGCCGTGAGGTCGCCCGGGCCGGTCTCGTAGCCGGCCGCGACGACCACGGCGCGGTCGCCGCCGGGCGCGCGCAGGATCATGCGCGTGCCCTTCGCCGGGCGCGCCGCCTGGGTCCAGTACATGTTCACGTACCAGCCCTCGTCGACGACCGGGAAGTCCGTCGGCGAGCCGATGCCGGCGCCGTAGAACGAGCCGCCCTCGAGGGGCGCCCAGTCCTGGGTGCGGTGCATGACGAGGCCGGTGCGCGACTGGGACAGGGCGTAGTGCGCCGCGAGCTCGTCGGTCGCGGTCGCCGGGTAGGGCGGCGGCTCCTCCTGCGTGACGAGGTGGGCCTCCAGCACCATGGGGCCGGTCGCCGGCATCGCGAGGTGGTTGCCCCCGTCGCCGACGCGGGCCATCGCGCCCGCCTGCATGCCGCACCCGCCCGCCGACGGCGCGAGGAAGCCGATGTCGACGTGGAAGGCGCCCGCCTGCGCGGCGCCGGCGTACGTGTCGACGACGACGTAGTAGACGCCCGCGGTGACGTCGGCGCGGGCGTGGTAGTTGCCGCGGCTCAGGCACGCCGCCGGGTCGAGGTCACCGAGGATGTGCACGTCCACGTCGACGCCCGCGGCCTCGATGACGGCGGCGCTGAGGAAGCCGTCGGCGGGGACGGTCACGCGGTAGACGACCTCCGGGCCGCTCTCGTTGGTCGACGGCGCGCAGGAGTAGCCGTCGAGCGTGCCGGCGGGCTCCTGCGTGGTGTCGCGGTCGTCGCCGAACGGGAAGGTGTCGACGCACGTGACGCCGGCGGGGCACGGCGGCGGCCCGTCGGGTCCCGCGTCCGCCTGGGCGGCGGCGTCGGCGCCCGGCCCGGGGCCGTCGGCCGCCGCGGGCGCGTCGTCGCGCACCGCGGCGTCGGCGCCGCCGCCGTCGGCGCCCGCCGCCGGCTCACTCGCGGACGAGCAGGCGGCGAGCGCGGCGAGGAGCGCGAAGGGGCACAGGCTCGGGAGGCGCGAGAGGCGGGACATGGCCGCACGGTATCACGGCGCCGGGCCGCCGCTCCACCGCGCGCTGCAGCGCGGGCGCCACCGGCGCGTTCGGCCGCGCCCGTCGGGGCCGCCGCGACCGCCGGTCGGCGAGGGGGCCCGGGTTTTGGATCGCGCCGGGTGTTGGTCTATACTGGCGCGGTGCCGCCTACCAGCCGGGCCTTTCGGGGCATGGGGCCTGCCATGCTGGCCGTCCTCGCGCTCACCGCGGGGGGCTGCGCCACGGGCAGCGCGACGAACCAGCTGGACGCGGCGCCCCTGCAGCAGGACGATGCCGCGCCCGTCCAGGACGACGCCGCGCCCGACGCGCCGGCGGACGTCGCCGCGGCGGAGGACGCCGCCCTCGACGCCGCGCCGCAGGACGCGCAGCGCGACACCGCGCCCCAGGACGCGCAGCACGACACCGCGCCCGCGGGCTGCACCGACGACAGCCAGTGCAACGTCGCCGGCGGCGAGTACTGCTTCGTGGCGAAGGGCAAGTGCTTCGTCCCGGGGACCTGCTACAGCAACGACGAGTGTCTATCCGGCGCCTGCAGCATCATCGTGATCCCGCCGGGCACGTGCACCTGCACGCCCTTCCCGTTCTTCGGGTGCCGGCCCCACGAGAGCTGCATCCCCGGTTTCAACTTCTGCCAGTAGGAACTCCCATGTCCCCGCGCACCTCGCACCCGGTCAGCCTCGCGACGATCACCGCGCTGGCCGCCCTGCTCGCCGCGTGCGGCGAGAGCGTCACCGCCGCCCGCATCTTCGTCGACCTCGACCCCGGGGTGCAGGTCGACCAGGTCCGCGTCGAGGTCCAGCTCGCCGGGGCGACGCTCGTGAGCGAGGTGACGCCGGCGCAGCCGCGCGTCTTCAAGACCGGCGACGACTTCGTGATCCTCTTCGACGACCGTCTCGGCGGCCAGAGCGTGGACCTCATCATCGCCGGCCTCCTCGGCGGCGCCGAGACGTCGCGCGGCACCGGCTCGGTGAAGCTCGCGGTCGGCCAGACCGTGTCGACCTTCGTGACGCTCCTCGCGGCCACCTCCTGCCCGCCGGGACAGCACGCGTGCAACGGCTCCTGCTACGCCGACGCGGACACCAACCACTGCGGCCTGTCGTGCCGCGCCTGCACCGTCAGCGGCACCGGCACGGTCGGCTGCGTCGACGGCCAGTGCGAGATCACCTGCGGCACGGGCTTCACGAAGTGCGGGCTCAACTGCGTGGACCTCGACAACGATCCGAACAACTGCGGCGGCTGCACGCACAAGTGCCCGTCGGGCCAGGTGTGCCGCGGCCGGATCTGCTCGGCGAACAGCTGCGCCGACGGCCAGCACCCGTGCAACGACCTCTGCGTGTCGAACCAGGACGTGCGCACGTGCGGCTACTCGTGCACCCCCTGCCCCACGCCGACGCACGGCAGCGCGACCTGCGACGGGATCGCGTGCGGCATCCACTGCGAGACCGGTTTCCAGAACTGCGGCAACGGCCTCTGCTCGGACATCGGCGCGCCGGACACCTGCGGCGTGACGTGCATCAAGTGCCCCACGCCGACGGCCCACGGGCACGCCTACTGCAACGGCGAGAGCTGCGGCATCGCCTGCGACTCGGGCTACCAGCAGTGCGGCACCGAGTGCAAGCCGAACACCCAGCCGTGCGGCGCGACCGGCTGCGGCACCTGCGCGAGCGGCACGTACTGCTACGCGGCGTCGGGCACCTGCTACACCCCCGGCGTCTGCGGGACCAACGCCGAGTGCCCCGAGGGCGTGTGCCTGTCCATGTGCCTCTGCGCGGCGTCGACCTGCCGCCCCTACGAGGTCTGTCAGAGCGGCCTCTGCGTCGCCGGCGGCTGACCGCTGACCGCGTTTTTTTCGCCGCGCGCCGCGGTATCATGGGCCCGCATGCGTGCGTACCTCTCCATCGCGATCCTCGCCTCCCTCGTCGGCTGCGCGACCGGTGAGGTGCGCGTCGACTGCGACGGCGGCTGCCGGCCGCCCGACGCCGCGGCCGCCACCGACGGCCCCGCCGGCGACGCCGCGGGCGAGTGCCCGCCGCCGGCGGCCTGCAACGGCGAGGCGCTGTGCACGGTGCTGACCTGCAACGGCACCGGGTGGACGTGCGGCCGGGAGCCCGCGGGCGCCTTCGCCTGGACGACGAGCGTGGCCGGGTGCGACGACGGCGACGACTGCACGAGCGGCGACCACTGCCAGGCGGGCACCTGCACCGGCGCGCCGGTCCTGTGCACCACCCCGCCCGCGCCGCAGTGCCTGTCGTCGAGCACCCTGCAGACCTACGCCGCCACGGGGACCTGCGGCGCGGCCGGGTGCACCTACGCCGCGACCGACATCCCGTGCCCCGCGAACGACTGCCACGGCGGCACCTGCTCCGCCGATCCGTGCGCCGCCGTGACCTGCACCACGCCGCCCGACGCGTGCCACGCCGCCACGGGCACCTGCGCGGCCGGCGTCTGCAGCTACGCGTCCAAGGTGTGCAACACGCCGCCCGACCTGTGCCACGAGGCCGCCGGCACCTGCACGAACGGCACCTGCACCTACGCGCCGAAGGCGCTCAACTGCGCGCGGCCGCACACGACCGGGGGCGCCTGCCAGCCCGGCACCGGCCAGTGCGGCGGCTGGACCTGCGCCGCCGGGTGGGGCAACTGCACCACGACCTGGGACGACGGCTGCGAGACGCCGACGAACACCATCAACAACTGCGGCGGGTGCGGCACGACGTGCAGCGCGGGCGCGCACGCCACCGCCGACTGCTCGAGCGGCACGTGCGTGCGCACCTGCCAGAGCCCGTGGCAGAGCTGCGACGGCGACTGGAGCAACGGCTGCGAGATCCCGGTGGGCGTCTCGGGGCAGTGTGACAAGGCCGGCCTCAACTCGACGAGCGGCTGCGGCACCGCCTACTGCGGGTCATCGGCGTCCTCGTCGGCCCAGAATTTCGCTGGCTGGTACTGCAGCTTCTGCTCCCACTGCCACAACTTCACCTCCGTCCCGGCGGGCGACGCGTGGTGCCTCTATGGCAGCACCGCGTCCGGCCAGTGGTCGCCCGCGCGCTGCACCAACTGCTGCTCGGTCGCCGAGCACGACAACGTCTGCGCCCCCTGAGAGGAACCATGCGCGCGCTCGCCCTCCTCGCCGGCCTCGTCCCGGCCCTCGCGCTCGGGGCGCCCGCCCCGCGCCTCTCGACCCACGCCGCCGCGCTCGCCGCCCACGCCGGCGAGTCGCTGCCGCCGCGGCCGTCGCCGGGGCCCGTCGCCACGCGCGCGCTGCGGCCGGGCGCCGTCGTGTACGGCTACCTGCCCTACTGGATCACCGACACCGCGAGCCTGCGGCTCGACCTGCTCTCCCACGTCGGCTGGTTCTCGGTCGAGCTCGGCAGCACCGGCAGCGCGACCGACGCTCACGGCTGGCCCGACACGGCCTTCGTGACCGCGGCCCACGCCGCCGGCGTGAAGGTGGAGCTGGCCTTCACGCTGTTCTCCGCGAGCGGCATCGCGACCCTGGTGAACAGCCCCGCGAACCGCGCCACCGCGATCCAGACCATGGTGACCCGCATGGCCGCCGGCAGCGCCGACGGCGTCGCCCTCGACCTCGAGGGCGTGCCGGCGAGCGCCCGGGACGGCTTCACCGCGCTCGTCTGCGAGCTGCGCGCCGCGCTCACCGCCGCCGGCCACCCGGCCGCCAGCATCAGCATCGCCGGGCCCGCGGTCGACTGGAGCGACGCCTTCGACCTGCCCGCGCTCCTCGGCTGCGCGGACACCTTCTTCATCATGGGCTACGACTTCTACGGCGGCTGGAGCGGCAGCGGCGTCGGGCCGAGCGGCATCCTGCACGTGACGCCGCTGTGGCGGCCGACCACGTCGCACTCCGAGCAGACCGCGATGGCGACGTGGACGAGCATGGTCGGCGCGGAGCTGCGCGAGAAGATCGTCCTCGGCGTGCCCTACTACGGCAACCAGTGGCAGACGGGCAGCGCCCAGCCGGGCGCGAGCAACCTCGGCCACGACGGCAGCGTGCTCTACCGCGCCGCGCGGCAGAAGCTCGCGCCCGGCACGATCACGCGTCTGTGGGAGGACGGCTCGAAGACGCCCTGGTACACGTTCCTGCTCGCGGGCGTGCAGCGGCAGGTGTGGTACGACGACGAGGAGAGCCTCCACCACAAGTACGTGATGGCGAAGGAGCAGGGGCTCGGCGGCGTCGGCATGTGGGCGCTCGGCTACGACCACGGCTACACCGAGCTGTGGGACCTGCTCCAGGCGGACTTCGGCGCCCCGGACCCGGTCGTCGCGGGCACGCGCGAGCAACCGCTGCCGATCACGAGCCTCCCGTTCCACGACGCGCGTGACACGCGCGACCCGGCGTCGGCGCCGTCCAACTGGTTCAACTACTACTCGTGCGCGCCGACGATCGCCGAGTACGGCCGCGAGGTGGTCTACCGCGTGGACCTGTGCCAGCCCGGCACGCTCACCGCGACGCTCACGGGCGACGACGCCACGACCGACATCGACATCCACCTCCTGGACGGGCTGACCGAGGCCGACTGCCTCGCGCGGAGCAACACCGAGGTGTCGCAGGCACTCACGCCGGGCGCCTACTACCTCGTCGCCGACACCTACGTCGCCAACGCCATCGAGCAGGCGGGGCCCTTCACGCTCGACGTCACCTTCGCGCCGAGCGGCGGCGCGGCGTGCGGCGCCGGCGAGACCTGCGTCGCGGGCACCTGCGTCGCCCCGCAGCAAGACGCGGGCGTGCCGGACGACGCGGCCCCCGGCGACGACGGCCCGCCCGCCGCCGACGCCGCGGCCGAGGACGCCGCCGCCGCCGACGCGGGCGCCGACGCCCCGACCACGGTCTACCGCGCCGCCGACTGCGGCTGCGCCGCGGCGCCCGCGGCCCCGGCCGGCGCGCTGCTCTTCGTAGGCGCGGCGCTCCTCGGCTGGCGCTACCGCCGGCGGCGGGGCCGGTAGCCGCTCATCTTCGTGGCCACGACATCCCCGACGGCGGTGGGCAGCGCCGCGAGGAGCCGCGAGGCCACCGCGAGCGGCCGCGGGAAGCGCACCACGGCCTGGCCGGCCGCGACCGCGTCGACGAGCCGCGCCGCGGCCGCGTCGGCCTCCATGATGAAGGGCATCTTGAACTTGTTGTGCGCGGTGAGCTCGGTCTTGATGAAGCCCGGCTCGAAGGTGACGACGCGCACGCCGTGGGCCGCGGCCTCGGGGCGCAGGCCCTCGAGCAGCACCGACAGCGCCGCCTTGCTCGCGGCGTAGCCGCCCGCCGTCGGCATGCCGCGGTCCCGGGCGAGGCTCGAGGTGGCGACGAGCGTCCCGCGCCCGCGCTCGAGCATCCCCGGCAGCAGCGCCTCGAGACAGTGGGCGACGCCGAAGACGTTGACCTCGAAGACGTGCCGGATCCGCGCGGCCTCGAACTTCTCGACCGTCATGAAGTCGCCGACGCCGGCGTTGAGGAAGGCGACGTCCACCGGCCCGAGCTCGGCCGTGACGCGCGCGACCGCCGCGTTCACGTCCTCGGGGCGGGTCACGTCGCCGGCCACCGCGAGCGCCTGACCGCCCGCCGCCGCGACCGCGGCGGCCACGGCGCCGAGCTCCGCCTCGCGCCGCGCCATGAGCCCGACCCGGCAGCCGCGCCCGCCGAGCTGCCGCGCCACCGCGGCGCCGATGCCGCTCGACGCGCCGGTGATGAAGACCACGGTGTCTGGCGTGAAGTCCGTCCCTGCTGCGCCCATGGCCGGGGATGCTAGCAGATCGCCCGGGGCCTTTGGCGGGTCCGCCGCCCGGGTGCTATGGTAGTGAGCAGGGAGCGGAGGATGCCATGAGGGTCGCCCTGTTGCTGGTCGTCGCGCTGTGCACCGCCGCCTGCGGCGACGACGCGCCCGCCGCCGTCGCCGGCGACTACACGCTCAGTCTCACGAACCACGAGAACGGGTGCGCCTTCCAGAGCTGGCAGGAGGGCGACACGACCACCGGCGTGCCCTTCACCATCACCCAGAGCGGCAGCAGCGCCACCGGCACCATCGGCGGGGCCGCCGGCGTGTACGTCGAGGTGCTCCTCGGCTCCAAGGCCTTCATTGGCAGCGTCAGCGGCGACGCGCTGCACCTGGTCCTCCACGGCACGCGCGCCTTCAACGAGGGCGCGTGCACCTACACGGTCACGGGCACCGCGGACGCGACGCTCGCGCAGGACGTGCTGCAGGGGAGCATTGTCTACACCACGGCCACCAACGGCAGCCCGGACTGCGCGGCGCTCGCCTCGTGCCACGCCACCCAGGTGTTCAACGGCACGAGGCCGCCGCAGTAGCGGCGCGGCGCGGCCGAGCGCGCCGGGTACGGGGACGCCGCGATGAGGCCCGGCCGCCTGGCCCGCGTCGGCTTCCTGCTCGCCTCCGCGGGGCTGCACGCGCTCGTGCTCGGGCTGGCCGCGGCGGGCGGCGTCACGCCGCCGCCGCCCCTGCAGGTCGAGCTCGTCGCTCCGGCGCCGGCGCCGGAGCGCTCGAGCGCCCCGCCCGCGGCGCCGCGCCAGGCCGCGGCCGCGGCGCCCACGGCGGCGGCAGCAGCGGCGGCGGCGACGCCCGCGGACCCGCCCCGGCGACGCCGGGCCGCGCCCGCCGCCGCCGACCCGGCGCCGGTCACGCCGCCCGCGCGCTACCACGTCGAGCCCGCCGAGGCGCCGCCCCTGCTGTTCTCGAGCGGCGGGCCCGCGAGCCTGCCGGCCGTGAGCGGCGAGCCCGCGAGCGCCCCGGCGGCCGTGAGCCGCGGCCCGGCCACCGCGCCCGCCGTGGGCCGCGGGCCCGCGAGCGCCCCGGCCGTGGCCGGCGGGCCGGCGAGCGCCCCGGCC
>DASXVK010000084.1:0-4706 GCA_036504295.1 Polyangia bacterium
CGCGGCCGGCGCCGCGAGCCCCATGCGCTCCTTGAGCTCGAGGAGCTGGTGGTCGACGCCGGCGCCGGCCTCGAGCCGCTCGAAGCGCTGCTTGAGCTGGTCGCCGCTCATGCCCTCGGTCAGCTCGAGCCCGGCCTCGGCCTCGGCCTCGATCTGATCGACCTTCTGGGCCATGCGGTCGAAGGTCTCGAAGGCCGAGGTGTCCTTGAGGCCCTGCATGGTCTGCTGGATCGTGCGCTGCGCCTCGGCGCGCTTGGCGCGCGCGATGAGGATGTTCTTCTTGCGCTGCGCCTCCTCGATCTTGTTGTTGAGGCCGCGCAGGGCGTCCTTGAGCTTCTCGACCGCCTGCCGCTGCGAGTCCCACTGCTGCTGGAACTGGCCCTGGAGCTGGTCGTGCTCGGCCTTGCGGACGAGGGCCTCCTTGGCGAGGCCGTCATCGCCGGCGCGCACCGCCAGCATCGCCTTGCGCTCCCACTCCTGCGCGGCGGCGACCTCCTGGTCGAGCTGCTTCTTGAGCCGCTTCTCGTCGGCGATGGCGACCGCGACCTGCTTCTTGGCCTCGACGAGCTGGTTGCGCATGTCGACCAAGACCTGGTTCAGCATCTTCTCCGGGTCTTCGGCCTTCGAGATGAGGTCGTTGAGGTTCGACTTGATGAGTGATCCGAGGCGAGAGAAGATCCCCATGGCTATCCTCGCAGCGCGGCGGCCCTCAGGCGGCGCGGTACTTCGCGAGCTTCGTGTAGTGGTTCGCGACGGCCAGGCTGATGTCCTCAACTGTGGCCTGGAACTCGTTGAAGTCCAGGTTCTCGAGCTCGAGCGCGTCCCCGAGGACGATGGCGTCGCCCTCGATCCCGTAGGCCCCGTGCAGGAGGTCTGTCGTGTTGAGCACGAGCAGCGTGTGGAAGAGCTCTTCGCGGTGCTCCTTCGGGACGTCCATGATCTTGCACCGGAAGACCACGACCGGCGCGGCGAGCTTGGCGACCAGGTTGTTCTGGCCGTCGCCGGTGTTGATCATCCAGGTGTCGGCACCGATCTCCTCGTACGGCAGCTCCAGGCGCAAGAGGTACGACTCGATGTCCTCGCGGGTCTTCATGGAAGGCTCCTCGCGCGTCGCGGCGGGCTCTCCGGGAGCCTAGGGTAAACGACTCAGCGAGTCAACTTGGCTGGCCGGGCGGCTTGCCAGGCGGGCAGGCCTCTGATACGTGTCGGTACACCCATGCTCGACCCGGCCCAGCTCCCCCGCCACGTCGCGATCATCATGGACGGCAACGGCCGCTGGGCGCACGAGCGCGGGCTGCCGCGCCTCGCCGGGCACCGTAAGGGCGCCGACGCGGTGCGCGAGGTGACCCGCGCCGCCCGCGAGCTCGGGGTCCAGGCGCTCACGCTCTACGCCTTCTCGGCGCAGAACTGGCAGCGGCCGCCCGAGGAGGTGATGGGGCTGATGGAGCTCCTGCGCGAGTTCACCGTGCGGGAGCGGGCGGAGATCCTCGATCACGACATCCGCCTGCGCGCCATCGGCGAGATCGACCGCCTGCCGGCGTTCGTGCGCGACCCGCTCCTCGAGCTGTGCGCCGCCTCGAGCGGCAACCGCGGGACGACGCTGTGCCTCGCGCTCTCGTACGGCGGCCGGGAGTCGCTGGTGGCGGCGGCCCGCGCGCTCGCCGCCGAGGTCGCCGCCGGCCGCCGGCCCGCGGCGGGGCTCGACGAGGCGGTGATCGCGGCGGCGCTGCCGACCGCCGACCTGCCGCCCCTCGACCTCCTCATCCGCACCTCCGGTGAGCTGCGGCTGTCGAACTTCCTCCTGTGGGAGGCCGCCTACGCCGAGCTGTACTTCACCGACGTCCTGTGGCCCGACTTCGACCGGCGCCACTTCGTCGCGGCCCTCGAGGACTTCGCCCGGCGCGAGCGCCGCTTCGGGCTGGTCCCGGCCCCGCCGCCCGCCCCCTGAGACGGAGACCCATGTCCAACCTCACCGTTCGCCTGCTCACCGCCGGGGTGGCCGCCCCCGTCCTCATCGGGCTCGTCTACTGGCCCCACCCGCTGCCGCTGTGGGGGCTCGTCTTCGCCGCCACCGCGGTCGGCCTCTGGGAGTGGGCGACCATCACGCTCGGCGGCCGCCCGCTCGGCGAGCGCCTGGCCGGCATCGCGCTCGGCCTCGGCCTCGCCGCCGCGGTCTACTTCGGCGGCCAGGCGGCGCAGCTCTTCACGCTCGCCGGCATCACGATCGCGGGCTTCACCTTCTTCCTCTTCCGCTACGGCGACCTCCCGACCGCCGGGGCGCGCTTCGGCACGACGCTCGCCGGCGCGCTCTACGTCGGTGTCCTCCTCACGTTCCTCGCGCTGCTCAAGCGGCGGCCCGACGGCGTGCACGGCGAGTGGCTCCTGCTCACGCTGACCCTCACCTGGTTCGGCGACACCGGCGCGTACTTCGCCGGCCGCGCGTTCGGCCGCCACAAGCTCTACCGCGCCATCAGCCCGGGCAAGACCGTGGAGGGCGCGGTCGGCGGCCTGCTCGGCTCGATCCTCGCGCTCGTCATCGCGAAGGTCTGGTACCTCTCGGGCACCCTCGCGTGGTGGGACTGCGTCGCGCTCGCGGTCCCGGCCGGCGCGCTCGGCCAGATCGGCGATCTGTGCGAGTCCATGATCAAGCGCGCCTACGGGGTCAAGGACTCGGGCTTCATCATCCCCGGCCACGGCGGCATCCTCGACCGCGTCGACGCGTTGCTCTTCTCGGCCCCGTTCGTGTACGCCTACGCCGCGCTGCGCTTCGGACTGTAGGACGCGCCCGGAAATGCAACACGGAGGCACGGTGACACGGAGGGAGGTCCTGAATATTCAGAATCATCCTCCGTGCCTCCGCGTCTCCGTGTTGCATTTTCCCGCAGCCTGCCAGGACCTGGCGCGGGGCCGCCCCCGGGCGCACCCTGGTCAGCGCTTGCGCGGCCGGGTGAGCCCGTACGCCTCGATGCGGCGGATGAGCGTGCGGCGCGGCATGCCGAGCTCCTGCGCGGCCTGGGACTGGTTGCCGTGGCAGCGCTCGAGCGCGTCGATGATCTGCTGGCGCTCGTAGGCGTCGCGGCGCAGGCCGAGCGTCGGCGCCTCGACCGGGACGGGGTGAGCGGCGGTCGGGCTCACGCGCGCGCGCATCTTGTCGGCGGGCAGCTCCGCGGCGGTGATGGCGGCGTCACGGCACAGGAGCACCGCCCGCTCCATCACGTTGCGCAGCTCCCGGACGTTGCCCGGCCAGGGATAGCCACGCAGCAGCCGCAGGGCGTCGGGCGCGAGCTCCGGCTCGGGCCACCGCTCGGCCTGGGCGCAGGCGGCGCTCACGAAGGCGCGGGCGAGCGGCTCGACCTCGGCCGGCCGCTCGCGCAGCGGCGGGATCGCCAGCGTGACGCCGTTGAGCCGGAAGTAGAGGTCCCGGCGGAACCGGCCGCGCTCGGCCTCGGCCTCGAGGTCGTGGTGGGTCGCGGCGATGAAGCGGACGTCGATGGGGCGGGGCTTGAGGCCGCCGACCCGCCGCACCTGCCGCTCCTCGAGCACGCGCAGGAGCTTGGCCTGCAGGCCCGCCGAGAGGTCGCCGATCTCGTCGAGGAGCACGGTGCCGCCCTGGGCGGTCTCGAGCAGGCCCGGCTTGGTCTGGGTGGCGCCGGTGAAGGCGCCCCGCTCGTGGCCGAAGAGCTCGCTCTCGAGCAGCGACTCCGAGAGCGCCGCGCAGTTGAGGCGCAGCAGCGGCCGATCGGCGCGCGGCGAGAGCCGGTGCAGACGCTCGGCGATCACCTCCTTGCCGACGCCGGTCTCGCCGAGCAGGAGGACGCTGATCGTGCCCGCCGCGACCTGCGCGCACAGCTCGTGCAGGCGGCGCATCACCGGGTCCACGGCGAGCAGCAGCGGCTCGCGCGGGCCGCCGGGCGTGCCGGCCGCCTGCGCGCGCGCGCGGGCGAGCAGCGCCTCGGCGCTGCGGCCGTCGGCGCCGAAGCAGGCGATCCCGCTGCGCGCCACGCGGGCGCCGGCCGCGGCGAGCGCGGCGGCGACGCGGGCGATCACGGCGACCGCGCCCTCGGCGGTGCACGCCGGCAGCAGCACCTCGTAGAGCCGCGGGGCGTAGAGGCCGAGGTGGTCGCCGGGGCGGATCGCCCGCAGCACCAGGCCCTGGAGCGCGGCCTCGTCGTGGGCGCCGTCGACGTGCAGCATCACGAGCGCGGCCGCTTCGGCCTCGTGCTCGGCGCGGGCGCACGCGCTCTCGAGGATGTGCTCGAAGTCGCCGTGCGCGGCGGCGCGGCGCGGCCGGGTGGCGGCCGAGTGGTACTGCAGCACGAGGACGGTCGCGCCGATCTCGAGCATGCCGCCGGGCTCGAGCGGCGCCCGCTCGCCGGGCCGCAGGGCGCGGCCGTTGACGCGCGTGCCGTTGGCGCTGCCGAGGTCCTCGACGGTGAGCGGGTCGTCGCAGTGCACGACCGCGTGGGCGCGCGAGACGAAGTCCTGGTCGAGACGCAGCGCCGCCCGGGTCCCGCGGCCGATGAGGTAGTCGCCCTCGTCGGGCAGCGGGTGCGTGGCGAAGAAGCCGTTGCCGAGCACGAGCAGGCAGAGGCGGCGCGGCGGCGGCCGCAGGGCGCGGGTCTCGCGCGCGGTCCGCTCGCCGGGCAGATCGGTGGGCGGGTCGGCGCCCACCGCGGTGGTCTGATCGTCGGGCGGATCGTCGGGCC
>DASXVK010000085.1:0-14231 GCA_036504295.1 Polyangia bacterium
AAAATGCCGGGCAGGGGCACGGGCAGGGGCACGGGCACGAGCGCCCAACCTGAGAGGGGCGGCCCGGCGACGGGCGAGCGCCCTCGTGCCCGTGCCCGTGCCCCTGCCCGTGCCCGCGAGGGTGGTCGGGGAGCGTGAGCGATCAGCGTGGATCACACCCGTCGACGGACGAGGCGGGCGGGTGAGGAGGTCAGCGGTGAGTCGGTGGCCGCGTGCGGTCGACGGGCACCGGGGGCGGCGGCGTGACCGGGGGGCCGGGCGGCACCACGAGGTCCGCGAAGGCGCCTTCGCGCTGCAGGCGCCAGAGGTCCTCGTCGCTGACCGTGTCCTGGCCGAGGATCTGCCGCGCCCGGATGATCTTCTCCTTGAGGAGCGGATCGACCACGGGCCGGCTGTTCTCGCGCGTCGGGCGCGGCGGCGGCTGCATCACGGAGAAGCTCCCCGAGACCGGCCACCCCTCGGCCGACTTCCCGGCGAGCCGATAGGTGACCGAGAACACCCCGGACTCCGTGACGGTGTCGAGCGTGACGCGGGTCGAGATGCCCGCCGGCCCGGGCGGGATCATCGTCGTGCCGAGGAGACCCGCCACGTTCACCTCCTCGGTGGGGTGCTCGGCGCCCTCCTTGAAGTGGCGCGTCACCGTGGCGCGCTCGATCGTCACGTCCTGCGGCCGGTGGTGCCAGAGGCGCACCTGCTGGACGACCTTGCCGTCGGGCCCGACCTGCGGGAACCGCGGGGTGAGCGCGATCATGAGCGCCACGGTGCCCTTCACCGCGAGCGCCTCGAAGGCGGGATTGATGAGCGCGAGCGAGCCCCGTCCCGACAGGACCTGGCCGTCGCGACCGTGAACGTCGACCTGGACCAGGTAGTACGAGTAGAGCGTGGTCTGCGGCCGATCCTCGTAGCTGTGCTCGACGGCGGGGACCGCGGTCGTCGCGGTCTGTCCGTCCCCGAACGTCCAGACGTAGCGGACCGGCTCGAACGGTGGGGGCGGCGGCGGACGCCAGCCCTTCTCGGCGTTGGCCGGGGGGATGCCGAGCGGGCTCGAGAGCGCCGCGGTGATCCGGAACTCGCTCCAGGTGTTGGGGCGGACCTTGCCCGTCACGGTCACGATGCGCTGCGGCTCGCAGTCCCGGACTTCGTACTTGGGGAGCGGCACGCTGGTCGCCGTGTTGCCGCGGCCGAACACCTGGATGGCGTGCTTCCCGATGATCCCGGTCGCGTTCTTCCAGAGCCGGACCGGGTACGACTGGCCGAGCTCGCCGTCGATGACGTAGTGGAGGTGCTCGTTCGTGTTGTTCTCGGTGTGGGCCTTGACGGTGATCAGGTTCTCCTCGCCCGCGCACACCGACGGCTTCTCCACGATGATGTCGTCGATGATCGGGGGCGGGTCGGGCGTCGCCGGCGCCCCCGCGATCAGCCCCTCGCTCGGGGGTGGCACGGCGGGCCGGCCGGGAGCGCCGCGCGGCTCCCCCGCGGCCGCGGGCTCCGTGGCCGCGGCGGCCGGCGGCCCCGGCGGCGGCGGCCGGCGCCGCCAGAAGACGAGCAGCACGAGCGCGCCGAGCGCCACGACGATCGCCAGGATACGGAGGCTGCGCCGGCTCATCCCACCCTTGCTCAGTCCCAGCAGGAGTAGTTGCTGCCGCCGCTGTTCCACTGCACCGGCTGGTTGATGTCGTAGCCCCAGATGCTCGAGCCGTAGCCCGTGCACGGCGCGCCGGTGCCGTTGCCGTGCCAGCACGACACGTCGTCGGGGCTGATGGTGACCGCGTCCTGGGTCCCGACCACCCACTGCCACTCGTACTCGTTGTATTTGCCGGGGTCGCTCGTATCGCCGCAGTGCCCCGTGGCGAAGCAGTTCACCATCTGGTCGGCCACCTCATCGCAGGGATTGCCGTCGCCGTAGCCGACGCAGAGCGCGCCGTAGCCGAGGTACTGGAAGAACGAGCCGATGCTCGCGAAGGGCCCGTTGCCGGCGTAGCACTCGTTGTACACGGTGTTGTAGAGGGCGCTCGCGGCGGAGCCGATCTGCTGGTAGCCCCAGCCGCGGGAGTAGCGGCGGGGCAGCACGTCGGCCACCCCGACGTTCGCGCGGTGCTGCCAGAAGGCGAGCGCGCTCGAGCACACGATGCCCAGGTCGTAGCCGGGGTAGCCCTGCGCGGCGCCCAGGCTGTTCATGTACTGGGCCCAGCCGTAGTTCATGGCCCCGCCGTTGTACGTGACGCTGTAGCTGGTGACGCCGCCGTAGCCCGCGTAGGCGAAGCCGATCGTGCTGTCGCCGTACCAGGAGTAGTTCGCGACGTTCGCGGCCTGGGTGCCGCCGTTCTGGTAGGCGAGGAAGAGCAGGTTGCCCGCCGAGGTCTCGTAGCCGACGGTCGTCGAGGGGTTGGCGCCCCACGCGCCCGTGCCGCCGAAATCGCCGTAGTAGTAGGCGTACATCGCCCCGTTCTCGACCTGCTCCATCCCGGGCCGCTGGTGCCGCAGCTGGTTCGGGTCGAGCGGATTCCAGCACTCGGAGCCGCAGGAGCTGCAGAAGGGCGTCCAGTAGGGGCTCAGGTCACCGTTGGTCTCCGGGGTGTGGGCCGTCGCGTGGGTGACGAACCACCCGGGCCCGTTCGAGAGCACCGAGTGGCTGCGGTACTCGCCGATCGCCTGGATCACCGCCTTGATCGGCCCAGGCGACGACGAGAACGCCGCCGCGCCCTTGGGCACGTTCCAGCCGGCCGGCGTCCAGCCGCAATACGTGTCGGCAGCCGAGACCGGGCTCGCGAGCGCCAGACCACCAAGTGCTGCCACGATTCCGACCAGCCGTGCGAGCCGCATCCGGACCCCCCTTCCTGAACAACGGTTGCTAGGTTCTCTACGCGCCCCCGATCTCTTGGTTTGCAAACCGTATGCCGGATTCCAGATCCGCCAACCACATGGATCATCTCGATCTGCGGCCGTAAGCCGTCCAACAATTCGACACGGCGCGTTCAAAAACCGATTCGTGAACAGCTGACCGATGTACAGGCGGGCTCAGTCGCGCCGGATCGCGGCCTGCATCTCCTTGTCGAGGTCCCGGTACGGCTCGCCGCTCACGTCCACCACGACCTGCTTGATCGTGCCGCCGCGGAACGGGAACGGCGCCCGATAGTCGCTCGACACCGCCTGCCCGGTGTCACGGCCGACGACGAGCCCCTCGCCCGTCAGCGAGAAGTTGCCGGGCTGGGTCCGGATCCGGCGCTCGGACACGTTCTGCTCGTTCACGTAGAGCGCGGCCAGCCCCTGCGGGATGCCCCGCTCCTGCCCCTCCAGGCGGAAGCGCACGCCCAGCACGCAGCGCCCCGGCGGGAGGTCCAGGTTCGCCGTGAGCTTCTGCTCATCCTCGCCCAGCCAGTTGTAGACGTAGTGGAGCTTGTGCCCCTTGACGTAGAGCGCGTGGCCCCCGAAGCGGCCGCCGTGCGCGAAGAGCACGCCCTCGGCGTCGTGGCTCTCGAGGGTCACGTCGGCGGCGATGTTGTAGCTCCGCCCGCGGATGTTGACGGCCACGTGCTCGCTCACCGGGGCGCAGTCCGGGTAGTAGACGTACCGGTCGCGGGGCGGCGACGGCTGCGGCCGTGGGCTGCCCATGATCTCGACCGGGCTGCGGTCGTCGAGCGGCAGGCCGTCGTACCGGCCGGCCTCCACGAACCACAGGTCCTTGAGCTCCTCGAGCTTCTCGGGGTGCTTGGCGGCGAGATCGTGGAGCTGGTTGCGGTCCTTCTCGAGGTGGTACAGCTCCCAGCGGTCCTTCTGGAACTGACCCCAGCCCGCGATCGCGGGGTGTACGGTGCAGGCGAACCAGCCCTGGTGCCAGATGCCGCGCGTGCCCAGCATGGTGTAGAACTGGGTCCGCTTGGCCGTCGGCACCTTGTGCCTGGTGTCGTCGAGGGTCGGCTTGAAGCTGACGCCCTCGAGCGGGCGCTGCGTGTAGCCCCTGACGGCCGCGGGCGGCTCGATCCCCAGGCACTCGTACAGCGTCGGCACGATGTCGATGGCGTGGGTGTACTGGTGGCGGATCTCGCCGCGCGCCTTGAGGCCCTTGGGCCAGGCGACGATGCACGGATCCGCGGTGCCGCCCTCGTAGCTCGAGTACCGCTTCCAGAGCTTGAAGGGCGTGTTGAACGCCATCGCCCAGCCCGTCGGATAGTGGTTGTAGGTCTTCTCGGTCCCGAGGACGTCCAGGAGCTTGAGGTTCTCCTTGATGTCGTCGGGCACGCCGTTGAAGAACTTGTTCTCGTTCACCGAGCCGTTGGGCCCCCCCTCGCCGCTCGCGCCGTTGTCCGACACCACGACGATGAGGGTGTTGTCGAGCTGTCCCGAGTCCTGCAGGTAATCGAGGATCCGGCCGATCTGCGCGTCGGTGTAGCTCACGAACCCGGCGTACACCTCGGCCATGCGCGCGAACAGCCGCTTCTCGTCCGCCGAGAGCGACGCCCACGGCCGCACCGTATCCAGCTCCGGCCAGGGCTTGCCGTCGGGGCTCTTGGCCTCGACGTTCACGTTGATGGGCGGCAGCTCGACCTGCTTCGGCACCAGCCCCAGGCGCTGCTGCCTCGCGAGCACCGCCGTGCGGTACTCCTCGTAGCCCCCGTCGAACTTGCCGCGGTAGCGGTCCGACCACTCCTGCCACACCTGGTGCGGCGCGTGGCCCGCGCCGGGGCAGAAGTACATGAGCCAGGGCTTCTCGGGCGCGATGACCTTGGCGTCGCGGATGAAGCGGACGGCCTGGTCCGCCAGGTCCTTGCTGAGGTGGTAGCCCTCCCGCGGCGTGGCGGGCGGCTCGACGCTGTGGTTGTCCTCGACCAGGTCCGGGTACCACTGGTCGGTCTCGCCGCCCAGGAAGCCGTAGAAGCGCTCGAACCCGCGCCCGCAGGGCCAGTGCCGGTGGGTCGCCGCCGGGTTGCTCTCGTCCGCGGGCGTCAGGTGCCACTTGCCGATCGCGAACGTGCTCCAGCCGCGCTCCTGCAGGACCTCCGCGAGCATGGCGTTCTCGAAGGGCACGCGGCCGCAGACGCCGGGGAAGCCCTGCGCCCCCTCGGTGATGCAGGCCATGCCGTTGCTCGTGGCGTTGCGTCCGGTGAGCAGGCACGACCGCGTCGGGGAGCACAGCGCGGTGGTGTGGAACTGCGCGTAGCGCACGCCCGCGTCGGCGACACGCCGCATCGCGGGCGCGTCGATCAGCCCGCCATAACAGTCGAACGCGCCGAAGCCAACGTCGTCCCAGACGATGTAGAGCACGTTGGGCGCGCCGGCCGGCGCCTGGGGGGGCTCGAACGGGGCCCAGTCCGGCACCGACTGCCGCACGTCGACCTCGATGGAGCCCTTGAACTGCTTGCTGCCGTGATCACCGGGCATTTGCCGTCTCCTCCTCCGTCGCGGCCGTGCCCACGATGTCGTTCGATGCGCGGCCCATGGCGCGAGCCCTGGCCCGAGCGCCCGTCGGCGACGCCCGCATCGGATGGTGTCGCGGCCGCATCGCAGCAGCATGGAGCTTCCCTCGGGAAGAACGACCCCGGCGTCGCCGGCACCCGCCGCCGCGCCGCCGCACCCCGACATGGTCTTCATCGCGGGCGGCACGTTCCGCATGGGCGCCGACGACGCCTATCCCGAGGAGCGGCCGGTCCACCGCGTCACGGTGGACGGCTTCTGGATCGACCGCTACCCCGTCACGAACGCGCGCTTCCGCCGCTTCGTGGAGGCGACCGGGCACGTCACCTTCGCGGAGCTGCCGCCCGACCCGGCCGACTATCCGGGGATGGACCCCGCGCTCCTCACGCCCGGCTCGCTCGTCTTCGTGAAGCCGCCGGGGCCGGTGGACCTGCGCGACGTCCGCAACTGGTGGACCTTCATGCCGGGCGCCGACTGGCGCCACCCGCAGGGGCCGGGCAGCTCGCTCGCGGGCCGGGAGGACCACCCGGTGGTCCACGTGACCTACGGGGACGCGGCCGCCTTCGCGCGCTGGGCCGGGGTGAAGCTCCCCACCGAGGCCGAGTGGGAGCTCGCGGCGCGCGGCGGTCTCGACGGCGCCCGCTACGCCTGGGGCGACGAGCTCGCGCCGGGCGGCCGGATGCTGGCGAACTTCTGGCAGGGCGAGTTCCCGTGGCAGAACCTGCTCACCGACGGCTACGAGGGCACCTCGCCCGTGGGTGCGTTCCCGCCGAACGGCTACGGGCTGCATGACATGATCGGCAACGTCTGGGAGTGGACGGCGGACTGGTTCACGCCGCGCCACCCCGGCGACGCGCAGAAGGCCTGCTGCGTCCCGCGCAACCCGCGGGGCGGCGACGAGGCCGCGAGCCGCGACCCGCGGGCGCCGGAGCGCATCCCGCGCAAGGTGCTCAAGGGCGGCTCGCACCTCTGCGCCGCCAACTACTGCTTCCGCTACCGGCCGGCGGCCCGCTTCCCCGAGCCCATCGACACGTCGACCTGCCACGTCGGGTTTCGTGGGGTGGTGCGCGTGCGCTGAGCCGCGGCGACGGTGAGGACCGCCATGGGCCTGGGCGCTCTGGCACACGTCGTGATGATCGTCTTCCTCCTCAGCGTCATGCTGTCGGTGGGGCTCGAGACGACGGGCCGCGCGATCCTCGCCGCCGGACGCAACACGCGCTTCCTCGCCCGCGCCCTCGTGGCGAACCTCGTGGTCGTGCCGCTCCTCGGCGTGCTCATCGCCCGGGCGTTCCCCTTGCCGCGCGGGCTCGCGATCGCGCTCTTGCTGCTGGCCGGGGCGCCCGGCGCGCCGCTCTCGGTGGGGTTCACGACCAGGGTGCGAGAGGACCTGCCGCTGGCCGCGGCCCTGCACCTCATCCTGACCGCGGCCGCCATCGTGGTCAGCCCGCTCCTCTTCTGGTTCATGCTGCCCGCCCAGGCGCACGTGACCCTCCCCGTCGCCCCGATCCTCCGCTACGTGCTCCTGCTGCTCGCGCTGCCCCTGGTCGCCGGCCGCCTCATCCAGGCCCGGGCGCCGGCGGCCGCCGCGTGGCTGCGCCGGCCCACGCGGGTGGTCGCCGCCCTCACACTGCCGGCGTTCATCCTGGCCACGCTGGGCGCCAGGCGCGAGGCGACGCGGGCGATCGGGGGGACGGCCATCGTGGCCGTGCTCGTGCTCATCCTCCTCGGCCTGCTGGCGGGGTGGCTGGCCGGGGGACCACGGCGGGGCACGCGCCAGATCGTCGCGTGCGCCACCAGCATGCGCAACACGGCCCTGTGCCTCCTCCTCGCCGTCCAGGCGTATCCGGGACAAGGCGTGGACGTCGGGGTGGCGGCCTTCTCGGCGCTGATGGTGCCGCCCAGCATGCTGCTCTCGCTGTTCGAGGGGCGCCGGCGCAAGCGCCTCGCGGCGGCGGCCCCGGCCGCCCCGGCCCCGGCGTGAGCGACGGGCCGCCCCGCGGGGACGGCCCGCGCGAGGAGACCACGCGGCTGGCCCTCGAGCGCACCCGCTACGCCGGCGAGCGCACGCTCATGGCCTGGATCCGCACCGCCCTGTCGATGATCACCTTCGGCTTCTCGGTGTACAAGTTCTTCGAGTACCTGCACCGCGCCGAGCCCGCCCTCGGCGTGCGCGCGGGCGGGCCGCGCCACTTCGGTCTCGGCCTGACGGGGCTGGGGGTCGCGGTCCTCATCCTGGCCGGTGTCCAGCACCACCGCCTGCTCCGGCGGCTCGACGCCGGCACGCGAAGGCGGTCGTGGTCCCTCGCCCTCACCGCCGCCCTCGGCGTCGCGCTGCTCGGGCTCTACCTCTTCGCCAGCATCCTCACGCGCCGGCTGCCGCTGTGACCACCGTCCTCGCAGGTCGCTTGGCCGGCCCGCGCCAGTTCTGGTACCATTCGCTGCGCATGCAGTGCCCTCAGTGCCAGGCCGTGCTGCCGGACGGAACGGCGATCTGCCCGAAGTGCGACGCCATCCTCGACACCTCGTTCCTCGGTGACGAGTTCGGCCAGCCCGCGGCGGCCCCCGCGCCGGCCGCCCCGCCCCGCGCGCCCGCGGCCGCGGCGCGCCCGGCGGCGCGTCCGGCCCGCCCGGCCCCGGCCCGCGCGCCGGCGAACCCCGCGTACCCGCCGCCCGCGGCGGCCGGCTACCCGCCGCCCGCGGCCGGGTACCCGCCACCGTCGCTGGCGCCCGCGGCCTTCCCGCCACCGACGGTGCGGCCGGCCGCGCCCCCGCCCACGGCCCTGCCGCCCGCCGAGGAGCCGCTCGTCATGCCCGCGCCCGAGCCGCTGCCCGAGCGCCTCCACGACGCCGTCGAGCCCGAGGCCGCCGAGCAGCGCGAGGTGGGCACGCGCATCGTGCAGCTCGATCCCGAGCGCGAGAAGGGCACGCGCATCGTCCAGCTCCCGACGATGCCGCCGGAGGTGAAGGAGAAGCGCGCGGCCGAGGCGAAGGGCAAGCCGAAGCGCGCCAAGGACGGCGAGGGCGACGGCCAGGCCCGCGGCCGGCTGAACAAGCTGGCGCTCGAGGAGTCCAACGTCAGCCGCGACTTCGACGCGACGCTCGAGCGCATCAAGCTCGTCTACACCAAGCTCGACCGCATCGACCGGCCGCTCTTCTACGCGCTCGCGACCATGACCGTCGCCTGCTTCCTCCCGTGGATCGACGTCAACGGCGAGGGCATGCTCGCCGGCATCCAGGACGTCTTCGGCGCCATCGCGACGGCGGCGGCCTTCCTCGGCCTGGGCGCCTTCATCGTCCGCGCGTGGCGGCGCCTGCGCGGCGGCCCGCTCGTGCTCCTCGAGATCGCGGGCACGCTCGGCGTCGCGGCGGCGTCGGTCTACCGCGCGCTGACGCTCAACGGCCGGCCCCTCGGGCTCGTGCTGGGCGTGCTCGCGGCCGCGGTCGCGTTCCTGCTCGGGCTCGTGCGGCTGGTGAAGTAGCGCCCAGCGCAGGCGCGCGCGGCTACTCCAGCAGCGACTCCACGCACTGCCGCGCCTGCGTCGTCCCCCACTCGCGGGCGTTGTTGAAGTAGTAGCGCAGGTTGCCCGCGCGATCGATCAGGTACGACTCCGGGAAGAGCTTCGTGCCATAGATGGTCGCGACCTTCTTGTCCGGATCCTTGAGCAGGCGCATCCCGTGGCCCTGCGGGAAGAGCTTGCTCATCAGCTTGTGCGCGTCGTCCCAGCTCTCGTCGGCGGTGATCGCGACCATCTCGACGCCGCGCGGCGCGAGCTCGCGGCGCAGCTTCTCCATGCCGGCCATCTCCTCCTCGCACGGCTTGCACGAGGAGAGCCAGAAGTTCAGGAACACCACCTTGCCGCGCAGCGACGCGAGCGAGACGTTGTTGCCCTTCGGGTCCGGCAGCGTGAACTCGGGCGCCGCGCCCGCCTTCACGATCGGCTGGAGCGGCAGGCACACGCCCGCCTGCTCGCGCTCGACCTGAGCGCGCGCGACGTGGGCGAACTGGGTGCCGAGGAGGACGGCCACGACGAGGCCGCCGCAGCCGGCCGCGATCCGGCCAGGGGTCATCGCAGGGAGCGCCATCGCAGAGTTCCGAGCCTGAACATCGTCGCGTAGTGTACCGGGGTTCCTCGTGCGTGCAACTCCGGGCCCTGTGGGATCAGGATCACAGGGAGGCGGGGAGACGGGGAGTAGTCTGGGTTGGGTCCTGCCGGCTCGCGCGGGGGGTGCTCGTCCGCGCGGGCACGACCCAACCAAGATCCCCCTCCCCGTCTCCCCGTCTCCCTGTTCATTCCGTTCTTGGCGCGGCGGGCGCCGTCGCGGGCGCCGCGGGGGGCAGCCAGCCGCGCGCGCGGTGGCCCGCGTCGCGCAACATCCGCATCTCGTCCATCGGCAGCGGCTTGCCCTTGAGCTTGTCGAGGAAGAGCACGCCGTCGAGGTGGTCGATCTCGTGCTGCATCACGCGCGCGTCCCAGTCGGTGAGCTCGATCACGCGCCGGGGGCCGCCGCCGAGCGGGTCGTAGCTGACCTTGATGCGCTTCGCCCGCGGCACGAGGCCGCCGATGCCCGCGATGGAGAGGCAGGCCTCGTAGTCGTCGTCCTGCTCGGGCGAGGCCCAGTCGACGCGCGGGTTGAGGTACAGCTCCACCCGCGTCGGCTGGCCCTTCGGGCGCGTGCCGTGCACGACGAGGACCACCCGCCGCGACACGCCGATCTGCGGCGCCGCGAGGCCGACCCCGCCCTCCCGCGTGAGAGTCGTGTTCATGCGCTCGACCAGGGCGGTGAGGTCGGGGTCCTCGGGCGAGACCGGGACCGCGCGCTGGCGCAGCACGCTCGTCGGATCGGGCTGCGCCGGGTCATACATCACGATGCTCATCGGGCCCTTCCCGCGGCTCAGCCGCTCGTGCTCCTCCGGGTTCAGTGCGTAACGCGCGCTCGCGCAACCGCAAGCCACGGCCAGGGTCACGACGGCGACGAGACGGGGATCGACGCGTGCGGGCATGCAGAGCCTGTAGCACGACGGCGGCGGGGAGCGGAAGGAGGGATGAAGCGAGCTCCCCCCGGCGCGGGCCGGGGGGAGTCGGGACGGGGTTGACTACGGGGCCTTCTTGACCGGGACGGGCTTCGCGGGCGCCTTCGCGCCGCCGGCGATGGCCGGCTTGGCGCCGCCCTTGAGCTCCTCGTCGACGATCTGCTTGAACGACTCGAACGGGAGCGCGCCGGACACCTTGCGGCCGTTGATGAAGAAGGTCGGGGTGCCGAAGCGGCCGAGCTTGCTGCCGTACTCCATGTCGGCCTTGACCTGGGCCTCGAACTTCTTGCTGTCGAGGTCGGCCTTGAACTTGGCGAGGTCGAGGCCGAGCTCCTGCGCGTACTTCTCGATGCTCGGGCGGTCGAGCGCCTTCTGGTTCTCGAAGAGCTTGTCGTGCATCTCCCAGAACTTGCCCTGGGCGTTGGCGGCGAGGGACGCCTCCGACGCGAGCGGCGCCTGCGGGTGCATCGGCAGCGGGTACTGCTTGAACGCGAAGCGGACCTTGCCCGGGTACTCCTTCATCAGCTGGTGGATGGTCGGCACCACGCGGCTGCAGAAGGGGCACTGGAAGTCGCTGAAGAGCACGATCGTGACCTTCGCGTTCTTCGGGCCCTGCGCCGGCGCGTTGCCGACGTCGACCGCGACGCGCTCCTCGGCGGCGCCGGGAGCGGGGCCGCCGGCCGGGGCGGCCGCGACCTGCGCGAGGGCGTTCTTCTGGATCTCGTCGTAGAGGCGGGCCAGCGGCACGCCCTTCTTGAGCAGCTCGTCGGCCTTCTTGATCTCCTCCTCGATCTTCGCCTTGAACGCCTCGGGGGGCTGCGCGCCGACGAGGACGCGGCCGTTGATGTAGAACGTCGGGGTGCCGCGGGCGCCGACCGCGTTGCCGGCCTTCGCCTCGGCCTCGATCTGAGCCTTGAAGCGGTGGCTCTCCATGTCGGCCTTGAACTTGGGCATGTTCAGCCCGATCTCGCCGGCGTACTTCTCGAGGCTGGCGGCGTCGAGCGCGGTCTGGTTCCCGAAGATCTTGCCGTGCATCTCCCAGAACTTGCCCTGCGCGTGCGCGGCCATGGCCGCCTCGGCCGCCGGGATCGCGTTCTGGTGGAAGGGCAGCGGCAGGTTCTTCCAGACGATGCGCGCGTCCTTGCCGAACTGCTGCATGACGGTGTTGACCGTGTCCTCGGCGCGCTTGCAGAAGGGGCACTGGAAGTCGCTGAAGAGCACGATCGTGACCTTGGCGGTCTTGGAGCCCTTCTGCGGGTCCTTCGGGCTGACGGCGACCTTGTAGACGGCGTTCGGGTCCGGCTCGCCCGGGCGCGGGCCCTGGGGCTGCTGGCCCGGCGCCGGCGCCGGCGCGCCGACGGCCTCGGCGAGACCGTCCTTGATGACCTCGTCGTAGACGCGGGCGATCGGGGTGCCCTTCTTGAGGATCTCATCGGCCTTCGCCATCTCGGCGTCGATGAGCTGCTTGAAGTTGGCGTAGGGCTGCGCGCCGGAGAGGAAGCGGCCGTTGACGAAGAAGGCCGGGGTGCCGCGCGCGCCGAGCTTGCCGGCGAGCTGCATGTCGGCCTGGACCGCCGCCTTGAACTTGCCGCTGTCGAGGGCCGCCTTGAACTTGGCCATGTTCAGGCCGAGCTCGCCGGCGTACTTCTCGATGCTGGGGCGGTCGAGCGCCTTCTGGTTCTCGAAGAGCTTGGCGTGCATCTCCCAGAACTTGCCCTGCTCGCCGGCGGCGCGGCAGGCCTCGGCGGCCGGCAGGGCGTTCTGATGGAACGGCAGCGCGTTGTCCTTCCAGACGACCTTCACGCTGGTGCCGTAGTTCTTGAGGATCTCGTTGATGGTGGGCTCGACGCGGCTGCAGAACGGGCACTGGAAGTCGCTGATCTGGACGATCGTGACCTTGGCGTTCTTCGCGCCCTTCCAGTAGGAGTCGCCGAGCGGGACCTTGTAGGTCTTCGACGGGTCGGCCTGCGCCATCTGCGGCCGCTGCGGCTGCTGGCCGGGCTGCTGGCCGGGCTGGGCCGAGAAGGTGGTCTTCGCGTCCTTCGTGATCTCGGCGTAGAGGGCCGCCGGGGCGACGCCCTTCTTCAGGAGGCCGTTCGCGAGCGCGAGCTCCTCCTTGATCACCTTGTCGAACTCCTCGAACGGCACCGCGCCGCGGACCGGGCGGCCGTTGATGA
This sequence comes from Polyangia bacterium, assembly GCA_036504295.1. GTDB lineage: Bacteria > Myxococcota_A > Polyangia > JACRCY01 > JACRCY01 > DASXVK01. The sequence continues at coordinate 12,622 of DASXVK010000085.1, forward strand.
AGAAGCTCGGGGTGCCGCGGGCGCCGAACTGGGCCGCGACCTGCTGGTCGGCCTGGATCTGGCGCTTGAACTTGCCGCTGTCGAGCGCGGCCTTGAACTTGGTGACGTCGAGGCCGAGCTGCTGGGCGTACTGCTCGAGGTTGTCACGCTTGAGCGCCTGCTGGTTGGCGAAGAGCAGGTCGTGCATCTCCCAGAACTTGTTCTGCTCGCCGGCCGCCATGGCGGCCTCCGACGCGAGGCCCGCGTCCGCGTGGAACGGGAGCGGGTTGTGCTTGAAGGCGACGCGCACGTCCTTCGGGTACGTCGCGAGCAGCTTCTTGATCGTCGGGAGCACGCGGCTGCAGTACGGGCACTGGAACTCGCTGACCTCGATGATCGTGACCTTGGCGTTGGCGGGGCCCTTGGTGGCGGAGGCGCCGAGCGGCACCTTGTAGCGCTCGACGTCCGATCCGGGCGCGCCGGCGGTGGCGCCGATCTCGACGCTGCCTTCCCCGCCGCCCTTCTTGACGTACGAGCCGAGGAAGAACCCGCCGATGAACGCCAGTATGATGGCGATGACACCGGTACTCTTGCTCATGCTTCTCTCCTTGTGTGGCCCGGCCGCGCCCTCGGGCGCCGCGGGGCCGCTTGCATACCACATCACGCTCTGGCGCGCTCGCGACCGAGCCGCACCAGGGCACTCGTGCCTAGCGGGGTGAAGCGAGCGTCAGCCGTTCGGCGGGCGCAGCAGGCGGGGGGGATGGCCGGGGTCGTCACGCAGCAGGACGGCCGCGATGAGCCGGCCGCCCGGGGCGTAGTGCACGAGGGCCGCGTGGCCCGCGCAGGCGACCGGCTGGACGTCGACGGTGGTGCCACCGCCGGCGAGCGGCGGCCGGGGCGCACCGCAGGCCTCGCCGTCGAGGCAGGTGGGCTCCCGCGGGTGGTCGCGGTCCGCGTCGATGACGACGGGATCGCCGGCCCGCGGCGGCATGTCGCACTTGCCCACCATCTCCTGCACCCACTCGACGTTCGGGTCGCGGCAGTCGATGAGCACCGGCTCCGGGGCGCGGGCGAGCGGCTCGGTGCACTGGGTGCAGACGCGGCCGTGCTCCTCCTCGGTGCACTCCTGCCCGGGGATGGGGAAGAGGCAGGCGGCGCGCTCGAGCGGCAGCAGCCGCGGCGCGCGGGCGGGCGTGCCCGCACGAGCGGCAGCGGGCACAGCCACGCACGTCAGGGCCACTGCGAGGGCCAGCGGGGTCAGTCTCCCCATGAGCGTAGGTAGGGGTACACGATCTCTGGCCGGCGTGCAAGGGCGGAGCCCGTGCCGCCCGGGGCGCCAACGTGGTCGTTGACGTTGACGTTGACCTTGACGTGGTCGTGGACCTTGACGGCGACGTGGACGTGAACGGGGTCGCCACCGTTGACGACGGTGCGGGACCGGGCCGGCGTCAACGCGGATCGACCACGTTCAGGTCCACGTCGCCGTCAAGCCCATCTTGATCACCACACCGCGTCAACGCTTTCTTTTCGCAGGCTTGGCGGATGCCTGTAGACACAATACAGCTTAAGATGGCCGGGCAAGTGTAAGCATTTGTCCGTCGGCACTTGACACATTTGGTGAATTGTGATGT
>DASXVK010000086.1:0-12924 GCA_036504295.1 Polyangia bacterium
CAGAGCTATCACCTGGGCCCGTTCGTCTTCCCGCGCCAGCCGTTCGCCTTCACCGGCCTCGACACGCCGGCGATGCGCCGCGTGCTCGGCGAGCTCGGGCTGGCGCAGATCCTGCGCCGGCGCCTGACGCCGCTCAAGCCGCACTACCAGGTGGTCCTGCCCGACCAGCGCCTGGACATCACCGACGACCCCGACGCGACCAGCCGCGAGCTCGAGCGCGAGTTCCCCCGCGACCAGACCGCCATCGCGGCGTACCTCGCGCGCGTCGCCGAGGTCTCGACCGCGCTCGACGGCGTGCTCGATCTCGACGTGACCCTGCCGCCGGACTCCTTCTGGGAGCGCCGCGAGGTCGCCAAGCACGAGGCCGCGCTGCCGCGCCTGGACGAGGATCTGCTCGCGGCGTTCCCGCCCGGGCACCCGTTCCGCACCGTCGCCGCCGCCGGGGCGCTCATGGGCTCGGACCTCGACCTCGGCGCCCTTGGCCCGGTCGGCCTCGCCCGCCTCGGCGAGCAGCATCGCACGGGCGTCTGGCGCCTCGACGGCGGCCGCGATGCGCTGCGGCAGCTCCTCATCGAGCGGATCCAGACGCACTCCGGCGAGGTGCGGGAGCGCGCCACCGCGGAGGAGATCGTGCTCAAGCGCGGCCGCGTCGCGGGCGTGCGTGTGCTCGAGCGCAACGAGGAGCTCGGCTGCGAGCACGTCATCGCCGCGGTCCCGCTCGCGCGGCTGCTGTCGCTGCTGCCCGACGCCAAGCCACCCAAGACCCTCGCCAAGGCGGCGCAGGCGCTGCAGCCCGCGGCGTTCCGCTACACGCTCAACGTCGTGCTGACCGTCGCCGGGCTGCCCGAGGCCCTCGGCGGGCTGGTGTGCGCCGTCGCCGATCCCGCCGCGCCGCTCACGGCGGACAACGCGCTCACGATCAACCTCGCCGACCCGGATCCCGAGGGCCGGGTGGTCGTCAGCGTGACGGCGCTCGCGCCGCCCGCGGCCGAGCACGATCCCGCGGCGCTCTACCAGCTCCGGCTCGCCATCCGCGCGCGCCTCGACGAGGTGCTCCCGTTCCACGGCGAGCACGTCCTCGTCATCGACTCGCCCCACGACGACGCGCCCCCGGAGGGGCAGTTCAGCCCGGCCGTGCTCAAGCCGCCGTCGCCCATGGACGCGGTGTGGGCCTCCGACCTGCCCCGCCACCTCGCCGTCGACGCCCTCGGCCACGACACCGGGATCAAGCACCTCTTCGTGTGCAACCGGCAGAACCTGCCCGGGCTGGGCTTCGAGGGCGAGATGACCTCGGCCTGGGGCTGCGCGCGGCTGATCGCCGCGGGCGAAACGCGCAAGGACCTGCTCAAGCGCGAGGTGCTGCTCAGCCGCGGGTGACGCGCCCTACGGCCCGTCGCCGAGCGCCTGGCTGATGAACTCGTCGATGAGGCGCGCGTGCTCGGGCGCGAGCGGGCCGAAGCGCACGCCCATCGCGCCGGTGCGCGGCCCATCGCGGTCGAAGACCACGACGCCGTCCGCGGCGATCAGGTGATCGCGGCCGGGGAGCTCGAACTGGAGCAGGACCGGGGTGCTCGGCGGCACGGGGGTATCCCGGACGCGGATGACCTCCATGCCCTCCTCGGAGATGTTCGCGGCGAGGCAGAGGTGCACCTGCTCGCCGACCTGATTGCGCACGGCGCAGGTGACCGGGACGCGGACCTTGCTGCGGCGGTCACGGCCAGCGACTCGTCGATCGGGGACCATGGCGAGATCGTACCGCGAGACGACGGTGTGGTCAAAAAACCTACATAATCGGGAGCGCGCGGATTCCCCGCCGCCGTCGGTGGGCGGCGTTACGCTAGCGGCGCGGCTCGCGGTCGAGCGGGAGCGCCTCATCGATCAGGAAGTTCGGGATGTCATCGACGATCGGGTACACGAGCCGGCAGGTCTCGCAGACGAAGCCGCTCCCGTCGTCCTTGAGGGTCACCTTGGCCTTGCACTTCGGGCAGGCAAGGATCTCGAGGAGCTCCTGTGCGATCGGCATGTGGACCCCTATAGCGCACCGTCCCGACGCTGTAAAGCGCGCCGGATGACGCGCTGCTCCTCGACGACATTGCCGGTCGACGCGGGTTCGTGCTATACGCGCCGTCAGGGCCCGCTGGTCAGGGACTCGGGAGTGACGCCGGCATGAAAGCGCTTTCATTTGCAGCCCTTCTGGTGATCGCCTTCGCGGGCTTCGTGTGGTCGGTGACGCGCCTGACCCGCTTCCTGCTCGCCGGGCGCCCGGAGCGGCGGTTCGACCGCATCGGCCGGCGGATCTGGGACGTCGTCGTCTACTTCTTCGGCCAGCGCAAGGTGGCGGAGGAGCGCGCCTCCTGGCACCACCTGATCATCTACTGGGGCTTCCTCGTCATCTGCGTCGGGACCCTCGAGCTCATCCTCGGCGGCCTCAGCGGCGAGAAGTGGAGCCTCGCCTTCGTCGGTCAGGCGCCCTACCACTTCCTCAAGGGCTTCATCGACGTCTCCAACTGCGCCGTCCTCCTCGTCATCCTGTACTCGTACTTCCGGCGCGTCGTCCTCAAGCCGCCGCTCATCCCGCTCACGCTCGATGCCGGCCTCATCCTCGGGATGATCGGCCTCCTCATGGTCACGCACTTCGGCTATCACGGCTTCAAGTTCGCCCACGGCGGCGGCGAGTCGTTCATGCCGATCTCGTACTGGGTCGCGCAGCGCGCCCAGGGCGTCGACGCGGCCACCGCCGCGACGTGGGCGGAGATCATGTGGTGGGCGCACGTCGCGGTGCTGCTCACGTTCCTCAACTACATCCCGTACTCGAAGCACATCCACCTGCTCGGCTCGGGCCCGAACATCTTCTTCCGCAACCTCGGCCAGCGCGGCGCGCTGCGGAAGCTGAACCTCGAGGACGAGAACGACTTCGGCGTGAGCGAGTACGAGAAGCTGACCTGGAAGTCGCTCCTCGACGGCTACGCCTGCACCGAGTGCGCGCGCTGCACCAACAACTGCCCGGCGTGGGCCACCGAGAAGCCGCTCTCGCCGATGCAGATCATCCACGACGTCAAGGACGAGATGAAGCTCGTCGGCGCCATCAAGCTCGAGATCAAGCGCCTCGAGGCCGCCGGCGCGAAGAACGGCGAGCTCGGCGAGCTCAAGACGCGGCTCGAGGAGAAGGCGCCGTTCGTCGGCGGGCGCGTGAAGGACGAGGTGCTGTGGGCCTGCACCACCTGCGGCGCCTGCCAGCAGGTGTGCCCCGTCTTCATCGACCACCCCGAGAAGATCATCCAGATGCGCCAGCACCTCGTGCTCAGCGAGAGCCGCATGCCGGCGGAGCTGGCGCGCACGTTCCAGAACCTCGAGCGCAACTCGAACCCGTGGGGCATGGGCTCGGACAAGCGCTTCGACTGGGCCGAAGGTATCGAGAACGTCCCGGTGATGGCCGACAAGGGCAAGGCCGAGTGGCTCTACTTCATCGGCTGCGCCGGCTGCTTCGACGACCGCGTGAAGAAGACGACGCAGACGATGGTGCAGATCCTCAACGCCGCCGGCGTCGACTACGCCGTCCTCGGCCTCGAGGAGGGCTGCTGCGGCGACCCGGCGCGCCGCGCCGGCAACGAGTTCCTGTTCCAGATGGAGGCCGAGGCGAACGTCGAGGTCTTCAAGCAGTACGACGTGAAGAAGATCGTCACCGCCTGCCCGCACTGCCTGCACGTGCTCAAGAACGAGTACCCGGCCATGGGCGGCAGCTACGAGGTCATCCACCACTCGCAGCTCCTCCTCGACCTGGTCGAGAAGGGCCGCGTCGCCATCGACCAGCGCTTCGCGCCGTCGCTGACCTACCACGACCCGTGCTACCTCGGGCGCTGGAACGGGCAGTACGACACCCCGCGCGCGCTGCTCGAGCGGATGAGCCGCGACGGCGTGCGCGAGCTCGGCCACCGGCGCGAGAGGTCCTTCTGCTGCGGGGCGGGCGGCGGCCGCATGTTCCTGGAGGAGAAGGCGCCGCGCGTGAACCGCCGGCGCACCGACGAGATCCTCGCGGCCGGGGTCGAGGCCGCCGCGGTCGCCTGCCCCTTCTGCACCATCATGGTGACCGACGGGACGAAGGACGCGGACGTCGAGGACAAGCTCAAGGTCCTCGAGCTCAGCGAGATCCTCTGGCGCACGATGAAGACGCCCGCGGCCAAGGAGGACGGGGCCGCCGCGCCGGCCGCCGGCGCCGACACGCCGGCCTGATCAAACGCGCGGCCCGGCATGGCCGCGCCCAGCCGACCCAAGGGAGGAAACCATGCTGCGACCCACCACGCTCTTCACGCTCCTCGCGCTCGGGCTGTGCGCCTGCGGCGCGGCCACCCAGGCCGGCGCCGGCGCCAGTCAGCCCATCGGCTCGAGCAAGGTCGAGCTGCGGCTGATCGAGCCGAACGAGGCCGCGGGTCTCAAGGTGCCGACCTGGGACGGCAAGCTCTTCATGTTCGTCGGCCGGCTCGTCTACCTGACGAACGCCGACTTCAAGGAGGTCCGGCTCGGCCGGCTGCCCGACGGCGCGCCCGCGATCAACGTGCAGCTCGACCAGACCGCCGCCCTCACGCTCGAGGATCTCACGCTCAAGAACCGGGGCCGCCGGCTGGCCGTGCTCGTCGACGGCAAGATCGTGACCGCGCCGACGATCAAGGAGCCGATCGAGGGCGGCAAGATGTCCATCGTCGCCGCGAGCCCGGCCGACACGCAGAACATCTACACGCGGATCACGGGCAAGTAGCCAGGAGAACACCGAGACACGGCGGCACGGAGGCTCACGGGGGCCTCGGGGTTCGGTCGCGCCACCGCGAGCGACCCGTCACCGCGCTGGGCAGTCGCGCGACCTACCCAACAGAGCTCCGTGCCCCTCCGCGTCTCCGCACCTCCGTGTTGCCTTTCCTCCACCGCCTCGACGGTCACCGCCGGCGCTTGAGCCCCAGCCGGTCCATCTCCGCCATCACCTGCTTCAGGTCGTCCCAGGCCGGGCGCTTGTATGACTCATTGCGCAGGAGCGCCGCCGGGTGATACGTGGGCATCAGCGGGATGCCCTGGTACTCGTGCCAGTGGCCTCGCAGCGCGCCGATCGGCGCCGTGCTGCGCAGCAGACACTGCGCGGCGTAGCGCCCGAGGGCGACGATGATGCGCGGCTTGATCGCGTCGAGCTGACGGCGCAGGAACGGCTCGCAGGCCGCCACCTCGTCGGGCTCGGGATCGCGGTTCCCGGGCGGGCGGCACTTGATGATGTTGCAGATGTAGACGTCGTCGCGCCCGAGGCCCATCGCCCCGATCATCTTCGTCAGGAGCTGCCCCGCGGGCCCGACGAAGGGCTCGCCCTGGCGGTCCTCCTCCTGGCCGGGGGCCTCGCCCACGAACACGAGGTCCGCCGTGGGGCTGCCGGCGCCGTAGACGAGGTGCTGGCGGCCGCCCGCGAGGCCGCAGCGAGTGCAGTCGCCGAGGTCGGCCCGGATGGTGGCGAGCGCGCCGGGCGCCGCCGCTGCCGCCGCCGGGTCGGGGGCGGCCGCCGGCGTCCGCGGCGTCGGCCCCGTGGGCACACCGCGTAGCCCGAACCGCTGCTGCCACTCGAGGTGAGCGCGCAGCTGCGCCGCGAGCTCGCCGAGCTCGTCCACCGGATCCAGAGAGCCTTCCTCGACCACCATGCCGTTGACCCCGCTCCGGATGAGACTATATTCCAAGCTCAGGGAAGAATCCCCGAGTGCCTCGCCGCCGCCACCGTCCGCACCCGACCATGCTGCGGGTCCTGTATCTCGCCTCGGTGCTCCTGCTGTGGCCCGCCCTGGCCCAGGCGTGGGGTCCGGGCGCGCACCTCGACTTCGGCATGCAGGTGCTGCAAGGCCTGGCCTTCCTCGCGCCGATGCTGCGGGATCTGCTGCGCGCCAACTCCGAAGACTACCTCTACGGCTGCATCGCGGCCGACATCATCGTCGGCAAGAACCTCGCGCCGTACCGTGATCACTGCCACAACTGGCAGGTCGGGCTCAAGCTCCTCGACGCTGCGCGCACCGAACCGCAGAAGGCGCTCGTGTACGGGTTCCTGACGCACCTCGCCGCGGACACCATCGCGCACAACTACTACGTCCCCTACAAGACGGTCGAGAGCTTCCACACGCGCGTCGCCCGCCACACCTACTGGGAGCTGCGCTTCGACCAGGTGGCGCACGCGACCGAGGGGGTCTGGGACACCCTGCGGCGCATCGGGCGGCACAAGTTCCCCGATCACGACGACTTCCTCGGCCACGTGCTGGGCGACTCCAGCCGGCTCTTCTCGTTCCGCACCTCCCAGCGCGTCTTCAACTCGTTCCTGCTGCTGTCCCGGCTCAAGCGCTGGCGCCAGATGAACACGCTCGTCGCGCAGCGCTCGCTGCTGCCGCTGACCGCCGAGGAGGTGGCCGAGTGCAACCGCCTGGCGCAGGAGGCGATCTTCAGCTTCCTGATCGACGGCGAGGCCTCGCGCACCGTCGCGACGGATCCCACCGGCGCCCGCAACCTGCGGCTCGCGAAGGTGATCCGGCGCGAGCTGAAGGTGCTCGCGCGGGCGCGCCGCTTCGACGAGGCGCGCTGGCCCGAGATGGCGCTGCTGCTCCGGCAGCGGTTCCGCGCCGCGATCTACGGCAAGCTCGAGCTGCCGGACCTGAGCGTGCTCACGCTCCCGGCGCCCCGCCGCCGCACCGCGAGCCGCTGACTGCAACCGTCGACGGTCCGGCCTCCTCACACCGGGAGGACGGTGGGATGGGACGCAGCGACGGGCAGGGAAAGATCCACCGGGCGGCGGAGGTGACGCTCGGGGGCATCGCGCTCGCGCGGGCGGGCCGGCGCGCCTGGCGCCGGCTGCGCACGCCGAGCCTCCAGGGCCAGACGGTCCTCATCACGGACGGCTCCCGGGGCCTCGGCCTGGCGCTCGCCCGGGAGCTCGCGCGCGAGGGCGCCGCACAGCTCGTCCTGTGCGCCCGGGACGCCGGCGACCTGGACCGCGCCGCCGCGGAGCTGCGCGGGCCGGAGCTCGACGTCCTCACCGTCCCGTGCGACGTCGGCCGCGACGAGGACGTGGCGCGGCTCGTCGACGCCACCCTCGCCCACTGCGGGCGGGTCGACATCCTCGTCAACAACGCCGGCGTCATCTCCGTCGGGCCGGTCGAGACCCAGCGGCCGCAGGACTTCGCCGAGGCGATGAACATCATGTTCTTCGGCGCGCTGAGGCCAACGCTCGCCGTGCTGCCGCACATGAAGGAGCGCCGCCGGGGCCACATCGCCTTCATCACCTCGATCGGCGGCAAGGTGAGCGTACCGCACCTGCTGCCCCATGCCTGTGCGAGGTTCGCCGCGGTCGGGCTCGCCGAAGGGCTGCGCGCCGAGGTCGCCCGCTTCGGCATCACGGTGACGACGGTGACCTCGCCGGTCACCTCGATCAACGCCGACCACGCCGCGCGCCGGATCGTGCGCGCGGTGCGAGGCGGCGAGGCCGAGATCATCCTCCGCCCCCGGGCGCGGGCGCTCGCGGCCTTCCATGGCCTCTTCCCCACCCGCTCCTTCCTGACCCGCCTCGGGCAGCGCGCGGCGGAGCGCTTCCGGCAACTGCCGCCGGGCGAAGACCGCCGGACAGGAAACAGGGAGACGGGGCGACGGGGAGGATGACTTGGGTTCGGATGTGCCGGTGCGCGCGTCGTGGTCGACGCAAGCAACGGCGTGACCCAACCCGAGCAGTTCTCCCCGTCTCCCCGCGTCCCTGTTGCCCTACTCCTTGTCCGGCCGCACCTTGAGCAGCTGGCGGCGATCGCGCTTGGTCGGGCGGCCGCGGAGCTGGGGCAGCGGCTTGGGGAGGTCGCGCAGCTCCGCCGCGATGGCGGCGCGCGCCGCCTTGCTGGCGTCGGTCTCCTCGTAGAGCGCGGCCGCGACCGGGGCGGGCCCGCGGCGCTCGGAGAGCGCGAGGACCTTGAGGAGGAACTCGTACGGGCCCCTGCGCACGCGCACGTCGTCCCCGCGGCGCACGAGCTTCGCGGGCTTCGCGGCCTCGCCGTTCACGTGCACCTTGCCGCCGCCGATCGCCTCGGCGGCCTGAGAGCGGGTCTTGTAGAACCGCGCCGCCCACAGCCACTTGTCCAGCCTGACGTTCACAGGGGGCTCTGCCCGCCCCCCCTCGCCGGGCAAAGCCCGTCGAGGCTCCCCCCCACCGCGCGCCTCCCGCGCGAGTTGGCTCTGTCGGTGCTTCTCGTCGCTCACCGCGCCACCTACGCCAGGGCGTCCATCGCGAACGCCCAGAAGAACGTGGGGCCACTCTCCGGCTCCGGGTAGGCGGCGTCGCGCGCGAGGGCGCAGGTGTGGCCGGGATCGCGGCTGTCGAGCTCCGTGAGGATCGCGTAGTAACCCTCGAGGAAGCCGGCGTCGTGCGACTCCCGGAACGCCGCGCCGAGCGCCGCGGCCGAGACCGCGTTCCAGACGTGCTCGTCGCGGGCCCGCGTGACGAAGCGCTTGGGCCCCGCCGGCAGCGCCCGTTCGCGGAGCCACGCCCCGGTGTACGGGATCGGCCCGAGCGCCGCGATGGTCGCGAGCGTGCGCGTCGCCGACGTCGAGAGGAAGTCGAACATCACGTCCTCGGCGTTGGGCTCGTCGGTGAAGGCGGGGAACTTCTGCGGGTAGCAGCGCTCGACGTAGACCCGGGCCGCGTCGACGAGCGCCGGGTCCTCCTGCAGGCGCCCGTAGTCGGCGAGGTTGTACGCCATCCAGCCGCCGTCGCGGAACTCGCGGCCCGTCGGCTCGCGCAGGCCCTCGAGGTAGGTCGCGAGCACCTCCGCCGCCTGCAGCGCGCGGGAGCGGTGCTGGTCGTCCTGAAACAGACGCTGATCGGCGACCGCCGCGAGGAGCACCGAGGCGCTGTCGTAGCCGGCCTCGTACGGCGCCTGCGGCCCCAGGATGACGGGCACGTAGCGGGCGAACTGGTCGTCGACGAAGGCCCAGGCGGCTTCGAGATTGCCGAGGTAGCGCTCCTCGCGGGAGAGCTCCGCGTGGCGCGCCCACACCCAGATCGCCTGCAGCGTGCCGTGGAAGTCCGGGTACGGCGTCGAGCGCCACGGGCTCACGTTGCCGCGCAGCGCGCCCTCGCCTTGCAGGCCCGCGAGGAACGCGGCGGCGCGGCCCAGGTGCTCGATCACCGCCGCGCGGTGGCGGGCGGTGCGGGGATCCGTCATCTCGCCGACCCCGTCGCGAGCGGCACGACCCGGTCCCAGAGGCGGTGCGCCACCTCGTCCTTGGCGAGCAGCGGCAGCTCCTCGACGGTCTCGCCGGGGCCGATGAAGGCGACCTTGTTCGTGTCGGTGCCGAACCCGGTCCCGGGCGCGGTGACGTCGTTGACCGCGATGAGGTCGCAGCCCTTCGCGGCGAGCTTGCGGCGCGCCTCCGCGATCCCGTCGCCGGTCTCGGCGGCGAAGCCGACCAGCACCGGGCCGCCGCCCGCCGCGGCGCGGCGCCGGCCGAGGCCGGCGAGGATGTCGGGGTTGCGGGCCAGCCGCACCGCGGGCTCGGGGCCGAGGGACTCCTTCTTGAGCTTCTCCGGCGCCGCCGCGGCCGGACGGAAGTCCGCCACGGCCGCGCACATGACGATCACGTCCGCGCGGTCGTAGGCGCTGGCCACCGCGGCCTCCATCTCCGCCGCGGTGTCGACCCACACGACCTCGACCTCGGGGGGCGGCGCGAGCGCCGTCGGCCCCGAGACGAGCGTCACCGTGGCGCCGCGCGCGCTCGCGGCGCGCGCGAGCGCGTAGCCCATCTTCCCCGACGAGCGGTTGCCGAGGTAACGCACCGGGTCGAGCGGCTCCTGGGTCGGGCCCGCCGTGACGAGGACGCGCGTGCCGGCGAGGTCGTGGCGCTCGAGCAGCCGCGCGGCCGCCTCGACGATGAGCCCGGGATCGGCGAGCCGGCCGGGGCCGACGTCGCCGCACGCGAGGATGCCCTCGCCGGGACCGACGAGGTGCAGGCGGCCCGTCAGCCGCAGCCGCTCGAGGTTGGCCTGGGTCAGCGGGTGCTGCCACATGTGGACGTTCATCGCCGGCGCGAGCAGCAGCGGCGCGCGGGTGACGAGCGCGAGCGTCGTCAGGATGTCGTCGCCCATGCCGGCCGCGAGGCGCGCGATGAGGTCCGCGGTCGCGGGCGCGACCAGCAGCAGGTCGGCCCCCTCCGCGATGCGGATGTGGTTGATCCGCGACTCCGCGTCGAGATCGAAGATCTCGGTGAGGACCGGCCGCTCCGAGAGCGTCTGGAGCGTGAGCTCGCCGATGAAGCGGCGCGCGGCCTCGGTCATGACCACCTGGACCTCGCTGCCGGCGCGCTTGAGCAGGCGCACGACCTCGGCGGCCTTGTAGGCGGCGATGCCCCCGCTCACGCCGAGGACGATGGATTTCCCCGCGAGCGACCTCATCGCGCGGAATCTAGCCACGTCGCTCGCGCCGTGTCAACGCGCGCCGGGCCTCGCGCCCGCGGCGGGCCGATCCCCCGGCTCCTCGCCCCCTCCCTGTATATTTCTGCCACACAGCCAGCGTTGAATAATGCAACAGCCCCGTAATGTGCTACTCTGGAACGCCATCTGGCGCCGTCCAGGGCGCCGTGACGCACAGCAGTACCGCGCACAACGAAGGACAGCCGACGTCGGATGAAAAACGCTCGCACTGCACTGATCGTCACCCTCGCGCTCCTTGGCCTCCCCGCGACCGGTCGCGCCGAAGAGATCGCCGCGTCGCAGCCCGTGAAGGCCGCGTCCCAGCCCGCCTCCGCCCCGACCAAGGCCGAGAAGGAGAGCGGCTGCCTCAAGTGCCACCGGGACCGCGCGCTGAACGAGCGCGCCGCGGAGCGCGCCACCAACCCCGGGCGGCACCTCGTCGTGGACGTGGCGGCGCTCAAGGGGTCGGTCCACGCCGACATCGGCTGCACCGACTGCCACGCGCAGCTCGCGGGCCAGCCGGAGGATCAGGCGCACAAGGCGAAGATCGGGCCGCCGACCGGCTGCGACTCCTGCCACGACGAGGTGACGAAGACCTGGAAGGCGAGCGTCCACGGCCGCGCCGCCGCCAAGGGGCAGCGTGACGTCGCCATGTGCGGCGACTGCCACGGCGCGCACGACATCGTCAAGGTCAAGAACCCGAAGTCGCGCGTGGCGAAGATGCAGCTCCCCTTCACCTGCGCGAAGTGTCACCGCAACCCCGACCTCGCCAAGCAGCGCGGCTTCAGGGCCGAGGCGGCGGGCCAGTATATGGAAAGCATACACGGGCGCGGGCTGCTCAAGCAGGGCCTCATCGTGGCGCCCTCGTGCTCCGACTGCCACGGCTGGCACGACATCCAGCCGCCCTCGGACCCCCGCTCGCCCATCCACCACACCAAGGTGCCCCAGACCTGCGGCAAGTGCCACGTCGGCGTCGACGCGGTGTACGAGCAGAGCATCCACGGCCAGCTCCTCGCCAAGGGCGACAAGCGCGGCCCGGTCTGCATCGACTGCCACACCTCGCACCAGATCATGGTCGGCAAGAACGGCACCTTCCGCCTCGAGGCGGACGAGCGCTGCGGCAAGTGCCACCAGGACCGCCTGCACCGTTACCGCGAGACCTACCACGGCAAGGCGAACGCCCTCGGCCAGCGCAAGGTGGCCGCGTGCTACGACTGCCACGGCGCCCACGACATCCAGCGCGCGAACGACCCGCGCTCGCACCTCGCCGCGGGCAACCTGCTGCAGACCTGCCAGAAGTGCCACCCCAAGGCGACCACGAAGTTCGCCGGCTACATGACCCACGCGGACCACCTCGACAAGAAGAACTACCCGGGCCTGCACGGCGCGTACGTCTTCATGACCGCGCTGCTCTTCGGGGTGTTCGGCTTCTTCGGGCTGCACACGCTCCTGTGGTTCGTCCGCTCCATCGCGCTGTGGCTGCGCGATCCCAAGGCGTTCCGCGAGGCCAAGCAGCGGGTGCGCGCCGACCGCGGCAAGAACTACGTCCGCTTCCGCCCCGTCGAGCGCTTCTGCCACTTCCTCGTCATCATCAGCTTCCTCCTGCTGACCATGACGGGGATGCCGCTCAAGTTCTATTACACGGGCTGGGCGCTCGCGATGTTCAGGATGATGGGCGGCTCCGAGGTCGCCTCCGCGCTCCACCGCCTGGGCGCGTTCCTCACGGGCATCTACTTCACCATCCACATCGTGAGCGTCCTCGCGTCGGTGTGGCGCAACCGCCCCCTCTTCCGCACCGAGGAGGGCGGCTTCAGCCTGCGCAAGTTCGGCCGCTACTGCTTCGGCCCCGACTCGCCGATGCCGAACTGGCAGGACGTGAAGGACTTCTGGGCGCACCAGAAGTGGTTCTTCGGCCGCGGGCCGCGGCCGCAGTTCGACCGCTGGACCTACTGGGAGAAGTTCGACTACCTGGCCGTGTTCTGGGGCGTCTTCGTGATCGGCCTCTCGGGCCTCGTCATGTGGTTCCCCGAGACCATCACCCGCGTCGTCCCGGGCGGCACGATCAACTTCGCGCTCATGGTGCACAGCGACGAGGCGCTCCTCGCCGCCGGCTTCATCTTCACCTTCCACTTCTTCAACGTGCACTTCCGCGTCGAGAAGTGGCCCATGGACTCGGTCATCTTCTCCGGCCGCATCAGCGAGGAGGAGATGCTCCACGAGCGCAAGCGCCAGTACGACCGCCTCCAGGCCGAGGGCCGGCTCCAGGAGAGCGAGGTCAAGGACGAGTGGGGCAACTGGAAGCGCATCTTCAACCCCATCGGCATGCTCGCCTTCACCATCGGCGTCGTCCTGATCGTCGCCATCTACTGGGGCATGGCGAGCCGGCTGCTGCACGGATAGGACCGATTGAACAGGGAGGCGAGGAGGCGGGGAGACTACCTGCGTTGGGTCGCGCTGCCGCGCGCGGC
>DASXVK010000087.1:0-13513 GCA_036504295.1 Polyangia bacterium
TCGATCCCACGGGGCGTGCCGCCCCGCCCCGTCGGGCAAAGCCCGCCGGGGTCCCCACCCCTGCTACGGCCGGACTCCCGGCCGGCTCGGCCTTCGGCCTCCGCAAGAGCGTCGAGGCAGCTCGCTCGCTGGACGATCGGCGTCACGGGGGGGAGGGCAGCCATGATCATCACCATCTCGCGGGGCTCCTTCAGCGGCGGCACGGTGCTGGCCGAGTGCGTGGCGGAGAAGCTCGGGTACCGGGTGGTCAGCCGCGAGATCCTGGCGGCGGCGGCGACGCGCTACGGCATCGCCGAGGAGAAGCTGGCGCAGGCGCTCGAGCGCGCGCCCGGGCTGTGGGAGCGCCTCGGCCACGAGCGGCGCCTCTACCTGACCTTCATCCAGGCCGCGTTCACCGAGATCCTGCTCGAGGACGGCGTGGTGTACCACGGCCACGCCGGCCACCTCCTGGTGCGCGGCGTCAGCCACGTGCTCAGGGTGCGGCTCATCGCGCCGATGGCGTTCCGGATCGACGCCGCGATGCAGTCGCTGCGCTGCGGCCGCGAGGCCGCCGAGGCTCACGTCCGGCAGGTGGACGCGGAGCGGGCCCGCTGGACCCGGTTCCTCTACGACATCGACTGGGACTCGCCGCTGCTCTACGACGTGGTCGTCAACCTCGAGGGCATGAGCATCGAGACCGCGTGCGCCGTCGTCCGCGCGACCGCGCTGCAGCCCGAGTTCCAGCCGACGACGGCGTCGCGCAAGGCGCTGCGGGACCTCGCGCTCTCGTGCCGCGTGCGCGCCGCGCTGGCGCAGGCCGCCGCGACCGCGCGGCTCGAGCTCGAGGTCACCGCCGACGACGGGGCGGTCGTGCTCCACGGCGGCCCGCGCACGCAGGAGCAGGCCGCGGCCGCGCTCGCCCTGGCCGCCGCCGTACCCGGCGTCGTGAGCGCCCGCCCCGACCACCTCGAGCCATGGAAGTACGGGCCGTGAGCCGCGGCCGCGGAGGTCTCACGTGAAGGTGCTCATCATCCTCAACGACGCGCCGTACGGCAGCGAGCGGGTGTACAACGCGCTCCGGCTGGCGGAGGTGCTCCTCAAGCTCGAGGAGGACCTCGAGCTCACGGTGTTCCTCCTCGGGGACGCCGTGCTGGCGGCGAAGACGGGCCAGACCACGCCCCAGGGCTACTACAACGTCGGCCGCATGCTCGCCCCGATCGTGCGGCGCGGCCTGGTGCTGTGCTGCGAGACCTGCATGGACGCCCGCGGCCTCGCGGTTCCGGACCTCCTCGAGGGCTGCCGCCGCGCGCGGCTGGGGGAGCTCGGGGCGTTGACGCTGGACGCGGACAAGGTGCTGACGTTCTGAGGCCGAGCGTCACGCCGGGCCGGGTGGCCGCCGGTCCGGCCGCCTACCGCCAGCGGTCGAGCACGTCCCACCGCGGGTCGGGCGCGACCGCCACGTCCATCCGGTAGCCCGGCGCCCGCGCGCACCAGCGCGCGATGATCGCGCCAGGTCCCCGCGCCCGTTGACATGAAAATACGATGAAAGCATGCTCTGTTCATGTCCGCGACGATGGTGCAGATCCGCAACGTCCCCCCGGAGCTCCACCGGAAGCTGAAGGCCCGCGCCGCGATGGAGGGGCTGTCGATGTCGGAGTACGTGCTGCGCGAGCTGCGCAAGGCGCTCGACCGGCCGACGCGTGAGGAGATCCTGGAGCGACTCCGGGCGCAGCCGGTGCGCCGGCTCAAGCGGAGCGCGGCCGAGATCATCCGCGCGGAGCGTGACGCGCGATGATCGTCCTGGACGCGTCGGCCCCACCGGGGGGCCACGGCGAGCGTCCCGGGGCTACCGTCGATGCACTGCAGATCAGGTGGCGCGCGGGTTGGTTCCACTCCTGAGCGCGCTCCTCAGCCTGCCCGCCGTGGGTCAGTTTGCCATGATCGTAGCGTAAATGTATGATGATAGTATGACGACGAAGCGACGTCTGAGCGCCACCGTGGACGCCGACGTCCTCGCGGCGGCGGAGCAGGCGGCCGCCTACGGCGAGGCGCCCACGATCAGCGCGTGGGTCAACGATGCGCTGCGCCTCAAGCTCGAGCACGACCGGCGGCTCCAGGCGCTGCGCACCTTCATCGCCGAGGAGGAGGCGCAGCACGGGGTGATCACGGACGAGGAGATCGCACAGGCGCGGCGGGCGGCGGCCGGGCGCGCGCGCGTCGTCCGCGGTCGGGTGGCCCGCCCGCGGGGCGCGCGGACGCGCCGAGCGCGCCAGTGAGCCTCATCCTCGATGCGGGGGCCCTGGTCGCGATCGAACGCGGTGATCGCGAGATCCAGGCGCTCCTGAAGGGAGAGCTCGTCGCGCGATGCGTGCCGGCGACTCACGGGGGCGTCGTCGGTCAGGTCTGGCGCACAGGTGGTCCGCGGCAGGCGCGTCTCGCACGGCTCCTCGCGGGGGTGCGCGTCGAGGCGCTCGATGACCAACTCGGACGGCGGGCCGGCGCGCTCCTCGCACGCACCCGGCGAAGCGGTGTCATCGATGCGGCGCTCGTGCTGCTGGCGAGCGACGGCGACTCGATCCTGACCTCGGATCCGGGCGATCTCGAGCCGCTCGCGGCCGCCGCCGGCGTCCACGTCGATATCGTCTGCGTGTGACCGCCACCGGGACGGGTCACCCCCGCAGCGTGGCCGCCAGGGTGCGCGTGAGGCCGAGGAAGCGCACCAGCACGGTGATCGCGAGTCCGAGGCCGCCGAGCGCCGCGAGCGCCAGCAGCGCCAGGGAGGGCCGCAGGCGCTCCCGCGGCGCGCCCAGCGAGGCTGAGCGAGCGGCCGAGGTTGCCGCAGGCAGCGGTCGGCCCGCATCGAACACGGTGTGAGAGCACCCCCTCCCAGCCCCGGCCTGACCGACGCCGGCCTCTGCAGCCTCGCATGGAGCCGCGGGTCGCGACGGTAGCGCGGCTGCCCGACGGCGCGCTCGAGCTCCGTCTCGGCGGCCGGTGGGCCATGGCGCGCGGCATGCCGTCGCCCGAGCTCGTGGCCCGCGAGCTCGAGGCCGTGCCGCCGCCCGTCCGCCTCGCCTTCGACACGCGCGCGCTCGAGGGCTGGGACAGCTCCCTGGTCGCTTTTCTTCGGCAGGTGGTCGAGTGGTGCGGCGGGCGCGGCGTGGCCGTCGATCGCCACGGCCTGCCCGACAGTCTCAACCGCCTGATCGGGCTCGCCGAGGCGGTCCATCCGGCGCCGACGCGGCCGCCGGCGGAGCCGCGCGCGCTGCTCGCGCGGGTGGGCGACGCGGCGGCGCGGGCGGCGAGCGGGGCGACGCGGCTGCTCGGATTCATGGGTGAGGTGGCGCTCGTGCTCGGGCGTTTCGTCGTCGGTCGCGCGCGCTATCGCCGCATCGACCTCGCGGTCGAGCTGCAGGAGGCGGGGGCCCGCGCGCTGCCCATCGTCACCGTGGTGAGCTTCCTCCTCGGCATGATCATGGCGTTCGTCGGCGCGATCACGCTGCGGTCGTTCGGCGCGGCGATCTACGTCGCCAACGTGGTCACGGTGGGCATGGTGCGCGAGCTGGGGCCCATCATGACCGCCATCGTGATGGCCGGCCGCACCGGGTCCGCCTATGCGGCCCAGCTCGGCACCATGAAGGTGACCCAGGAGGTCGAGGCGCTCGTCACGATGGGCCTCGAGCCCCTCGACTTCCTCGTCTTGCCGCGGATGCTCGCGCTCTCGCTGATGATGCCGCTGCTCTGCGTCTACGCCGACTTCGTGGCCATGTTCGCCGGCGGCCTGGTCGCGACCGCCATGCTCGACCTCAACCCCGTCCAGTACGTACGGCAATCCCAGGGCGCCGTCACCCTGACGGTCTTCCTGCTCGGGACCGCGAAGAGCCTGGTGTTCGGCGTGATCGTCGCCGTCGCGGGCTGCGACCGCGGCATGCGCGCCGGCAAGAGCGCCGCGGCGGTGGGCAACGCCGCCACGGCCGCGGTCGTGACGTCCATCGTGTGGATCATCGCGGCCGACGGCCTCTTCGCGGTCCTCTTCAACCTGTGGGGGATCTGACCATGGAGCCCGGCGCCGCTCACATCACGGTGAAGGGCCTGACGCTGGCGTACGGCGGCTTCGTCGTGATGCACGACCTCTCCTTCACCGTCAAGCGCAGCTCGGTCTTCTTCGTCATCGGCGGCAGCGGCTCCGGCAAGAGCACGCTCCTGTGGGCGCTGCTCGGCCTCCAGGAGCCCGCGGCCGGCGAGGTCTTCCGGCGCGGGGACCGCCGCCGCCGTCGCCGCGCTCAGCGAGGCGCTCGCCGTGCTCAGCCGGGACGTCGCCGGCGCCGTGCGCAGCGCGGCGCGCCTGCCGCCCGGGGCGGGAGCGGGCCCGGGGCCGCCCGCTACGGGCCCGGCCCCCTGAACCGTCAGCGCAGGTCCTCCACCGCGACGCCGGGCACCAGCCGCGCGAGCTCGCGCAGGTGGCCGCCGTCCCCCGTGACGACGATGTCGCCGCGTTGCCCGGCTGACGCCACGACGGTCGCGTCGATGGCGTTGGCGCGGCCCGTGGCCGCGAGCAGCTCGCCGGCGCGCTGCGCGACTCCGGGCGTCAACGCCTCGAGCGCGCCGATCTCGAGCAGGGCCCGATGGGCACCCCGCCACCACTCGGCGATCACGGTGGCGGGGATGGTGATGGAAGCGCGCGACAGCCGGCATGCTCGCAGCAGGGCCAGCGCCCCCGCGTCGCGCCGCTCCAGCGCGATCAGCACCCCGGTGTCGAAGGTCACCCCGCGCACCGCGCGCGCGCCCCTCGCCGGCCGCGGCTTGCGGCTCATGCGGCGCCGAGCCTCTTGAGCCAGCGCCGGACCTCGCGCTCCGGGACCTCCACCCCCGCCCCGAGCTCATCGAGCGCTCGATCCCGCGCCTCCTGCCGCGCCGCTTCGGTCACGATCTCGCTCAGGATGGACGACGCGCTGCGCCTGGTCCGCCGCGCCGCGCGATCCAGGTACTCGGCGGCGCGCTCGTCGAGCGAGTAGCTTCGCTTCCGCACCGGCATGGTCGTACCTCCGGGTACGATGATGGTAGTACCATGAAGTACGACCACCGGCAAGCCGCGCGCGAAGCCCCCGCCGTCACCCGAACCGCGCGTAGTCCCCCGCGAGGAAGCTCCGCGCGCGCTCGACCACCGCGCCCTCATCGCCGAGTAGCATGTCGAGCTGGCGCGCGCAGGCCATGAGCCGCCCGAGCTGCGCGAGGGCCTCCTCGCTCGCCGCGCGCGTCGCGGCGCGGAGCCAGGCGTTGACGAGGTCGCCGCGGCGGTCCACGCCGAACCCGAGCGCGCCGAGGACCTGCGCGAGGAAGCGCCCGCGCAGGTCCCGCCGCGCGCGGCCCGCGCCGCCGCCGGCGAAGCGGAAGCTGATGGAGTTGTTGTCGGGCGCGTCGCCGACGACGGCGTCGAGCATGGCGTAGTGGTAGGCGAGGCGCGCGTTGAGGTTCAGGTACTCCGGCGCCACGACGAGGTAGTTGCGGTCGCCGAGGCGGCGCATGGCGCCGAGCTCCTGCATCACGGTGTTCTGCATCACCGAGAAGAAGCCCGCGGCGTCCACGGTGCGGCGGCCAGCCCAGCTCACCCGCGGATCGACGACGCCGCGCCACAGCGCGCGGAACGGGACCGAGACGATCTGGTCGGGCCCGACGCGGCGGCCGGGGGGCGCCCCGGGCGCGACGCCGCCGCCGAGGTCGAGGACCTCGAGGTCGAGCGGGATGGCGGACTCCAGCCGGCGGGTGGCGCGCCCGCGGCCGCGCGCGGAGCGGTCGCCCAGCTCGAACATCGCGGTGAGCGCGCGCTCGTGGACCAGGCGGACGATGTCGTGGATCGACGCGCAGCTCGCGGCGCGGAAGGAGGCGGCGCTCGCGTCGACGAGCGTCAGCCGCAGGACCAGATCGTGGACGAAGCCGCTCGCCGGCGGCCGGGACGCGGCGTCCCGCCGCCGGCTGCGCAGCTCCGGCCAGGGCACGCCGGCGTACACCTCGCCGCGCGTGCCGTCCACGCCGACGACGTCGCCGTCGGTGAGCGCGGCGAACGCGCCCGCCGCGTCGCAGACGGCGGGCACCCGGGCCTGCCGGAGCAAGGCCGCGGCGTGGCTCTGCGGGCTGCTGCCAGCCTCGGCGATGAGGGCCGCGATGCGCCCGAGACAGCGGGCCAGCTCCGGGGTGGCTTGCCGCACGACCAGGACCGCCCCGGCGGGCGTGCTGTCGATCTCCGCGAGGGTGTGGGCGAGCCGCACCGCGCCCATCCCGCGCCCGGAGGCGAGCGGGCGCCCGCGCAGCTTCAACGGGGAGTCGGTCGCCGGCGGGCGGCGCACCGCGCGACGCCCGAGGACGAGCGGCCGGGACTGGAGCAGCCAGAGCCGCCCGCCGGGGTCCTGCGCCCACTCGATGTCCTGGGGCGCGCCGAAGTGGCGCTCGGCGGCGAGGCCCAGCTCGGCGAGGCGCCGGATGGCGTCGTCGTCGAGCGAGGGGGCCGCGCGCTCCGCCTCCGGCACCGGCACGCGCGCGACGCCGGCCGCGTCGGTTCGCGACGCGAGCGCCGTCTCCTTCGGCGCGAGGCGCCGCTCCATCACCTCGCCCGCCGGCGCCCGGCTGACGATGAAGAGGTCCGCCGGGGCCCGGCCGCCGACGACGTCCGCGCCCAGCCCGAAGGCGCTGCTCAGCCACATGGTCGGCGCCTCGACCTCGTGCGGGTCGCGCGTGTAGAGCACGCCCGCGGCGCGGGCGTCGATCATCGGCATGAACAGCACAGCCATCGGCGTCTCGGGCGCGTCGTCGTCGCCGCTCTCCCGCGCGAGCGCCCGGTCGGAGAAGCGGCTCGCCGCGACGGCGCGGAAGGCGGCCGCCAGCTCCGGCGGGGGCACGCCGAGGAGCGTATCGAACTGGCCGGCGAAGGCCTCCTCGCCGACGCCGCTCGACCGCACGGCCCAGCGCCGCACGTCGGGGAAGGCCTGCGCCGCCGCGCCCAGCGCCGCCTCGATCACGGCGGGCAGCGGCGCCTTCTCGAGCGCGGCGCGCAGCTCGTCCGCGTGCTCCGCGACCACCTCGCCGGCGCGCCCGAGGCGCCGGACTCGCTCCGGCAGGTCCGCGGCGGCGCAGAGCCGGCGATACGCGGCGGTCGTGGCGACGAACCCGGACGGCACGGCGGCGGGCAACACGACCGCGAGCTCGGCCAGGTTCGCCGCCTTGTCGCCGGCCCGGTCACGCCGGCGCGCCGCGGGATCGTCGAGCTCGAGGACCAGGCGCGGCGGCGCCGCGCTCGCCGCGGCGGCGAGCTGCGCGCGCACCTGCTCGTCGAGGCGCCGGTGCACCGCCAGCAGGTCCTCGGCCCGGCCGCCCGTCAGCTCGTGGAGGTCGCGCACGAGGGCGAGGCTGGTGGCGAGGACCCGCAGGACGCGCGCCCGCACGCGCGGGTCGCCGGGTCCCTCGCGCCGCAGGTCGGCCTCGAGATCGGCCATCGCGCTGAGGAGCTCGGCGTTGCGGCCGAGCAGCCGCCGGAAGCTCTCGTAGGCCCGCCGGAAGCCCACGCCCTCGCCCTCGCCCGCCGGACGCCTCCGTCGCAGCCACTCGAACATGTCCTGTATTGATACCCCAGATCCGTCCCAGGGTTCACGTCACAGGACCAGGCGATAGCCCCCGCTGATGAAGTCCTGGGCGTACTGGCGCGCGGCGCCGTCGGAGTACATCAGCATGTCGAGCTGCCTGGCGGCCATCATCAGACGCCCGAGGACGTCGAGGCGCTCCTCGAGCGCGGCGAGATCGACGTCGTCGATGCGCGCCGCCAGGAAGTCCTGCTGCCGCTCCAGGCGGAAGTCGAGGTGGCGGAGCACCAGCGAGAGGAACTCCACCCGGCGGACCCGGCGCTGGATGTCGGCGCCGCCGCCGTAGAAGGTCAGCGCCACGTGGGAGTCGAGGTCCGGGCTCAGGAGCGAATCGATGACCGCGAAGTGGAAGCCCAGGCGGTTGGCGAGGTTCATGTAGGAGTCGGCGAGCAGGGCGAAGTTCCGCTCCTCGAGGCGGTCGCGGAAGCTCGTGTCGGCGGCGGCCGTCAGCACGACCGACATGAACCCGCCGAAGTCCACGGGCTTGGGCCCCTTCCAGCCCGCGGCCGCCAGTCCTCGCCAGTACGCGCGGAACGGCCGCGACAGCACGTCGTCGATCGTCACCGTGGCGCGGGCCGCGGCCTCCGGGCGCAGGCCGCGATCCAGGTCGATGACCCAGATGTCGAGCGGCATCTCGCACTCGAGGCGCTTGGCGCTCTTCGCCTCGGGGCTCCCCTCCGGGACCTCGAACAGCGAGCGCATCGCCATCTCGTGGGCGAAGCGGGTGACGTCGTGGAACGTATCGCAGCGCTCGGGCGCGAAGCCGGGCGCGCGCGGATCGGTCAGGTGGAGCGGCACGACGTCCTCGAGGACGTCCTTCAGCACGCGGTAGGGGCGACTGTCCCGGACCAGGCTCGCGTCGGGCCGGGGGGCGGCGAGCAGCTCTTCGATGCGACCGCGGTACACCTTGCCGTTGAAGGCGTCGACCGTGACGGTCTCGCCCGGGCGCAGCAGCGCGCACGCCCCCCGGGCACCGAAGAGCGCCGGCAGCGAGGCCTCGCGCAGCACGGTGGCGAGGTGGCTCGTCGCGGAGCCCACCTCGCACACCATGGCCCGGATGCGATCGAGGTGGACGGTGAAGTCGAGCGCCGGGCGGCGGGCCACCAGCACGCAGCCGAGCGGGACCTCCTCCGCCTCGTCGGTGACGACGTGGACCCGCCCGGAGGCTCCCCCGCGGCTGGCGATCACGGCGTGGTCGATGAGCAGCGGGGCGCCCACGACCACCGGCGCGCGGTCGCCGGCCCGGCTGCCGACGCGCAGGGGGCGCGACTGGAGCACGGCGAGCCTCCCGGCGCCGTCGAGGCTCCACTCCATGTCGTGCGCCGCCCCGCCGAGCTGCGCCTGCACGCGCCCCGCCAGCCGCACCAGGTCCAGGGCCCGATCGGTCGTGAGGCACGCGGCGCGGCGCCGCTCGGGCGGCGTCTCACGGACCGCGATGCCGCCGCCGAGGGCGCACTCGGCGGTGCGCTGCTTGTCGCCGATCGCGACGGTGACGTGGCCGGCGGCGTCGACGCGCAGGATGTCGGGGGTGACGTCGCCGCCGACCGCCAGGGTGCCGAGCCCCCACACGGCGTTGATGACGCGCACGCCGTCCTCCGGGCGCGACGGATCCGCGCTGTAGAGGACCCCGGCCGCCTGCGGGGCGACCATGTCCATGACGAGGACGCCCATGCCCATCTCCTCGTGGGAGAAGCCGTGGGCGCGGCAGTAGTAGAGGGCGCGCGCCGTGAACTGGCTGGCGAGCACCTGCTTGTAGGCCTGGGCGAGGTCCGCGCGCGGCACGTTGAGGACGCTGTCGAACTGGCCGGCGAAGCTGAGCTCGCCGTCCTCGTGGAGGGCGCTCGAGCGCACCGCCAGGGTCGGCCCGAGGTGCGCGGCGTGCTCGGTCAGCGCCTCGCGCAGCTCGGGCGGCAGCGCGGCGGCGAGGACGCGCGCGCGGATGGCGTCCCCGGCGCGAGCCAGCCCCTCCATGTCGTCGGCGCTCGTCCCCGCCAGCTCCGCGGCGATGGCGGGCGCGAGCCCGGTGCGCTCGAGGAAGAGGCGCTGGCCGTAGGCGCTGACCGCGAAGCCGGCCGGCACGGGCAGGCCCGCGCGCGCGAGCCGACCGAGCCGGAGCGCCTTGCCGCCCACCTGGTGCGCGTCGTCGGGGATGCCGGCGAGCGTGAAGGCGAGAGGGCCCGGCTCGATCGGCGGCCGTTCGAGCTTGCTGCGCACGCGGGCCGCCACGCGGGCCGCGGCCGCGCGGAGGCCGGCGTGGCGGCCGTCGGAGAGCGCGACGAGCGCGTCCACCAGCCGCTCGACGTCACTCGCGAGCTGGTCGCACGCGGCGCGCACGGAGGCCATGTCGAAGGGGTAGCCCTCGGCGGTCTTCGCCTGCAGGTCGGCGATGAGGGCGAGGACCGCGTGGTTCTGCGCCATGAACTCGCGGAAGCGAGCGTAGCGCGCGGCGAGCGAGGAGCGCTGGGCCGGCGCGGCCCTCCGCCCCGCCCGCCTCCTGCGCCACCACTCGGACCAGCCCACGATGGGCTCGACTCTCGGACGTTCGCCCGGCGGTGTCAAGACGCCGCGGCTGCGCGGCCCGGGAGATCGCTGATTGTCACGCTATTTCGATGACTTATCACAGAGTCGCGCCGTCCCTCGCGCGGCCCGGGCGCCGCCATTGACGACGCGTGCGCGATATGTGCATAGTCAAACGATGCACGCCCGTCGGGCCGGCGGCGGCGGCAAGGGAAGCGGGTAGCCCAACCATGGCGATACTGCGGCGCATCTTCCCCTTCCTCGCCTGGTTCAAAGGCTTCGACGGCGCCACGCTGCGGGCCGACCTCCTCGCCGGCCTCACCGTCGCGCTGGTGCTCGTGCCGCAGTCGATGGCGTACGCCCAGCTCGCGGGGCTCCCGGCCTACTACGGCCTGTACGCGGCCTTCCTCCCGCCCATCGTCGCCGCCCTGTTCGGCTCCAGCCGGCAGCTCGCGACCGGGCCCGTCGCGGTCGTCTCGCTGGTGTGCGCGGCGGCGCTCGAGCCGCTCGCGACCGCCGGCAGCGACCAGTTCGTCGCCTACGCCGTGCTGCTGGCGCTGCTCGTCGGCTGCGTGCAGCTCCTCCTCGGGCTGCTGCGGCTCGGCATGGTCGTGAACTTCCTGTCGCACCCGGTGGTGAACGGCTTCACCAACGCCGCCGCCCTCATCATCGCGACCTCCCAGCTCGCCAAGCTCTTCGGCGTGGTCGAGCACAAGGCCCCCCACCACTACGAGACCGTCTACCGCGTGGTCCGGGCCGCGCTCACGCAGACCCACTGGCCGACGCTCGGCATGGCGGTGCTCGCCATCGCGGTCATGCTGGGGCTCAAGCGGTTCCTGCCCCGGGTCCCCAACGTCCTCGTCGCCGCGGTGCTGACGACGGCGATCGCCTGGGCCGTCGGCTTCGAGCGGGTCCAGACGGTGCCGCTCACCCGGATCGAGTCGCCGCGCGTCCGCGACGCGGTCGCCGCCTACAACGAGGCGCTCGCGCTGAAGGAGACGCTCGAGCAGACGAGGTCCACGAGCCAGCTCGCGCGGAGCGAGCTGAAGACGCGCGGCAGCGCCGTGTGCGAGCGCTGCCACGCGCCGCGCGACGTCATCCGGCTGGCGGCGGCCCGGGGCGGGGCGCAGCCGCTGCCGGGGCCGCGGTCGGTCCTCGCGCTGCACGACATGTCGGGTCTCCTGGGCGACTGCGTCGCCGAGGCCCGCGCCGCGATCGACGCCCGGCGCACGGAGCTGCAGTCGTACCGGCTGGTCCGCGACCGCGACGGGAGCTTCCACGCGCGCGGCGCGCTCCCACCCGGCGTCACGGCGGAGCGCGGCACCTGGCGGCTGCAGGTGGGCAACCGCCCGCTGCGCGCGGCGGGGATCGAGCTGCAAGGCGGCGGCGCCGTCGTCGGCACGGTCCCGAAGGGGGTGCCGGCCCTGCGGGCGCCGAAGCTCGACCTGCGCGCCATCCTCCACCTGCTGCCGGCCGCGCTCATCATCTCGCTGCTCGGCTTCATGGAGGCGATCTCCATCGCCAAGGCCATGGCGGCGCGCAACAAGCAGCGGCTCGACGCCAACCAGGAGCTCGTCGGCCAGGGCCTCGCGAACATCATCGGGTCCCTGGCGCTCAGCTACCCCGTGTCGGGCTCCTTCTCCCGCTCCGCCGTCGCTCTCCAGGCCGGCGCCCGCACCGGCCTCGGCAACGTGGTGTCGGGGCTGGTGGTCCTGGTGGTGCTCCTCTTCCTCGCCGGCGTGCTCTACCACCTGCCCCAGGCGGCGCTGGCGGCCATCATCATGGTGGCCGTGCTCGGGCTGCTGAACGTCCGCAGCTTCGTGCACGCCTGGCGCGCCAACCGCCTCGACGGCGTGGTCGGCGTGGTGACCTTCGTCGGCACGCTGGTGTTCGCGCCGCACCTCGAGTGGGGCATCGCCATGGGCGTGGCCCTGTCGCTGGGGGCCTACCTCTACCGCACCATGCGGCCGACCGTCGTGGAGCTGGCGCCCCACCCGGACGGCGCGCTGCGAGACGCCCGCCGCCACGAGCTGCGGACGTGTCAGCACCTCGCGGTGGTGAGCTTCGAGGGACCGCTCAACTTCGCCAGCGTGGCCTACCTCGAGGACGAGATCCTGGACCGCGTCGCGGACAAGCCCCGGCTGCGGCACGTGCTCATCTCGGGCAACGGCATCAGCGAGATCGACGCGTCGGGCGAGGAGACCCTGCGCCACATCGTCGACAACCTGCGCGGCGCCGGGTACGAGGTGTCGTTCTCGGGCATGCCCGACGCCGTGATCGACGTGCTGCGGCGCTCGCACCTGGTCGACCGCGTCGGCGCGGCGCGCTTCCACGCGACCCGCGCCCTGGCGGTGAGCGAGATCTACGCCAGCGCGCACGCCGGCAGCGACGAGCCCGCCTGCCCCTTCCGCGAGGCCATGCCCCCGGTGGTCGAGCTGTCGCTCCACCCGGACGGGTCGCTGCGCGCGGCGGACCGCCACGGGCTCGCCTGCTGCCGCCACATCGCCGCGTTCCGGTTCGACGCCCCGCTCAGCTTCGCCAACACGGCCTACCTGGAGCAGGAGATCCTCAGCCGGGTCAGCGACCGCCCCGCGCTGCGCCACGTCCTCCTCGTCACCCACGGCGTCAGCGGCGTCGACGAGGCGGCGGCGCAGAAGCTCGGCGAGCTGGTGCGGAAGCTGCGCGCCCGCGGCTTCGCCGTGTCGTTCAGCGGCGTGAAGGAGGACGTGCGGACCGTCCTGGATCGCACCAACGTCGCCAACATCGTCGGCGACGAGAGCATGTACCCGACGCAGGCCGCCGCGGTGGCGAGCATCTACGCCCGGGCGCACACCGGCTCGTCGGAGGTCGAGTGCCCGCTGGAGCCGCTGGCGCCGCGCCTGACCGAGCTGTCGCTGCACCCCGACGGGACCCTGCGGGACGCCCGCCGCCAGCAGCTCCGGCTCTGCCGGGCCATCGGCGTGCTGCGCTTCGACGGGCCCCTGCCGCTCGGCAGCCGCAAGGGGATCCAGTCGGAGTTCATCCGCTGGGCCAAGCGGCGGCCGAGCGTGCGGAGCGTCGTCTTCGTCGCCAGCACGCTCGACCGGCTGGAGCGCGCGGAGGCCGAGAACCTCGCCGCGCTGATCGAGGCGACCCGCGAGGCCGACTACCGCGTGATGCTCGCGAGCATCACCGACGAGGCCCTCGAGACGCTCGGCCGCAGCGGCCTCGCCGACAGCATCGGCCTCCAGACGATCGTGCCGTCGGAGTACCTCGCCATCGCCGACCTGCACGCCGCGGCCCACGAGGGGCTCGACGAGCCCGACTGCCCCTTCCGCAACCTCCTCCCGCGGGTGGTGGAGCTGGCGCTCCACGCGGACGGCTCGCTGCGCGACGCCCGCCGCCAC
>DASXVK010000088.1:0-1727 GCA_036504295.1 Polyangia bacterium
GCCGCTCGCCGCCGCCCGCCGCCCGCAGCGCGAGCTCGCTCGGCCCGGCGGTCCAGCGCAGCTCGGCGCTCGCCTCGCCAGCGAGGTCGCGCTGGCGCGCGGTGGGGAAGGGCTCGAGCCACACCGTCAGGCGGTCGTCGCGCCCGTCGAGGCCGAGCACGAGCACGAGCCCCTCGCCCAGCGGCTCCGCGAGGTGCGTCACGAGCCCGGCGCGCGCGTCGCGCTGGCCGTCGCGGGGGGTGAGCTGGTAGGGCGAGCCGGGCAGGTCGCGGGTGCCGCCCGAGAGCTGCAGCACGGCGTCGAGCCGCCCCTCGCCCACCGCCGCCCAGAGCTTCGCGAGGCCGCCCGCGGTGAAGGCGGCGTCGTGGGTGCGCTCGCGCGGCTCGAGCGCGTTGCCCGGCACGGCGGGCTTGGGGTCGAACAGGTAGTCGAACCGGCCGCTGGTGTCCTCGACCGCGGCCGCGCCGAGGAGGCCCCACCGCTCCCCGCCCACCGCGCCGTCCGCCGAGCCGGCGAAGGTCCGGAACGAGCCGGCGGTGGCCTCGGCCGACCAGGCGCCCGCGGCGGCGCGCCGGGTGACGATGTTGACGACCCCGCCCAGGGTCCCGGCGCCGTACACCGCGCCCTCGGCCCCGCGCACCACCTCGATGCGCTCGATCCAGGCGCGCGGGATGCGCGCCAGGTCCACGCCGCCCCCCGCGGCGGTGTTGAGCGGCAGGCCGTCGAGGAGGACCTGGACCTGGGCCGCGCTCGAGCCGCGCAGCGACACGGTGGTGAGCTGGCCGAGCCCGCCGTACTGGCTCACCGCCACGCCGGGGGCGGTGGCGATGAGCTCGGCCACGCTCCTCGCCTCGCCCTCGAACCGGTGCGCGTCGACCACGGTGGCCGCGGCGGTCGTGTCGGCGGCCGCGCCGGGCCGGCGCTCGCCGACCACCTCCAGCTCCTCGCCGAAGGCGGGCGGGCGCGCGCCCTCGTCGCCCGCCGCCGCGGCGAGCGGGACGAACGCGAGGAGGTGCGCGGCGAGCGCGCAGGCGCGGACGGATCGAGCCAAGTTCGCGCGTCTCCTTCGGACGCGGAAACCGTGGGCCGCGCGAGATGCGCGGCCCAGCTCGAAGGGAGGTCTCCTGGCTCCCGGGTGCGGCCGGCGGGACTCCCCGACGGCCGCGGCACCTGCCACCTTCCCGGCGCGCGAGCGTCCGCGCGGCAGTGGTGACATCCGCAGGTGCTTCCCCGGCTACAGTGGCGGGACCGCGCCGGAATCGGGCTCGACAGCCCTGGACCGGCTTCCCTGTTCCTCCGAGCGGGTGCTGCAGGGCTCTCCGTAGCGCGACGCGCGCCGGGGCGTCAAGGACGTCGAGGGGCTGGCACCTTCCCCGCCGCCAGCTTCTCGCCCGCGGGCGCGGCGCCCACCGCGAGGTGAGGGCGCTGCTTCTCCAGCCAGGCGGGCGAGACGCCCTTCACCGACAGCACGTCCTCGAGCCGGTGGAACGGCGCGCGGGCGCGCTGCGCGGCGATGGCCTCCGCCTTCTTGCGGCCGACCCCCGGGAGCCGCATGAGCTGCGAGACGCTGGCGCGGTTCAGGTCGACGCGCTCGCCGGCGGCGAGCGGCTTCTTCGCGGCGAGCGCGGGGGTGGCGACGAGGAGCGCCAGGGCAGCGGCGAGCAGGCGGGCGCGCGTCACGGCTGCGCCTCCGAGGGCTCGGCGGCGGCGGCGCCGTTCGCGGGGCG
>DASXVK010000089.1:0-16576 GCA_036504295.1 Polyangia bacterium
AAGGAGCTCATGGAGATCATCGGCGGGGCCGAGGCCCTCAAGGGCTAGGCTAAGGACAGAGGAACCACATGGAACAGGCGCAGATGAAGCAGGGGCGGGTGCTGCAGGTCATCGGACCGGTCGTCGACGTCGAGTTCGAGACCGGCGAGCTGCCCGAGATCTACACGGCGCTCAAGCTCGGCAACCCGGCCATCAACGACCGTCCCGACAACCTCACGATCGAAGTCGCCCAGTTCCTCGGCGAGCGCACCGTGCGGTGCATCGCCATGGACACCACGGACGGTCTGTCGCGCGGCCTCCCGGTCGTGAACACCGGCAAGCCGATCATGGTGCCGGTCGGCAACGAGTGCCTCGGCCGTATCCTCAACGTCATCGGCGAGCCCGTCGACGAGGCCGGGCCGGTCAAGGCGAAGCACTTCTACCCGATCCACCGGCCGCCGCCCACCTTCGTCGACCAGAGCACGAAGGTCGAGATGTTCGAGACCGGCATCAAGGTCGTCGACCTCCTCGCCCCCTACCGCCGCGGCGGCAAGATCGGCCTCTTCGGCGGCGCCGGCGTCGGCAAGACCGTCATCATCCAGGAGCTGATCAACAACGTCGCCAAGAAGCACGGCGGGTGCTCGGTCTTCGCCGGCGTCGGCGAGCGCACCCGTGAGGGCAACGACCTCTGGGTGGAGATGAAGGAGTCCAAGCTCCAGGACGGCAACCCCGTCATCTCGAAGACGGCGCTCATCTACGGGCAGATGAACGAGCCGCCGGGCGCCCGCGCCCGCGTCGGCCTGACGGCCCTCACCGCGGCCGAGTATTTCCGCGACGAGGAGGGGCAGGACGTGCTCCTCTTCATCGACAACATCTTCCGCTTCACGCAGGCCGGCTCCGAGGTCTCGGCCCTCCTCGGGCGCATCCCGTCCGCCGTCGGTTACCAGCCGACCCTCGGCACCGACCTCGGCGAGCTGGAGGAGCGGATCACGTCGACGAACAAGGGCTCGGTCACCTCGGTCCAGGCGATCTACGTCCCGGCCGACGACCTCACCGACCCGGCGCCGGCGACGACCTTCGCCCACCTCGACGCGACCACGGTCCTCTCGCGGCCGATCTCCGAGCTCGGCATCTACCCGGCGGTCGACCCGCTCGACTCCACCTCGACGATCCTCTCGCCCAGTGTCGTCGGCGAGGAGCACTACAAGGTGGCGCGCGAGGTCCAGCGCATCCTGCAGAAGTACAAGGAGCTGCAGGACATCATCGCCATCCTCGGCATGGACGAACTGTCGGAGGACGACAAGATCCTCGTCGCGCGCGCCCGCAAGATCCAGAAGTTCCTCTCGCAGCCGTTCCACGTGGCCGAGGTCTTCACCGGCCGCAAGGGCCAGTACGTCGAGGTCAAGGACACGATCCGCTCCTTCGCCGAGGTCATCGCCGGGAAGCACGACGAGATCCCCGAGCAGTGCTTCTACATGACGGGCGGGATCGACGGCGTCCTCGAGAACTGGGAGCGGATGAAGAAGGAGCAGGGCTGAGATGGCCGAGATCGCCTCGGCCGGACACCTCCGGCTCAGCATCGTGACCCCGACGGGCGCGATCGCGAAGACGGAGGTGACCGAGATCGTCGCGCCGGGCGTGCTCGGCGAGTTCGGCGTGCTCCCCGGCCACCTGCCGTTCCTGTCGGCGATGGGCGCCGGCGTCCTCACCTTCGTCGAGGACGGCCACACCCGCGTGCTCGCCGTCGGCCCGGGCTACGTCGAGGTCGGCGCCGGCGACGAGGTCGTCGTGCTCACCGAGACCGCGCTGGCGCCCGACGCCATCGACGTCGAGGCCGCGGGCCGCGACGAGCGCGAGGCCACCCAGGCCCTCGCCACGCTCTCGCCGGCCGAGCAGCGCGGCGAGTACACCCACGCGAGCGCGCTCGCCGCGTGGGGCCGCGCCCGGCGCGAGGCCGTCGAGCGCCAGCGCGGCCTCAGTGCGCACTGACGACAACGGGCCGCGCGCCGGCGCGTCACCGCCGCCGGCCGGCGGTCAGATCGCCTGAACCGCCGGGTGGGCGCCGGCGATCATCTCGTAGAACACCGTGATCGTCAGGCAGTGGAACTCCTGGTCGGAGCTCTGGGTGACGATCTTGTCGACGATGTTGGCGTCCGGGTGCTCGCACAGCCACCGCGTGACCCGATCCCCCAACTCGCCCCGATCCTTGGCCTTGGTCGCCGAGAACACCTTCACGCACGTGAACATCTCAGCCCTGCCTTTCGCCCTGCTCGTGGCCGTGTCGGGCCCCTCATCCCCCCACCGGTGCGACTCGGTCGACAGCGTACGGCGCTAGGGCGCGTGGTGCGCCACGGCGCCGCTGCGCTGATAGAACAACGTGATCGTCAGACAGTGGAACTCGCGATCCGAGCTCTGCGTCACGATCTTGTCGACGATGCTGGCGTCCGGGTTTTCGCGCAACCAGCGCGTCACCATCTCACCCAGCTCTTCCCGATCCTTCGCCTTGGTCGCTGAAAAGACCTTCACGCCCGTGAACGACATCTCGCCCTCTCCTTTCAGCCTGCCCCGTGGCCCTGTGTCCCGACCTGGAGCGGCGCCCCGACTCTCCGTTGGCCATGCTGAAGGCGTCAGCCGGCACTGGTTCCTCGCTCGAGTGACCTACATGTATCACGTGCCCCATTCGATGTAAAGACGAATAATTTGCCTATACTGTAAGCCGTGGTGTTAAGAATTTTAACAGGTCTTGACGGCGCCGACCACCCGCGTCATGAGGGCACCGGTGTTTTTCCTTGACGGAGACGGGCCGGGGGTGTACGTACAGCCGTCCCAAATCTGAGGAGGAAGGGGGTGAAAGCTTGCTAGGTCGTCCCCTAGAAGTCGAAGTCCGAGACAACCTCGAAAAGGCGATGAAGATCCTCAAGCAGAAGATGTCGAAGGAAGGCATCCTGCAGGAGATCAAGCGTCGTCGCTTTTACGAGAAGCCGTCGGTCAAGCGCAAGCGCAAGATGCGTGAGGCGCGGAAGCGCCGTCGTCGCGAGATGAAGCGCCGCAGCGCGCCGCACTAGCCGCAGCGCAGCACCGACACCACCACCTCCTCCTCACCACCAAGCTTCGAGCGACATCCCCCGCGCGCGCCCGCGCGCGTCTTCCCGTGGCCAAAAGAACTTGAACCGCCAAGACGCCAAGGCTGGGGAGGGCAAGCTCATGGGATCGAAGGTTCGCCGCCTTGGCGTCTTGGCGGTTCAATCCTTCTTTGGAAAGGGGGGAACGGGCTACGGCGCGAGACCCGCGGCCGCGAGGGCGATGGTCGCCTCGGGCGCGGGCGACGAAGCCGCCGCGGCGCGGCGGGAGCGGGTGGGGCGCTTGACGGTGCGGGCGCCGTCGCCGGCGCGGCGCAGGACGTCGTCGGTCAGGCGATCGTAGTCCTCACGGCCACGGCCGCCCTCGCGCTCGAACTCGAAGATCGTCTTGTGGTGCGACGGGCTCGCCTTGTGGCGGGTGTTCACGCGGATCGGGTGCGTGAAGACCGCGTCGCCGAAGGTCTTGCGGATGATGGCCTCGACCTCGGTCGTGATGCGCTCGCGGCAGTCGTACATCGTGATCAGGTAGCCGAGCACGTCGCACCGCGCGCCGAGGCGGGTCCGGAGCTTCGCGAGCGTGTCGCTGAAGAGCTTGAGCCCGACGATGGGCAGGTACTCGCAGCTGACCGGCACGATGAGGTGGTCGGCGGCGCACAGCGCGTTGATCGTGAGCAGCCCGAGGTACGGCGCGGTGTCGATGATGACGTAGTCCATCGACCCCACGCGCGGCCCCTGGAGACAGCGCGTGAGCACCCGCTCCCGCGCCATGGCGTTCGCGAGGTGGATGTCCACCGCCGCGAGCTCCTCGCCGGCGGGCGCGAGGAAGAGGTTGGGCGTGCACGTGTCCTGGATGACGTCGTCGAGCGGCGTCTCGGCCACGAGGGCGTGCGCGACCGAGCGCTCCACCTCGGCGGGCCGCCGCCACAGCGTCGCGGTCGCGCTGCCCTGGATGTCGAGGTCGACGAGGAGCACCCGCCGGCCGCGCCGGGCGAGACCGGCAGCGAGGTTGACGGCCGTCGTGGTCTTGCCGACGCCGCCCTTCTGGTTGGCGATGCAGATGACGCGCGGGTGACGTTCCATGGCTGGCACCCTCCCAGCGGCCACGGTAACACCCCGGGCGATCACGTCCAGTTTTTTGCAGGCGAAACGGGGTCGCCCTCGAGCGCGGCGCGGCTACGCTACTCCGTACGCCACTCGATCTCGATGCCGTCCTCGTTGTCGATGCCGACGGCATCCTTCAGCAGCTTGACGAGCGCCGGGTCCACGCCCTCCTGCTCCAGGAGCTCGACCTCCTCGGAGTTGATCCAGTAGTCGTGATCCTCCGGGCCCTCGCTCTCCAGGGCGTCCGCGAGCTGGTCGAGCTGGTCCTCGGTCAACTCGCCGAGGAGGGCTCCACTGTCCTTGTTGAAGAGGCGGATCGGCATCGGTTCCCTCCTGGGCTGGCGTCGCCCGGGCGATCATGCGTGAGCGGGACCGCGGTTGCAAGCGGCTGGCCCGCGGTGAAATTCGACTATACTTGCGGCGTGCCCTGGACCGAGTTCCTGATCGAGATCGACGAGACCGCCGGCGAGGTCGTCCTGGCGCACCTCGCCCAGCGCGGTGTCGCCGTCGAGGTGCGCGACGCGTCCACCGTCGAGCACCCGGCCCCGGGGCTGGTGGAGCTGCGGCTCTACGTCGCGCCCGAGCGCGCCGCCGCCGAGGAGGCGGCCCTGCGCGCGCTCCTCGAGGACGTGGCGGCGCGGCTGCCGGCGGCGCGCGGCTACGCGCTGCGCTCCGATCTCCTCGACGACGAGACCTGGCGCGACGCGTGGAAGCGCTTCTTCCGCGCCCAGCGCGTCGGGCGCTTCCTGGTGCGGCCGAGCTGGGACCTCGTCCCCGTGGCGCCCGGGGAGCGCGTCATCGATCTCGACCCCGGCCGCGCGTTCGGCACCGGGGCGCACGCCTCGACGCAGCTCTGTATGCTCGCGCTCGAGCGCATCGAGGCCGCCGGCGCGACGCCGCGCCGCTTCCTCGACGCGGGGTGCGGGTCGGGCATCCTGTCCATCGCCGCGCTCCGGATCTGGCCGGCCGCGAGCGGGGTGGCGCTCGACATGGACGCCGAGGCCGTGGCGACGGCGCGCGAGAACGCCGAGCGCAACGGCGTGCGGGATCGGCTCACGTTCGTCGAGGGCGGCGCCGAGGCCGCCCCGAGCGTCGCGGATCTCGTCCTCGCCAACATCCAGCGCGAGGTGCTCGAGGCCATCGCGGAGGAGCTGTCCTCGGCGGTCGCCCCGGGCGGGTGGCTGGTCCTCTCCGGGCTGCTCACGGAGCAGGCGGGCCCGGTCGCGGCAGCGTACGTCGACTCCGGGCTCACGTTGATCGAGGTGATCGACGAGGGCGAATGGCGCGCGGTGCTGCTGCGGAGGACCTAGCGTGGCCCGGCTCTTCGTCCCGCCGGAGCGCGCCGCCGGCGCCGCGATCGTCCTCGCCGGCGACGAGCACCGCTACGTCTGCCGCGTGCTCCGCCTGGGCGAGGGCGACCGGCTGACGCTCTTCGACGGCTGCGGCAACGAGTGCGACGTGCGGCTGAGCCGGGTCGGCACCCGCGAGGCGCACGCGGTGGTCGAAGGGCGCCGGGCCCGCGCCACCAGGCAGCGGCCGGCGGTCACCCTGCTCATCGGCCTGTGCAAGGGCGAGCGCATGGACTTCGTCGTGCAGAAGGCGACCGAGCTCGGGGCGGCGCGCGTGATCCCCGTCGAGACGGTGCGGTCGGTGCCCCGCCTCGAGGCGGAGCGCGCGCGGGGCCGGCTCGCGCGCTGGGGCACGATCGCGCGTGAGGCCGCGCGCCAGTGCGGCCGCGCCGACGCCCTCACCCTGGGCGAGATCCAGCCGTTCGAGGCCGCGCTCGCGGCGGTGCAGGACGCGCCCCTGAAGGTGCTCTTCTGGGAGGAGGCCAGCGCGCCCCTGCGCGACCTCGCCCCACCGCTGCCGCCCGCGGCCGCGGCGGTCGCGGTCGGTCCCGAAGGCGGCTTCACGCCCGGCGAGGTCGCGGCGGCCCGCGCCGCGGGCTTCGCCGTGACCTCGCTCGGCCCCCGGATCCTCCGGGCCGAGACCGCGGCCGTGGTCGCGCTGGCGCTGCTCGGGTACGTCGCCGGCGACCTCGGCGGGCCCTGAACGGCTGGCGGGCGTCGGGCTGACCCCTGACGTGCAACCCCGCCGGGGAGTTGCTTTTTCCTCCTCCCGGGAATACTAATGTTGACCATGGAATGCCCGAGGTGCACCGCTCCGGTGGACCCCGGCGTGCAGGTATGCCCCGACTGTGGTGCGGCCCTCGCGCCGGGCCCCGACCAGGAGGCCCAGGGGGCCGGTGCGCCGGCAGGCGCGCCGGAGGGGAGCGTTCGCGGCCCCGGGCGGGCCGCCGGTGGCGAGGCGTCGCCGGGGCGGGGCCGCGAGCCGGAGGTCGTGCGCTTCCGGGTGGCCGGCTTCTTCGAGCGGGCCCTCGCCGGTCTCGTCGACGCGCTCATCGTCATGCCGATCTTCGTGCTGCTCGCGTGGGGCGGGAGCGCGGTCACCGGCGTGCGCGTCCCGCCCGCGCGCGAGCTGAACCTCGACCTGGTGGTCGGCCTGCTCGTCGAGAAGAACGGCCCGATCATCTTCTGGAGCGTGCTGCTCGCCATCCTGGTCTTCCTCTACTGCTTCATCTTCGTGGGCACCCGCGGGCAGACGCCGGGCAAGCGTCTCCTCGGCGTGCGGGTCGTGACCTGGTACGGCGAGCCGCCCTCGCTGGCGCGGGCGCTCCTGCGCACGTGCGGCTATCTGCTCTCGGCGGCGCTGCTGTCGCTCGGCTTCATCTGGATCGGCTTCGACCGCGAGAAGCGCGGCCTGCACGACTGGATCGCAGGGACCTACGTGGTACGCTCGTAGTCCGAGGACGGACACGGAACGGGGATGACGACCCGCCTCAGCTCGCTCCTGGTGCAAGAAGGCCTCGTGAGCGTCAAGCGCATGGAGGAGGCCTTTCAGCGTCAGGTGATCTACGGCGGGTCGCTCGACACCATCCTCCTCGAGATGCGCGTCATCGACGAGCCGCGCCTCGTCGCCTTCCTGGCGCAGGCGACGGGCCTGGCCGCGGCCGAGCCGGCGGAGATCTTCACCGTCGATCAGGCCGCGCTGCGGCTGTG
The DNA here is from genome assembly GCA_036504295.1 of Polyangia bacterium. Classification (GTDB taxonomy): domain Bacteria; phylum Myxococcota_A; class Polyangia; order JACRCY01; family JACRCY01; genus DASXVK01. Next base: position 7,220 of record DASXVK010000089.1, read on the forward strand.
CCCGCGGGACCGGGCCGAGAGCGCCTTTGTTGCGCCCCTCGGCATCACCGACGGCGTCCTGCGGCTGCTCGTGACCGACCCGGTCGACCGCGCCCGCCTCGACGAGCTCGGCTTCCACCTCGGCGTCGGCGTCGAGCCGCGCATCGCGCCCGAGTGCCGGCTCTACCAGGCCTGGAACCTGCGCTACGGGGCGGCGATCCCCGCGCGCTACGCCACGCTCGCGGCCCGGCTCGCGGCGCCGGAGGCCGGGCGCGCGGCGGCGCCCGAGGCGGTGACCGAGCCGCGGATGCCGACGCGGTCCGAGCCGCCGGCGGCCGCGCCCGCGCCCTCGGCGGCGCCGCGGCCCGAGGCCTCGCCCCTGAGCCTCGAGGCCGCGACGGAGCGCGTGGCGAACGCGGCCAACCGCGACGAGATCTTCGATGCGTTCGTCCGCGCGGCCCGGAGCCGGCTCGAGTTCGTCGCGCTCTTCACGGTGCAGGGCACGCACGCGCACGGCCGGGTGGCCCTGTCGCGCGACGGCGCGGCGGACCTGAGCCAGGTCTCGCTGCGCCTCGAGGGCGACTCGGCGCTGGCGTCGGCCTCCCGCAGCGCCGCCCCCTACCTCGGCCCGCCCGGCGCCGACCTCACCAACGACGCCTGCTTCGCCGCCCTGGGGCGGCCGCGCCCGGCCACCATGGTCATCGTGCCGGTCGTCATCCGCGGCCGCGCCGTCGCGCTGCTCTACGGCGACCGCGGGCATCGCTCGATCCCCGCGGCGCAGGTGGTCGACCTCTTCACCCTCGGCCACGAGGTGGGGCGCGCGTTCTCGCGGCTGATCATGAAGGCCAAGGGCGCCCTCTACGCGCCGGCCACGGACAGCGCCGGGCAGCTCGGCGCCGCGGCCGTGCCGGAGCCCGTGGCGGCCGGGCCGTGGGGGCCCGCGCCCGCGGGGAACACGGCGCGCTTCATCGCCGTGCGGCCCCCCGCGACGGACGCGGACGCGGACGTTGCGCCGACCGAGCCGATGATCGCCGCTCGCGCCCCGCGCGGGGAGGACGCGGCGCCGGAGGACGTGGTCGCCGCGGCCGCGGCCGAGGCCGTCACGGAGGCCGCCCCGGTGGCAGACGCCGCGGCCGGCACCGGCGCCGGGACCGCGGCCGAGGCTGCGGCCGGAACCGCGACCGACACCGGGGCCGACGCCGAGACCCAAGCCGCGGCCGAGACCGCGGCCGGCACCGACGCCGACGCCGACGCCGACGCCGGGCGCGAGACCGACGCCGCGGCCGACGCCGAGCGCGAGACCGACGCCGCGGCCGACGCCGAGCGCGAGCCCGCCGGGGCGCCGGCCGCCGCCGAGCTCGACGGCGTCGTCCCGGAGCCGGCGCCGCCGTTCGACGGTCACGCCGGACCCGCCGAGGACGCGGCGCCCGCGGCGGCGCTCGAGGTGGCCGACACCGAGCGGCTGAACGTCGTCGCCGACCCCTGGAGCCACCCCGAGGAGATCCTCGAGCTCGACGCCGAGATGCCGCCGCCCCCGGCCCTGCCCGAGCCCGAGCCCGTCGGCCTCGAGGTCGTCGCCGAGCTGCCGAGCGGGCGCGTCTCGCTCGCGCCGGACGTCATGCACTGGCTCGACGGCAACCCGGCCGCGGGCACGCCGCTGCCTGCGCGCACCACGCCGCAGCCCGTCGGCACCGGCATCACCGTCGTGTCCCCGCGCGAGATCGACGGGCTCCTCGACGAGATCGAGCGGGCGCCGGAGTCGGCGGAGGCGCACGTGGCCGCCGCCGCCCTCGAGCGCATGGGCGAGCCCGCGCTCGAGGTCATGGTGCGCCGCTTCCCGGGGCGGCTGCGCTGCGACCGCTACGCCCTCAAGGGCAAGCTGCCCCCTGTCGGCGAGCACAGCGAGCTGCTGCGCATCCTCATCGACTGCGGCCGCCCCGCCGTGCGCCACGTCCTGCGCCTGCTCGGCTCGCCCGACCTCGACGTCCGCTTCTACGCCACGTACCTCTTCTCGGAGCTCGTCTTCGCCGAGGTCGTGCCGGCGCTGGCGACGCGCCTCTACGACCCCGACGCCTCGGTCCGCGGCATCGCCGTCGAGGTCCTGCGACGCTACCTGGCCACCGCCGAGATGAAGGAGGTCCTCGAGCGCGCGCGCGGCGAGCTGCCCGGCCCCGACCCGCAGCGGCAGCGCTACGCCGCCGAGGCGCTGGGCGAGCTGCGCGACGTCGCCTCGGTGCCGCGGCTGATCGAGCTCACGAAGCACCGCGACGACGCCATCGCCGAGGCCGCCCGCCGCGCGCTCGTCCTGCTCACCAAGCAGGATTTCGGGGCGAGCCAGCGGCAGTGGCGCGGCTGGTGGGACAAGAACCGTACGCGCCATCGCGTCGAGTGGCTGCTCGAGGGGCTCGGTCACGGCGACGCCGAGATCCGGCTCTCCGCGTCGGAGGAGCTGCGCCGGCTCACGCACCAGCACTTCGGCTACCACTTCGACCTGCCGAAGCGGGAGCGCGAGGAGGCGCGCCAGAAGTGGCTCGCCTGGTGGGAGCAGACCGGCCGCCGCTCCGTCGGCGGCGAGCGGGCCTGAGGCGAGCCCCCGCGAGCCTCGACGTTGCCTGAGGCGAGCCCCCGCGAGCCTCGACGTTGCTGACCTCTACTTCACCTCCTCGAACTCGTCGCCCTTGAAGCGGTAGCGCGCCTTCGTCTTGTCGCTCCACGGCAGCAGGATCGGGATCACGTCGTCGGCCGCCTGCTCCTGGTAGTTCCTGTCGTTCCAGCCCGCGGGCTTGCCCGCCTCGATCACGATGTCCGTCTTCTTCTTGTGGCGGACGAAGCTCACGCGCGACACGAGCTTGCGGCCGCCCGACTCCTTCGCGACCTCGGCGGCGAAGGGCCGCTGGATGCCGGCGCCGATGAGCTTGAAGACGTGCAGGATCTGCCGGGCACCGTTGCCGGCGCGCTCGATCGTCTTCACCACCATCGCGTGCTTCCCGTCGCCGGTGAGGTCGACGAGGCGGAAGTCACTGACGTCCTTCACGCTCTTCACGTTGAGCTTGACGAAGTAGTACTCCTCGCCGAAGACCGCGAGGAACTGCCCGGCGACGACCACCCGCTCGAGCCCCGGGTCGCCGCCCATCTCGATCGACCGGTCGAAGACCACGTCGCGGGCGGTGAGCCCCTGCTGCTTGAGGAAGTGCGCCAGCACGTCCTGGGTCTCGCCGAAGGTGAAGCGGCCGAGCTGGCTCGCCCGCTGGTGCCCGTCGGAGGTCGACATGATCTTCTCGGTCTTCGCGTGCACCTTGCTGTCGCAGTCGGCGACGGCGATGCCGCCGCGGATGGCCATGGCGCGGGCCGAGAAGCCCGGGATCGCCGCGATCGGCAGGCGCACTTCGACGGACCAGCCGCGCGGCTGCCGCGCCTCGGCGACCTCCATCGCCCTCGCGAGCTTCCCCGGCGCGACCACCTTGCGCGGCACGCCCTTGAGGTCGCCCGGGTAGATGGCGATGGTGTGGAGTTGGTCGTCGTCGGCGAAGTGGATGAGGAGGTGGTCCTCGCCGGGCTTCGCCTCCCGCATGCGCACGAGGTAGTCGTCCTTCACGTCGAAGGCCAGGTAGAGCGCGGTGTCCGAGCGCAGGCACTTCACCGTCACCGAGAGATCGCTGGCGCCCCGCCACGCCGCGCGCCCCATGACGACGTGGTCGGCGTCGTCGAGCGTGAGGCCGGCGACGTCGCGCCAGTCGGGGAGCAGGCCGTCGAGCGTGACGGCGCCCTCCTCGGCGGGGACGCAGGCGATGTCGGTGGCGGCGAGGGCGCCGCGGCCGAGCAGCAGCGCGAGGCAGACCAGGGTGACCCGCTGGAGCATGGGCCCGATTATACAAGCGGCTGACACGCCGTCCCATCCTTGTCTCGCCGACGGCCCCGTGCTAAACGTCCCGTGCCAGTTCAAGCGAGGATAGAGGATGCTCGAGACGCTTCAGCGCGGTTTCAAGCAGGCGAAGCTGCGCCTTTCGGGGAAGGCCGAGCTCACCGAGGAGAACGTCGAGGAGGCCCTGCGCGAGGTGCGCCTGTCGCTCCTCGAGGCCGACGTCGAGTTCAAGGTCGTCAAGGACTTCCTCGGGCGGGTCAAGGAGAAGGCGGTCGGCGAGATCGTCCAGGTCCGGGCTCAGGCCAAGGGCTTCGGCATCGTCCGCGCGACGCCGGAGCAGCACTTCATCAAGATCTGCCAGCAGACGCTCATCGATCTGATGGGCCCGGTGGACACGTCGCTGAACTGGGCGAAGAAGGGCCCGACCGGGATCATGATGGTCGGCCTGCAGGGCTCGGGCAAGACGACCACCGTCGGCAAGCTCGCCCGCTACCTCGAGCGCAAGCACAAGAAGCCGCTCCTCGTCGCGGCCGACGTGTACCGCCCCGCCGCCATCGACCAGCTCCAGGCGCTCGGCGCCCGGCTGGAGATGCCGGTGTACGCGCAGCCCGGCGGCGACCCCGTCGACATCTGCCGCAAGGCGATGGACGAGGCGCACCTGAAGGGCCGCGACGTCGTCATCTTCGACACCGCCGGCCGCCTCGCCATCGACGAGCCCCTGATGCAGGAGCTCAAGAACATCGACGACGCGGTCCACCCGAGCAACATCTACCTCGTCTGCGACGCCATGATCGGCCAGGACGCGGTCAACACCGCGAAGGCCTTCAACGAGCGGCTGAACCTCGACGGCGTCATCCTCACGAAGCTCGACGGCGACGCCCGCGGCGGCGCCGCCATCTCGGTCAAGGCGGTCACCGGCAAGCCGATCAAGTTCCTGGGCATCGGCGAGTCGCTCGACAAGCTCGAGGAGTTCCGGCCCGAGGGCCTCGCCTCGCGCATCCTCGGCATGGGCGACATCGTCGGCCTCATGCAGGACTTCGAGCAGGTGGTGGATGCGGAGAAGGCGGAGGACGACGCCCTCCGCATGCTCAAGGGTAAGTTCGACATGAGCGACTTCGTCGAACAGATCCGCACCATCCAGAAGATGGGGTCGCTCAAGGACATCTTCGAGAAGATGCCCTTCTTCCCCGACGGCCTGCCCGAGGGCGTGCAGCTCGACGACAAGGAGCTCATCCGCATCGAGTCGATGATCAACTCCATGACCCTCGACGAGCGCCGCCACCCCGAGCGCTTCATCGAGAGCACCTGGGAGGAGATCACGGCCCAGGGCCGCACCCGCAAGGAGCGGCGCCAGGACTTCCACCCCGGCCGCATCGCGCGCGTCGCCAAGGGCTCCGGCCACAAGGACCACGAGGTCAAGGAGCTCATCAACAAGTTCGCGATGATGCGACAGATGATGATGCAGATCGGGGTCAGCTCCGGCCTGCTCGGCAAGATCCCCGGCTTCAAGCACATCGCGCAGATGCGCAAGTTCATGGGCATCGACATCCGGCAGATGATGAATCAGGCCGGCGTCGACCCCGACCGCAAGGTCTTTCACCCGACGGCGCGCAACGCCGACAAGGTCAAGGCCAAGAAGAAGCGCAAGGAAGCCCGGAAGCAGCGCAAGAAGGGGAAGCGGTAGTAACGGCTGGTCCTAGGTCAGCCGCACCGTGCCCGCGAGGAACAGCTCCGCCACGAGCCGGCAGATCTGCTCCTCGTCGCGGCTCGAGTAGAAGTGCCCCACCGCGAGCAACCGCTCGACCGTGCCGCCCCACGCCTCGAGCATCTCGGGTGAGCTGTAGGGGTCGACGGTGCCGCCGATGAAGAGGAGGCGGCGCGACGTGCGGATCGTCTCGCGCACCCGCGCCTCCTGCGGCGAGCCGACCGCGATCCCCTCGGTGGGGAAGCCGATGCAGGCGGTGGCCGCGAAGTCGCCGCCGCGCCAGAGCGCATCGAGCGCCGCGGCGGCGCCGAACGAGTAGCCGGCGACACAGACCTGCTCGACGTCGCGACCGCGCAGGAACTGCACCGCGGCGAGCACGTCCTCGCCCTCGCGGTCGCCGCCCGTGGGCTCGCCCGTCGAGCTGCCGATGCCGCGGAAGTCGAAGCGCAGCGTGGCGTACCCCCGGCTGCTCAGGTGGCGGGCGAGGGCGACGAGCACGCTCGCGTCCATGGTGCCGTTGAAGGCGGGGTGGGGGTGGCACAGGACGACGCCCGCGCGCGGCGCGGTCGGCAGCGCGAGGCGGCCGTCGAGGGTGGCGTCGTTCGCGGGGATCGAGACCGGGAGCTCGGGCGTCGTCATGTCGACCTCAGCAGCAGCACCAGGCCGCCGGCCGCGACCAGCGCGAGCACGGCGGCGAAGACGGCGATGAGCAGGGGCCCCAGGGCGCGCCGCGGGGCCGGCGCGGCGGCCGGGCCGGGCGCGTCGTGGCCGCCGGGCGCGGGCGCGTCCAGCGCGCTGGCGTCGACGGCGGGGGCGAGACCCGGTGCGGCGGGGGCGAGGCCCGGCGCGGCGGGGGCGAGGCCCGGCGCGGCAGGGGCGAGGCCAGGCGCGGCGGGGGCGGGGGCGAGGCCGGGCGTCGCCGCGGCCGGGGCGGGAGCGGGCGTCGCCGCGGCCACCTCGGGCAGCGACTCGAGCTTCCTGAGGTACGCCTCCGCCGGGTCGCTGAACCGGAGCTGCGTCGCGCCGATGACGATCTCGTCGCCGTCGCCGAGCACCCGCGGCCCCGTCAGGCGCGCGCGGCCCACCATGACGCCGTTCTTCGCGCCGAGATCGGTGAGGGTGACGCCGGTGAAGTCGCGCCGCAGCGTCGCGTGCTCGCGGGAGGCGTCGCGGTCGCCGAGGATGAGCTCGCAGCTCTCGGCGCGGCCGAGGCGGTAGGCGCGGCCGATCTCGCCCAGCGTGAGGACGACGCCGGCCTGCGGGCCGTTGAGCACCGTCACGGTCGGGGCGGACTCGTCGGCGCCGGCGACGGCGAGCAGCACCTCGTGCACCATGCGGCGGGCGATCTCGACGGTGCCTTCGGGGGTGGTCGGCGCGGCCGCCGCGTCGCTGCCGACGAGGACCGCGAAGCCGGGCACCTCGATGCGGTCGCCGGGGCGGAGCAAGCGGCGCTGCCCGGCGACGAGCCGCGTGCCGTTGAGCCGCGTGCCGTTCGTGGAGCCGACGTCGGTGATGAACCAGTCGTCGCCGGTGCGCTCGAGCCGCGCGTGGCTCAGCGACACCGCGGCCTCGGGCAGGCGCACGTTCGCCTGGGGGCCCCGCCCGAGGATCGCGGTCCCCTCGTCGAGGACGAGCTCGTGCTCGGCCGCGGGACGGTCCGCCGCGGGCGCACGAACCGGGCGGATGGCGAGTCGCAGCGGCATCGGGAGCGATGGTATCGCGGGAGCGATCCGGCGACAACCGGCGGGCGGCCGTCCATGAATGCAACAGGGAGACGGGGAGTCGGGGAGGCCAGTCTGTCTTGGCTCACGACGCCGGCGTCGTGCACGACGCCAGCGTCGGCGCGACCCAACCCTGACGTCCTCCCCGTCTCCCCGTCTCCCTGTTTTCCTGGCCCTCACCGCCGGGCGGCGGGGCCGGGGCAGGCGGCGGTGTCGGCGAGCGGCGCGGCGTCGGCGCGGAGGCGGCGGCACTCGGTGGCGGCGGCGGCCGTGTCGCCGATGGCGCGGAGCGCGAGGGTGAGCTGGTAGCGGGCCTCGGCGAAGCGCGGCCGCGCGGCGAGGGCGGCGCGCAGCTCCGGGACGGCCGCCGCGGCCTCGCCCCGGAGCAGGTGCAGCGAGCCGAGGACGAAGTGGGCGCCGGCGTGCCGCGGCCGCTGCCGCAGGACCGCGCCCAGCGCGTCGTGCGCCGCCGCCGCCTCGCCGCGGGCGATGAGCACCACGGCGAGGCCGAAGCGCGCCTCGGGGTCCGCCGGCTTGAGGGCGAGGGCGCGCTCGTACGCCTCGGCGGCGCCCGCGAGATCGCCGCGACCGCGCGCGAGGTCGCCGGCGACGCGGTGCACGGCGCCGTCCCGCGGCGCGACGGCCAGGGCCCGCCGGAGGGCGGCATCCGCGGCGGCCGCGTTGCCGAGCCGCCCCTCGAGGCCGGCCAGCTCGGCGAGAGCGAGCGCGAAGTCGGGCGCGCCGGCGATGGTCTTGCGCAGCTCGGCGACCGCCTCGTCGAGGCGCTCGCGGGCGATCAGCACCAGCGCGAGGTCGTAGCGGGCGCGGCTGAAGCCGGGATCGACCGCCAGCGCCCGGCGCAGCGCCTCCTCCGCGCCGCCGAGGTCACCGTCCTCGAGCGCCATCGCGCCCAGGTTCGCGTGGCCCTCGGCGAAATCGGCGTGGCACTGCACGGCGCGCCGGAACATCTCGCGCGCGGTGTCGCGGTCGTGGCGCGCGCGGGCGACCAGGCCCAGGCCGTTGTACGCCTCCGGGAAGAACGGGTGATACTCGAGGGCCAGCACGAACGCGGCCTCGGCGCCGTCGACGTGCCCCTCGGCGAGCAGGCGCGCGCCTTCGGCCTGGCGCAGCGCGGCCGCCGGCGAGATGCGGGGCGGCAGGTGGGCGCAGCCGGCGAGGAGGGCGAGGGCGGCGAGGGCCGCGAGGGCGGAGGGGCGCGCGATGATCGTGGTCGGCATGTCGCGCTTATCGGCCGGCGCGCGCCGCGGTTGCGTCCCGGAGCGCGTCAGCGCGGGCGGTCGTCACGGCGAGCCGGCCGCGCGCGTCGATCGTGACCGTGACGGCGCCGGTCCGGCCCGTGTGCAGGACCGTGGCGCCGGCGGCCTGCCACCGCGCCACCACCTCGGGGTGCGGAAAGCGGTGGCGGCTGCGCGGGCCGGCGGAGATGACCGCGATGCCCGGCGCCGCCGCCGTGACGAGCGCGGCCCCCGAGGAGGTCCGGCTGCCGTGGTGGCCGACCTTGACCACGTCGGCGTGCAGCGCCGCGGGCTCGCGGGCGACCAGCTCCGCCTCGGCGGCGGCCTCGGCGTCGCCGAGGAGCAGCAGGGTGCGCCCGGCGTAGCGCAGCCGGAGCACCACCGAGTTGTCGTTCGGGCTCGCGAGCGGGTCGGCGTCGCCGCGCGGGTGCAGCACCTCGAGGGTCGCGCCGCCGACCGTGAGGTCGCGGGGGCGCCGGCGCGGGACGCCGCGGCGGGCGAGGGCCTCCCGCAGGCGGTCGTGGGCCGGGTTCTCGTCGTAGTCGCCGGCGTCCCACACCTCGCCGATGGGCACCTCGCCGACGAGGTACGCGAGCCCGCCGATGTGGTCGGGGTGCGGGTGCGTGACGATCACGCGGGCGAGGCGCCCGATGCGCCGCGCGCGGAGCGCCGGCGCGACGATCACCTCGCCGGGATCGAAGGCGGCCGAGCCGTCGGCGCTGCCGGCCGCATCGACGAGCATGGCCTCCCCGCCGGGCAGCTCGACGAGCGCGCAGTCGGCGTCGCCCACGTCGAGGAAGGTGACCCGCAGGCGCCGCTCGAGCCGCGGCGCGA
>DASXVK010000090.1:0-9105 GCA_036504295.1 Polyangia bacterium
CCGAGGTCGAGGCCGCGGGGCGTCGGCGCGCGCGGCGCGAGCGGGGCCGCGGGCGGGGACGCCGCCCCGGCCGGGCCCCCCGGCGTGGCCCGCCGCGCCGCCGGGGCCGCCGCGGCCGGCGCGGGGGTGCCCGCGCGACGATGCGGCGCCGGCGCCGCGGGCGCCGGTGCGGCCGGCGCGGGCGCGGGCGGGGCCGCCGGGCCCGGGCGCGGCGCGGGTGCCACCGCGGCCGCCGGCGTCACCAGCTCCACGTCGAGCGCGGCGTCGTCCGGCGCCGTGGCGGGCGCGCGCGCGATCGCCACGAGCCCAAGCCCGTGCAGGAGCGCCGACGCCATGAGGAACCACCTGCCCACGCCCTCGTTGGACGACCCACGTGCGGCGCGTGTTGCCCGGGCCCGCCCGTCGCGCCCAGAAGTCAGCCCGCATGAACACTTCCACCAGTTCCTTGTAAGTCACCTCACGCGGACTACAGCGCTTTTCGTTGACGCGGAGCTGCGCTGCCGCGTACAATGACGCCCAGTTAGCGGCAGGCCCAGGCTCCGCGTGCAGGAGCCGATCAGCGGTCGACAGCGAGCAGTCTTCCGCCGCAGCGCGGCCCGAGGCCGCCCCGAACTGCCTCCGGGGAGATCATGGAACGGCTACAAGGTCCCTCAATCAGCGTCAAGATGATCCTCGTCACCACCGCCCTGATCGTGGTGATCGTGGCGCTGTTCGGCGTGCTCAGCGTCTGGAACATGGGCCGCATGTTCGACGACACGGCCAAGCGCTCCGAGGAGGTCACGACGACCGCGCTGCGGCGCCGCGCCGAGACCGCCGTCCGCACCCTCGTGCCGATGAGCCGCACCGCCATCCAGCAGAGCGACTGGATCACGCTGCGCGACTTCATCCCGGCCATCGGCAAGGAGGATCCCGAGCTGGCGTTCGTCTACGTGGCCGACAAGGACGGCCTCGTGATGGCGCACACGCAGAAGGACCGGAACGAGAAGAAGGTGACCGACGCCTCGTGGGAGGCCATCAAGGCGGCCAAGGAGACGGTGGTCAAGAACCGCATCAAGATCGACGGCAACGACGTCCTGCTCGTCGGCCGGCCGATCACCTCGGCCGAGAGCCAGGAGCGCCTGGGCGTGGTCGCGACCGGGTACAGCCTGCGCTTCCTCGAGCAGCAGCTCGCCGAGCTCAAGCGCGCCAAGGAGTCGCAGTTCTTCGTCACGTGGCGCAACACCGTGCTCCTCGGCTTCGTCTTCGTCATCCTCGGTACGCTGATGGCGGTCTTCCAGGGGCTGCGGATCGCGCGGCCGATCAAGCTCCTCGCCCTGCGCGCGAGCCAGATCGCCGCCGGCAACCTCGAGACCCGCGTCGAGGTCACCTCGCGCGACGAGATCGGCCTCCTCGGCGAGAACTTCAACTTCATGACCGAGCAGCTCGTGCTGCTGCTCCATCAGACCGCCGAGAAGGCGACGATGGAGAAGGAGCTCGAGGTCGCGCGCACGATCCAGGAGACGCTGGTCCCGCCGACCGACGTCATCGACGCGCAGTTCATCAAGCTGGCCGGCTACTTCCAGCCCGCGACGCAGTGCGGCGGCGACTGGTGGACCTTCCACGAGCTCCTCGACGGCAAGATCCTCGTCGTCATCGGCGACGTCACCGGCCACGGCGTGCCCTCGGCCATGATCACCGCGGCGGCGAAGGCGGCGTGCGACTCGTGCCGCGCCTTCACGAACGACAACATGTCGGTGACCTACCTGCTCGAGATCATGAACCGCGCGATCTTCGAGTCCGCGAAGCGCAAGTTCGTCATGACGTGCTTCGCGTCGATCATCGATCCCAAGACCAAGGTCATCACCTTCGCGAACGCCGGCCACAACTTCCCCTACCTCTACCGCAAGGACGAGACGGGCAAGGGCCAGTTCGGCGCGCTCATGACCCGCGGCAACCGCCTCGGCGACCTGCAGGAGAGCAAGTACACCGCCAAGGAGATGGCGCTCCAGGCCGACGACGTCCTCGTGTGGTACACGGACGGCATCGTCGAGTGCGAGAACCCGGCCGGCGAGGAGTACGGCGAGAAGCGCTTCCGCGCCGCCATCCGCCGCGCCGAGGGGAAGCCGCCGGCCGAGATGCGGGACGAGGTGGTCTCGGCGGCCACGGCGTTCTTCGCCGAGAAGCCACGGAAGGACGACATCACGATGGTGTTCGCGCGCATCTTCGGCGCGTAGCGCCGGAGCATCGCGGAGCCAAGGAAGTACGATCGTTGAGCAAAGCCGATGGGGGGCTGGGGTATCGCGGACGGACGGAGGACCTGATGCGCAGGATCGTGTGGATCGTGGTCGCGATGATGCTCGCGGCCGGCGCGCCCGGCGTGGCGCGCGCGCAGGCGGGCGGCGGCGGGGGGACGGGGGGCGTCCAGGCGGATCTCGACGAGGCGCAGAAGGCCTTCGACGACAAGGAGTTCGACCGCGCCATCGAGAAGTACGGGGCGATCATCGCGAAGGACAAGCAGGGCAGCGCGGTCGCGTACTGGAAGCTGGCCACGATCCTGCTGGTCGTGAAGAAGGACCCGAAGGGGGCGCTGCGCGCGTGCGAGCAGGGCGAGCGCGCCATCCCCGACTCGGGCGACATCAAGCGCATGAAGGGCCTCGCGCTGCACAAGCTCGGCCGCGGCGCGGAGGCGATCAAGGCGCTCGAGGAGGCCTTCACCGCCGCGACCCCGCCGACCATCACGTTCGACGCGAACGCGGCCCTGTGCGAGCTGCAGTTCAAGGTGAGCTGCGAGAAGTCGGTCAAGGCCTGCACCGGGTTCCTCGACGGCCGCCCCACCGAGATGGCCAAGCTGGACCCGACCATCCGCCTCATCCGCGGCGCCGCCGCGAACCTGTGCGGCAAGCACCAGGAGGCGCTCGGTGACTTCGAGGCGGTGCTCAAGACCTACCCCAAGGCCGTGGCCGCCCAGGTCGGCAAGTTCGAGTCGATGTTCCGCATGGGCGACTGCGGCCGCGCCGCCGTCCTCGGCGAGGAGCTGAACCGCGCCGGCGCCGGCCAGAAGCACCCGGTCGTCCACTTCGGCCTGGCCAAGTGCTACGTCGAGTTCCGGCGCCCGCACGAGGCCGTGACGCAGGCCCGCATGTACGTCGACCGCAACGGGCAGGACCTCGCGGGCCGCGTGCTGCTCGGCGACGCGCACCGGGCGAAGGGCGACCCCGCGAGCGCCATCGCCGCCTACCGCGAGGTCATCAGCCGCGACCCGAGCCACACCGAGGCGCTCACGAAGATGGGCGACGCGCTGCTCTCGAGCAACCGCTTCACCGAGGCGCGCGACATCGCCGAGAAGGTGCTCGCGCGCGCGCCCGGCAACCCCGACGCCAGCATCCTGCTCGCGCGGGCCGCCCTCAAGCTCAAGCAGCCGAAGAAGGCCATCGACGCCCTCGAGGCGCTCAAGGGCGCGTCGCGGACCGGCGCCGTCCTCTTCACGCTCGGCTGGGCCTACCACGACGCCGGCGACCTCGCCGTCTCCGCCGTCCGCTTCGATGAGGCCGTGCGGGCCGGCCGCCGCGACGCCGTCGACGCCGGGGTGCGCGTACGCAACCGGCTCGCGGGCCAGTACCTCAAGGACGGCAAGCTCGCCGAGGCCGAGGCCACGCTGGGCCTGGCGCTGAAGAGCGACGCGGGCAACATCACGACCGCGCAGAACCTCGGCCTCGTGCGCATCCTCAAGGGCGATCCCGCCGGCGCCATCACCGCGCTCGACCTGTGCCTCAAGCGCAAGCCGACCGACATCGTCGTCAACCGGCTCCTCGGCCGCGCCTACCTGATCAAGCGCGACCGCGACGCGGCGATGCGCTACTACGCCGTCGCCGAGAAGAGCGCCGAGCGCGTGCGCGGCCAGACGCTCGGCGAGCTGTACGCCGAGACCGGCCCGCTCTACCTCGACCAGGGCCAGCTCGACCCGGCCGTCACGCGCCTCGAGACGGCCGAGGCCGAGAACCGCGACGCGAAGATCACGCCGATCATCAAGCGCAACCTCGCCATCGCGTACCTCAAGCGCGGCATGGACTTCGTGCGCAAGAAGACCTCCGACCGCGCCGTCACGGACCTCACCCGCGCGGTCGAGCGCAAGGAGTTCATGAAGAAGGACGAGCGCGCCCAGCTGCACTGCGCGCTCGCGTTCGCGCTGCTCAGCGGCGGGCGCGCCAGCGACGCGTCGAAGGAGTTCTCCGCCGCGGCCCAGGCGGGCGGCTGCCAGCTCAAGGCGCCGTACGACCGGCTCGGCATCGACTTCTTCCAGGCCTACGCCAAGTACCGCGACGGCGGGCCCGGCAACGTGCGCGACGCGCTGAAGCTCTTCGGGAAGCTCGCCGGCAAGGCGACCGGCCCGCTGGGCCAGACGATGAAGGACCTGCAGCGCTCCGGCCACGAGCAGCTCGCGGTGTCGCTCTTCAACCGCGACGATTACCGCGGCGCGGCCGCCGAGCTCAAGGCCGCCAAGGGCCTGGGCGCCCGCGGCTCCTCCCTCGAGCACAACCTCGCCGTCATCGATCTCGTCGAGGGCCGCGGCGCGCAGGCGGCGCGGACCTTCGAGTCGCTCGGCGGCCGGCCGGCCGAGGCGCTCATGAACCTCGGCATCCACTACGACCGGCAGGGCGAGCCGCAGAAGGCGCTCGAGATGTACCGCAAGGCGGCCGACCGCGGCGTGCGCGCCGCGCGGCTCAAGGGCTGGATCGACGTCAAGGAGCGCCTCTTCGGCGGGCGGTGATGGCCATGCGGACCTACCAGATCCTCCTTGCAGTGTGCGTCCTCGCGCTCCCGGGCCTCGCCCGGGCGCAGCAGCAGCAGCCGGCGGCGGCGACGCCGCTGCAGATCGCGATCTACGCGCCCAACGCCCCCTTCGAGGGCGGCGACGCGCGCTACGGCTACGTGCAGCGGCTCGCCTCGCACATCGGCAACGTCGCGGGCACGCCGGCCAAGGGCGTCGCCTTCGCGCGCGCCGGCGACTTCGAGGCGGCGGTCAAGAAGGGCGGCATCGACTTCGCCATCGTCGACCCGGTCTACCTCGCGACCCGCGGCGGCTTCAAGGTGATCGCCCAGGCGACGAGCGGCGGCCGCACCGCGGTGCCGTGGGCGCTGTTCGTCGGCGGCGGCATCAGCAACGTGCTCGGCCTGCAGGGCAAGCGCCTCACCTACGCCAACGCCAGCAGCCGCGACCTCGCGTTCATCGAGCACGCGCTGCTCGAGAGCGAGCTCAGCGTCGCCAAGTTCTTCGGCGCGAAGCAGGGCGCGCCCGACGTGGCCTCGGCGGTGGCCGCGGTCAGCCTCGGCAAGGCCGACGCCGTGCTGGCGCCCGTCGACCGGGGGAAGGGACTCAAGAAGCTCTACGACGCCGGCGCCGTCCCGATGCCCGGCTTCGTGCAGGTCAAGACTACTCTGCCGGACGGAGTAGTAGCGTCCGTCACCAAAGCAGTGCTAGGATTCGGAGCAGGCGGTGCCCTGGACGGCTGGCGAGCCGGCGGGGGCGACGCGTACCGCAACCTGGCCGGACGAATGGGCGCGCGAACGCGAAAGGCGGCGATGTCGGAACCGGACCTGCTCAGGCTCGAGAGCCAGGAGGTGCTCCTCCTCGGCAAGCTCGAGACCGTGCTGCCGCCGATCCAGCACTACTTCTGGATGCCATAGGACTTCATGGAAGCAAGGACGACAGGCCGGGACGGAGCGCAGGGCGACAGCGCCATCCCGCTGAGCTGGCGGATCAAGGAGCGCGCCGGCTTCACGAGCGTCGAATTCACCGGCGAGATCGACGAGAACGCCGACTTCGCCGAGCTCAAGCAGCGGCTGCGCGGCCAGGTGGTCTTCCACCTCGGCGACATCAAGCGCATCAACTCGTGCGGCGTTCGTGAGTGGGTCAACTTCGTGCGCGACCTGCCGCAGGTCGGCGAGCTGACCTTCACGCACTGCTCGCCGGCCATCGTCACCCAGCTCAACATGATCTACAACTTCCGCGGGCCCGCGAAGGTCCGCTCGTTCCTCGCGCCCTACGTCTGCGAGAAGTGCAACCGCGAGGACGAGAAGCTGCTCGATGTGCGCACGCACTTCCCCGACCGGGACCTGACGAAGCTGCCCGAGTTCAAGTGCGAGAAGTGCCAGAGCGCCCTGGAGTTCGACGACATCCCCGAGCGGTACCTTGCCTTCCTCGCCGAGCCCTGAGGCGAGCGGCACGCGAGCCTCGTCGTTGCCCGACGCCGCCGCGCCCTCGCCGAGCCCTGAGCCCGCCGCGGCCCCGCTCCCGGAGGTGCCCGAGCAGGTCCGCCGCCTGCTCGACGGCAGCGTCGACGCCGCCGTGGTCCTCGACGCGGACCTGCGCGTCCTCTACCACAACGCGCCCTACCAGAGCTACTCGGGCCTGCGCGGCCGCGCCATCGAGCGGGCGACCGCCGGCGGCGCGTGCTGCCGCGACCACTTCCGGCTCGAGATCTGCGCCCGCGACTGCGTCGCGCGGCGCGCGATGGCGACGCGCCGCGCCGTGCGGCTCGACGAGATCCGCGCCACCCGCGCCGACGGCCAGGAGCTGACGCTCATCGTCACCGCGAGCCCGCTCGAGGGCGGCCTCGTCATCGAGACCTACCGCGACGTCACCGCCGACGCGCGCATCCAGCGCAAGTACAAGGTGCTGCTCGAGAACGAGCGCCAGCAGAAGGAATCGCTCGAGCAGATGGTGGCCGAGCGCACCGAGGAGCTCCGGCGCGCGAACGAGGAGCTCAAGCGGACCCAGGCCCAGCTCATCCACCAGGAGAAGATGAGCTCCCTCGGCCGGCTCGTCGCGGGCATCGCGCACGAGCTCAACAACCCGATCAACTTCGTCTACGGCAACGTCGACTTCCTCGCCCAGTACATGCGCGACCTGCTCGCCCTGTGCGACCTCTACGACCGCGCCGAGGTGCCCGCCGACACCCGCCGCCTCGCCGACGCGCACAAGCGCAGCATCGAGTACGATTTCCTGCGCAAGGACGCGGAGAAGCTGATCCGCTCGATCCGCGCCGGCGCCGAGCGCACCGCCACCATCGTGCGTGACCTCAAGACCTTCTCCCACGCGGGCGGCGGCGCCATGCAGCCGGCCGACGTGGTGGCCGGCCTCGAGACCACGCTCAACCTGATCCAGCCGCTGCTCAAGAACCGCATCGTCGTGCACCGCGAGTTCGAGCCGTTGCCGCAGATCCTGTGCCACGCCGGGCACCTGAACCAGGTCTTCATGAACATCCTCACGAACGCCGCGCAGGCGATGGTCGGCGAGGGGCAGATCTGGATCAGCGCGAAGCTCGAGGGCGCCTCGGTGCGCGTCAGCATCCGGGACAGCGGCCCCGGGATCCCGGCGGAGGTGCTGCCGAAGATCTTCGAGCCGTTCTTCACGACGAAGGACGTGGGCCTGGGCACCGGGCTCGGGCTGGCGATCTCGCTCGGCATCGTGCGCTCCCACGGCGGCGCGCTCGAGGTCGAGAGCCCCTCCGGCCAGGGGGCCACGTTCCACGTCATCCTGCCGGTGCGGCGCGCGGCGGAGTGAATTAATCCAGCGCCAGGTAGTCTATCCTCCCGATTTTCGCGAGACACGGATTTGACAGCGCAGCGCGGCATGGGCATAAGCCCCGGTTGAGTTCGCTCTGGGCTGTCCTGGTGTAGGACGGTGGATGGAGGAGAGAGAAATGAAGAAGCTCGTGAAGGTGATCGGTCTCAGCGTGGCGGCGGCGGGGCTCATGACGTGGCTGGGGGCGTCGAACGCGTACGCCACCAAGGACTACGCCAAGGCGACGGGCCGGGCGTGCAGCAAGTGTCACACGGGCGCGCCCAAGAAGGACAACCTCAACGCCGACGGCAAGGCGTTCCAGACCTGCCTCAAGAGCAAGAAGGACGCCGCGAAGTGTAAGTAGGGTCCCCCGGTCGCCCCCTCATCCTCCGCTACTCTCCCTCAGTAGAAGCGGTAGTGCATGCCCGGATCCACCGGCGATACGTCGGCGGGCTGGTACGTGGTGGTCCTCAGGGTGCGCCAGGGGAACCCCTGACCGAGCCGGGGCGCGATGCTGCAGCTGCAGGTCGGGCTCGTGCAGGCGACCCCCTCCCAGTCGACGCCCGTCGCCGTCATCCCGTCGGGCAGGGCCCGCGGCGACGCCGTGAAGCGCCGGATCACCGGGCCGGGCTCGTAGTGCCGGCCGGCGTCGACGGCGCCCGAGTCCGGCGCGCCGTCCTCGCTCACCGTCAGGCCGGCCCACCCGGGCAGGGAGGTGTCGGCGGCGGCGTGCTGGCCGGCGTCGCGGCACGGGTGGTCAGGGTGGCCGACGCGGTGGCGCCGCGGCCGTCGCTCACGGTGTAGGTGAGCGTCTCGGTCAGGGGGAAGGGGCCGTTGCCGCTGGCGGTGTAGCTGAGCGAGGTGCCGTGGTTGACGACGGTGCCGTGGGCCGGCGCCGAGACGTCGGTGATCGTGAGCGTGTCGCCGTCGGCGTCCGTGTCGTTGGCGCGCGGGTCGATGGCGGTCGCGCGGCCGCGGCGCACGGTGGCGGTGTCGTCGACGGCCGCCGGCGGCGAGTTCACCTCGGCCACGGTGAGCGTGACCGGGAGCGCCGGCGAGGACGCGCTGCCCTCGTCGATGACCGCGAAGGAGAAGGTGTCGGCGCCGTAGAAGTGCGCGGCCGGCGTGTAGCGGACGACCGCGGTCGTGGGCGCCGTGGCGTACTGCGTGAGGACCTGGCCCGAGGACACCAGCCGCAGCTCGCCGTGGCTCGGCAGGGTCGAGATGGAGAAGCGCAGGTTCGCGGGGCTCGACTCCTCGTCGGTGCCCGTGAGGGTCAGGTCGAGGTGCCCGTGCTCGTCGAGCGTCGTGGGCGTGGGCGCGACCGCCACCGGCGGGTCGTTCGTGCCGGCGTCGCTCACCCACGCACTCACCCACCGCGCCATTGCCGTGGCCGCTCGCGCCAGAGTCGCCCGCGGTAGCCCCAGGGCGGTCGAGTTCTAGGCAGGCGTTCCAGCGACGTGAGGCTTGGGAAGCCCGACTTCGCACGCCGGTGCTGCGCGCGGAGCCCGGGGCCAGGCTCCCCGCCGTGCTCACACAGTCCTCGCCGGCGAGTGCCTGGT
>DASXVK010000091.1:0-2001 GCA_036504295.1 Polyangia bacterium
CGAGACCGGCAACGCCCAGGCCGAGCACGCCGACCACGAGCAGCAGGCTGCCCGCGTCGCGGAGCGCGCGTCTGGAGCGGTGGCCGGGAGGCGGGCTCACGCGATGAGGCATAGCACGGCTCCGAGCCCGAGGGCGGCGAAGGTGAAGCGCAGCCGCCCCGGCGCGACCGCGGCGGAATCCGGCCAGAGCAGCCGCTCGATGCGCTCCTCGATGAGGCGGCGGTGGGCCGCCGACTCGATGGTCTCGACCGCGGCGGCCAGGCGCCCGCGGCGCGCGGCGGCGCCGGGCGACTCGCCCGCCCGGCAGAACTTCGCGAGCCCGCCGGCCAGGCCGAGCGCGGCGCCCGGGACCGTGCGGCGCGCGAGGTCGTCGGCCGCCAGCTCGAGGTCCTGGACCGCGCGGCGAAACGCCAGCAGCGCAAAGGGGTTGAAGAAGACGAGCACCCGCAGGACCGCGACCCCGGCGCCGACGAGCGTATCCCGCCGGCGCAGGTGCGCCAGCTCGTGCGCGACCGCGCCGCGCCGCTCCGTCTCGTCGAGGAGCGCGAGGGCGCCGGTCGACAGGTGCAGCCGCGGCCGGCGCAGGCCGCGGACCCCGGCGTAGGCGCTGTGGTCCTCGGTCACGAGCACCGCGGGCGGCGCCACCGCGAAGCGCGCGGCGAGGCCGGCGACCTCGGCGTCGAGCTCGGGCGCCGCCGCGGCGGGGGGCCGGCGCCCGCGGAGCGCCTGGCGCAGCGGCGGCCACAGCTCCTGGGCGAGGAACGCGGCGCCGCTGACGGCCATGAGCAGGGCGAGCGCGGCATCGAGCCGCAGGCCGGCGAGGCGCAACTCGCCGAAGAGGGAGGTGTCGAGCAGGATGGGGCGGCGATCAGCGCCGGGGATGACCAGGAGGGCGAGCGGCAGGAGCGCCGCAAGTCCCATCACCAGCAGGCGAAAGCGCGCGCGGGCCGCCGGATCCGCGACCTGCCACAGCCTGAGCAGAGCTTCCTCCCCGGCGAGCGCAAGCCCCGCGCTCACGACCGATTGCCGCATGAGACCGAAGACCCGGCTGTCGAAGAGGAGCTCCACGCTCGGCGATCACCCCTCGAGGCGCGCCGAGAGATTAGCTCGCGATCGGCGCCTCGTCCTTCTCCTTGGCAGGCGCCGGCTTGGCGCCCTCGGCGGCCCCGCCGGCCTCGTCCTGATCCTCGTCGGCGGCCTCGGCGCCGGCGACGCGCTGGTACTCGAGGGTGTGCTCGTGCTTCATCCGCTCGGCGGAGATGCGGCCGGTGAAGATGCTGGTGTCCGCGGGGAACACCTCGGGGGAGAGGTGCGCGCCGTAGATGTGCCAGACCACGACCGCGAGGAGCGCCAGCATGGCCTCGTTCGTGTGCAGCACCTTCGCGGTCGGGATGACGACGCCCGGCAGGAGCTTCGTCGCGAGCGTCGGGTACCACAGCACGAAGCCGGTCATCACCATGACGACGCCGCCGAAGAGCAGGCCCCAGTACTCCCACTTCTGCTTGTAGTCGAAGCGGTCGAACTTGGGCGGCTTCGGCAGGAGCCCGAGACAGTACTTGAGGTTGTCGACGGCGTCGCGGAAGTCCTGGCGCGTGATGAGCATGGTCGCGCGGGCGCGGCCGAGGACGAGGGCGCCGACCATGATGCCGATGTGCTGCAGGGCGATGAACGCCAGCACGAGGCCGAAGGCGCGGTGCACCGCGCGGGTCATGTCGATGCCGCCGAGGTGCGAGACGATCCAGTTCGCCCAGCCGGCGTCGGGGTACTTCTGGGGGAGCCCGGTCAGCGTGAGCGTGGTGAAGGCGATCATCATCACCAGGTGCTCGAGCCGCTGCCGGTTGCTGAATCGGACGAAGCTGTCGCGCGTGTTGGCCATGGGGTGCCTACCGATTGATGGTCACGCGCCAGATGTGCATCAGCACGTGAAGCAGGAGGCCGATGATGACGAAGGGGATCAGCACGTTGTAGGTCTTCTGGATGTAGAAGACGAGGGCCGCCTTC
>DASXVK010000092.1:0-5962 GCA_036504295.1 Polyangia bacterium
CCTCGCGCGACGCCTTCGGCCGCGTGGCCACGGTGCTCGAGGCGGACCGCGAGAGCTTCAGCAGCGTCGCCTACTTTGCCCTCGGCGAGGCGCACTACGACGCCGAGGACAACGACGCGGCGCGCGCCGGCCACCCCGCGAGCCCGCACGTGAACACGCCCACCGAGCGCTGGGTGGACGGCCACGGCCGGCTCATCCGCGTCGTCCAGCACAACCGCACCAGCGCCGTCGAGGCGACCCTCACGACGGGCTACGCCTACGACGCGCTGGGCGGGCTCACCCAGATCACCGATGCGGCTGGCAACATCAAGCGGCAGGGCTTCGACACCCTGGGCCGGCAGGTGACCATGAGCGACCCGAACGCGGGCGCCTGGCCCGACCCGAACATGGGTGCCTGGATCTTCGAGTACGACGCCGCCGGCAATCTCACCCACTATCGGGACGCGAAGTTCAATCACCTCTACTACGGGTACGATCCGGCCAACCGCCTGCGCTGGGAGCGGCACGGCACGCCCGCGGCGCCGAACGACGTCACCTACATCTACGACGTCCCGTTCATGACGGTGGGCGGCCACGGGTATCTGCCGGACGGCAGCCACCACGACTTCGTTCTCGGGCGCCTCGCGTGGGTCCAGGACCCGAGCGGCATGCGCTTCGCGTCCTATGACGCGCGTGGCCGGCAGACGGCCGACCTGCGGTCCGTCCTCGGGTATTACGACAACAAGAAGCGCACGCGCACCTACGACGATCTCGACCGCGAGATCGGGCGCACGCTGCCCGGCGGCACGGCCCTCAGCTTCGCGTACTCGGGCCGCGGGCTGCTGGAGTCCGTCGACGGCTACGTCGACAGCATCGACTACGACGCCGCCGGCCAGCCGACCCGGCGCGTGCTCAGCGCGCACGGCACGGGCCCCACGACCGTCGCCACCTGGCGCTACGACGCCCTGCGCCGGCTGCGGTCGCAGAAGACGGAGCTCTCCGACGGCACGCTGGTGCTGCTCGACCGCACCGTCGAGCTCGATCGTGTCGGGAATGTCCTCGGGATCACGCAAAGCGAGCTCGAGGGCCGCGCGCCGGGCGGCACCCCGCCGCCCGGCTGGCTCGCCTCCTACGACCTGCGCACGGCTCCCGCGGGCCTCGACGCGCGGACCGGCTACGACGCGCTCTACCGCCTCCTCGGCGTGAACTACGCCTACCAGGACTCGTCACCGATCCGGCCGACGCAGGTCCAGTTCGCCCACGACGGCGTGGGCAACCTGCTCGGGATGGACGCGAACCGGGGCGGGTACCTCGACAGCCACTTCGGCACGGCCACGTACAAGCCCGGCACCTACCAGCTCGTCCACGCGGAGAAGGCGGACCCGCCCTACGGCACCAACACCGTCGACCTCATCTACGACCCGAACGGCAACGTCGTGCAGATCACCACCGTCGACGTGAGGCGCGACCTCAAGACGATGCTGGGGCTCGTCTGGGACCACAACAACCACCTCACGAGCGTGACGAAGTCGACCGGCCCCGCGGCCGGCTCGGTCACGGCGCGGGTGCAGGGCACGTTCGTCTACGACCACGCGGGCCAGCTCGCGAAGAAGACGATCACCCCGCTCGACACCTACGTCGCGGACGTGACCGCGTACTACGCGGAGGACTACGAGCTCCGCCACGGCACCCACCCCATCAAGTACGTCTTCGTCGGGGGCGAGCGGCTGGCGAAGATCGTCGACCAGAACGAGCCCTACGTCCCGCAAGGCTTCCAGGAGTACAAGTTCTTCCTCCACGCCGACATGCTGCATACCGCGTCGGCGGTCACGGACCAGCAGGGCGCGCTGGTCGAGCGCCGCAACTACCTCCCCTACGGCCAGCCCGAGGCCGACCACAGCGAGGCGGCGTTCGCGAGCTACCACGAGCCGTACGGGTTCACGGGGAAGGAGTACGACGCGGAGCTCGGGATCCAGTACTTCGGGGCGCGGTGGTACGTGCCGGGGATCGGGCGGTGGGCGAGCGCGGATCCGCTGTTTCTGCTGAACCCGGAGAAGGCGGCGGAGGTGCCAGCCCGGCTCAATCTCTACGATTATGTACGCGATAACCCATTGACGCTGACTGATCCCGACGGTCAAAGCGACGACGGGCCTGCCCACCACAAGGCAGACGCCATCGCACCCGCGCGTCAGCTGACGGACAAGCAGATCAAGGCCGACGCACAGTGGCGCCGCCAGATGGAATGGGACTCGCAGTCGTTCCGCACCGACAAGGAGAAGGAACGCTACGAACGCATGTGGGACAGCATGGGCACGTTCGGCTTGGGTGGGATCACCAAGGTCCCGGGCCAAGCTGCGAATGGGCTGTTGTCTCGGCTGTGGGGAGCAGCAAAGAATGGGCTGCGGCGCTTGCTACCTGCCGGCGCCGCCCAGGGCGCGTGGAAGGTTGGCCAGGACATCTGGAAGCGGACTGCGAAAGGCACTCCTCCGTCCTGGAGCACGGTCCGGTCTCGGTTCTGGAAGAATGAAGCTGCGCGGGACGGAGCCAACGCGCGCTGGGGCGAAAGTAACGTCCGGCGCATGCGTAGGGGACTTGCACCTGAACGATTCAACCCGGATAAGGGAGGAATGGAGGCGATGGAACTCAGTCACGAGCCGCTTCCAGCACGCGCCGGCGGGCATCGCGTCGTCCCTCGCTGGCCGCAAGACCACGCCGCGGTGGATCCGTACCGCCGGCCAGGGTACTAGAGCATGGATTTGGCGGACAGATTCGCAGCGTCACACGGTCAACCCGTCGAGGTTGAGGGACGAACGGTTCACGCCTTATATCTACGCGAACTCAGTCCTGGACAGACGTTCACGGTATCCCTCTTCAGCAAGCCTCGACCAGGGCTGGTGCAGGGATTGAGGATCAAGGTCACGAGGGGTACCCTGACGGTCGCGAGAACGAACACCGCCGACATCGTGCTCTGGGCGGACACCGCACCACGTACCGTGGAATTACGCTATGGTGGACCGAAGAATCGCGACCTGAAGGTATGGAACTGCTGGCGTGACCAAGACCAAGTGATGCAGGCATGGATCGGAAATGCGGGAATGGTGGTTGAAGAGCGCGGCATGGGCCGAGTCGTCCTGAGATGCAACATCGGCCCCGCCCTGTCATTTGACGACTTGAGAGCAGAGCTCGATTTCGCGCAGGCCAAGGCCGCCATGGGCCCAGACTCCCAGACTGCAGACAGCAGATGATCACCCTCGCGCGGACGTGGTCGTGGGCGGTGGCGGAGTTCCTGTAGCCTACGCAGGGGTTGACTCCACACCGCCCCGCGACGGCCCGACATCCGCATCGCCGCCCGATAACGGCTCAAATGCGTTACCCCGCCAAGTCGTCCGGCGATTGCCGGGGACCTTTCGATTCATCAGCCCAGGCCGAGCGCCCATCGGAGCGCGCGCTGAGCACCCCGGAGGTGCACCCCCGTGACCGCCACCACCATCCTCTACGTCGACCCCGACCCCGCCACCCGCGCGACCTTCGCCCGCGCCTACGGCGACGACTTCTCGCTCCTCACCGCCGCCTCGGCCGAGGAGGCGCTCGCGATCGTGGCCGCGCAGCCCGTCGCGGCGCTGCTCGCGCGCAGCCGCTTGCCCAAGATGAGGGGCGCCGAGCTGTGCTACGAGGCGCGTACCGCCACGCCCTCGAGGCCGTGCTGCTGCTCGACTGGGAGGACACCGAGGCGCTCGAGGCCGCGCTCACTCTCAAGATCCCGTACGACTTCTTCCACCAGGCCCGCGACCCGGAGATCCTGCCGGGCCACCTCGACGAGTTGCTGCGGGCCGCGCACGCGCGCCAGCAACTCCGCCCCTGAGCGGCTTGCGCCCACCGGCGGATTTCCGTTGACCGCCGCCGCCCGTCACCCTACCCTGTTTGGAGCAGCGCCCTCGTTCGGCAGCAGGGAAGGGACTCGGTGCAGGGAGCCGGCGGGCGGCGTGGACCGGGGACAACATGACGAAGCGCAGGGGGCGCGCTCCATCTGAGCCGCCGCGATCACCCGTGGACCGCGTGCCGGGGGGGATCCCCATCCGGGTCCTCATCGTCGACGATCACCCCGCCATCCGTATCGGCGTGACCCGCATGCTCACGCACCCGCCGGGCCAGTTCGAGGTGGTGGGCGAGGCCGACAGCAGCGCCTCCGCCGTCGAGCAGGCGCGCGCGCTGGCGCCGGACGTCGTCATCATGGACGTGCTGCTGCCCGAGCTCGCCGCCGGCGCGACCCGGGCGATCCTGAGCGAGTTGCCGCGTACGCGGGTGCTCGCGTATTCCGGGCGCGAGGACACCGGGCTCGTGCTGCAGATGGTGGCGGCGGGGGCCGCCGGGTACGTGCTCAAGGGGGTCGACGCCGAGGAGCTGCGCGTGGCTCTGGCCACGGTCGCGGCGGGGCGCCGGTACTTCAGCGCGAGCCTCGCCGGCGCGCTCGCCGATCACTTCGCCCTGGTGGGCGCCACCCCGCGCGACGCGCACCGCTTCGCGCTGACCCATCTCGAGTTCCGGATCCTCGGCCTCATCGGCGACGGGCTTTCCAACAAGGCGATCGCCGCCGACCTGGGCGTATGTCTCAAGACGGTCGAGAACCACCACCGGCGGCTGATGCAGAAGCTCGACGCCAACGCCGACGCGGCGCTCGTGAAGTGGGGGATCGCGCTCGGCGTGACCCACCCGCTCCCCGCGGCGCCGCCGGCAGCCGCCACGGCGGCCTGAGCGACTCCGCGCGGTCCCGCGCCATCATCACGCCCGGTGCGACCGCCGCGCCGCGCCGCCAGGTGCTGGAGTTCGCGGCCCGGGTACGGTAGATTGCGCCCGGCCGGCGCCGACCGGCCGTCACTCAGGCTCGAGGAGGATCGATGCGCCGCATGTCCCTGCTGCTCGCCCTTGGCTTCACCCTGACCACGCTCGCGTGCACCGAGCCGGCGCCGCCGGCCCCGCCCGCGCCCGCGCCGCCGGCGGCGAAGCCCATCGTGGCGGCGGCCGTCGCGGCGTCCCAGCCGCAGGCCGCGGCGCAGCACGGCGCGTGCCCCTTCCACGTCGACGGGCTCAAGGTCACCGTGGCGAACGCCGACAAGGGCGTCGCGATCACGCTGGCCGGCGCCAGCGGCGCCGCGACGGCGGAGATCCAGCGGCGCGCCGACGCCGTCGCCCAGGGCGGCGGCTGCCCTGCCCTGCGCAGCGGCGAGGGCGCGCTCAAGGTGAAGGGCGCCGCGCTCAAGGTCGAGCGGACGGCGACGGGCGCGGTGCTCACGGTGACGGCCCCCGAGGCCGGAGCCGTCGAGGAGGTGCGCAAGCGCGCGGCGAAGATCCAGGCCCTCAACGCCGAGGGCAAGGGCGGCTGCGGCCTCTGTGAGGGCGGCTGCGAGCACGGCGGCGCGAAGGCCGCCACGGCGGGCGCCTGCCCGCACCACGGCGCGGGCGACTGCGCCTGCGGCAAGGCCGCCGGGGCGACGGGCGACAAGCCGGCCGGCGGGTGCCCCCACGCCGCCGCCCAGGGCGGCGCGCCCGCGTGCCCCCACGCCGCCACCGGTGGCTGCCCGAAGGCCGCCGCCGCGGCCGCCGCCCCGGCGCTCGCGCCGGCGCCCGCGCCGAAGCCCGTGCCCGCGCCCGCGCCCGCGAAGTAGCCGCCGCTTCACCCGCCTCACCCCACCGTACCCGTCCCGCGAACCGAGGCATCCAAGCCCCGAGAGGGCATGAGATGCGACACGGATCTGCCTGGTCGATGATCGCGGGAGTCTTCCTCACCGCGGTCGTCCTCGCCGCCATGCTGCTCTGACGCGCTGAGGTCACCGCATCCGGTGTACGCGTTCAGCGTGCCGTGGCGGCGGCGCGGGCCGGCTGCGTGGTCGCGGCCGACGCGGGCGCGCTCGCCGGGCGCGAGGCCGCCGGCGCGGGGGCCGTCGGCGCCGAGGCCGGGGCCGGGGCCGGCGCCGACGCGGCGGCC
>DASXVK010000093.1:0-25934 GCA_036504295.1 Polyangia bacterium
CAGGGCGGTCGAGTTCTAGGCAGGCGTTCCAGCGACGTGAGGCTTGGGAAGCCCGACTTCGCACGCCGGTGCTGCGCGCGGAGCCCGGGGCCAGGCTCCCCGCCGTGCTCACACAGTCCTCGCCGGCGAGTGCCTGGTCCGGATTCGCGAGGTGACGGAGGTGCATTTGCAGGTCGCGCTCGGCTGCGGAACTGCGCGCGGCGGGGACCTGTCCCCGGGCTCCGCGCGCCAGTGGCGGCGGCGAGATCGGCCCCACGCGCTCAGTCCTGTTGTCAGGGCGCTGTGCGAGGTCGTCGCCTGGGACCGTTTAGGTCGCGGCCTCCGACGTAAGGACGCCGAGGAGGAAGTCGTGGTCCCAGCCGGCGCGCTTGCGGGAGCCGGCGATGCCGAGCCTGCGGTCGGGGTAGCGCTTGAGGAGGTTGAGGGCGAAGTGGCGCAGCGTGGCGAGGTTCTCGGCGAGGTAGTGGGCGCGATGGCGCGCCTCGTCCTCGCGGAAGGCCATGTCGAGCACCCAGTGCAACTCGTTCTCGATGGCCCAGTGGCGCCGGATGCGATGCCCCGCGGCTTGAGCCGGGAGCGGCGCGTCGCTGCTGATGTAGTAGGCGGTCTCAATCGAGGTCTTGTCCGTCGCCAGGATGGTGCGCTCGCGCGTCACCCGGATAAGGGTGGCGAGTCCGGGCCACCGCGCGGCCGTCGACATCCAAGCATGGTCCCGGCACAACTCGACCGTGCGCTTTTCGAGGCGCCCATGGCCCTTGTCGGTGTCCGCGTATCGCTCGACGGCGGGCCGCGGCTGCTCATCGACGCTGCGGCGGCGCGGGTCGTCCGCCTCGGCGAACGTCGTAACGAGGTCCGTGTACAGCGCCGGCTGGTTCTCTTTGACCGCCAGCAGGTAGTGGCCGCCCCCGTCGGTGATGGTCTTGGCGATCTCGGTCTGGCAACCCATCGCGTCGATGGTGATGGTGGCGCCCCGCAGGTCGAGGCTGCGCAACAACTCGGGGATAGCGGTGATCTCGTTCGATTTCTCGGCGGTCTTGAGCTGGCCGAGGACCAGCCCCTCGTCGACCAACCACGCGCTCACCGTGTGAATGGGCAGCCGATCGTGAGCGGGGTCGAGGCTGCGCCGGCTGGTCTTGCCGTCGACCGCGATGTGCTTGCCGCGCACGCGCAGGCCGAGCCGCAGCAACTCCATCCACGACAGGAACACGCTGCGAAAGGCCGCGGGGTCGATGGCGGCGAAGACGGCCAGGAACACGTCTTGGGTCGGCGTGCCGTGCGGCAGGGCCAGAAACCCGCTGAGCCACCGCTCATTGGCGCCGCCCCAATTCTCGAGCTCCTCGGCGTTGTCGGCACCACACACCATCCCCATCAGCGCGATCATCACCACCGAGAGCAGTGGGTAGCGGACCCCCTGCGCGCGCCGTGGGTCGGGCAGGGTCCAGAGCGCCTCCCGGAAGAACACCAGTGCCGCCTCTTCATTCGCGAGTTCGATCTGTCGCGCCGCCGATAGTCGTGCCATCGCTGGCCCCGGCCGGGTCTATGCCCAGCGCGACACCAGTCGATCAAACTTCCTCGACGGAAGCAACTACGTTTCTCGACGAAGACCTAAGAGATCGGAATGATCGAGCTATTTAGAACTCGATCACCCTGGCGGTAGCCCGGCACGGGGCTCCCGCGCGCCGGCCAGCTCTGGTATGATGGCCTGGCTACGCATCAGGGAGGCACCATGAAGCTGCACCTCGGGCTCATGCTCGCGGCGGTGATCGCCGTCGGCTGCGCGGACGCCGAGACCAAGACCGACCCGCGGGTGTTCTTGCTCAAGGGCACGCCCGGCGTCGACTTCCAGGTCGAGCCCGACCGGCTCATCTTCCCGGTCGGCGGCTACGAGGACCTGCTCGGGCGCCAGCCGGACGACATCCTCGTCGCCAGCAGCGGCACCGGCCTCTTCCGCGCGGTCGTGTCGGTGTCGTCGGCGGACGGCTCGATCACCGTGCTGACCCGCCCCGCCGAGCTCGGCGAGGCCGTCATCGACGGCACCGCCTCGCAGGCGGCCGACACGAACGACATGGACGGCCGCTGGAGCATGGACGGCAAGTTCGACGGCGTCCTGCCCTTCGACGGCTCGCTCGAGATCGGCGACACGACGATCCTCGGCAACGGCGACCTGGACGCGTCGATCACCGACGCGCACATCCACTTCAAGCCGAACTTCCACCTCGACCTCGACGTCCACAGCCGCCGGGTCACGTACTTCGAGGCGATCGCCGAAGGGTCGCTCGAGGCGCGCCTGACCGCGCGGGTGCAGACCATGGGCAACGTCGCGGTGCGCCAGGACAAGGAGCTGTGGAAGTCGAGCCCGAAGATCTTCACCCAGTGGATCGGCCCGGTGCCGGTGATCGAGGTCGTCCAGCTCTCGTTCGGCGTCGGCGTCGAGGTCGGCGCCGAGGGCGCGGCCACGTTCGAGGGCGGCGGGTCGCTCACCACGACCCTGCGCGCCGGCGCGGTGTACGACTACTACACCACCGGCTGGCGCGGCGTCGGCGAGAAGCAGGTGACCGTGGTGCCGCTCGGCAAGCTCACCGAGGGTGACGCCACCATCGACGTCTCGGTCTACGTCTACGGCGAGCTCGATATCAAGTTCTACGACGTCGCCGGCCCCTTCCTCTACGTCGCGCCCTACGTCGGCGTCAGCCACACGGTCGGCGAGCCGGGCTGGGAGCCGGCCATCGGCATCTTCGGCGCCTGGGGCGGCAAGGTCGAGATCTTCGGCCACTCGCTCGCCGGCTTCGAGAAGGAGCTCTTCGACTGGAGCCACCCGCTTTAGGGTGCAGTTGCGCGGGGGCCCGGGGGGCATAGGAGGAGCGGAGGCCGCCGGGGGGCGGTTGAGCACCGCACGGGTGCGAGGCTGAGTTGCTACGAGGTGCTACAGTTGCTACTGATCGTTGCTTGAGCCGCGTCATCACGCAGAGGGAGCTGCGCAACGATTCGAGCGCCGTGCTGCGGGAGGTCCAGGCGGGCCAGACCATCGTTGTGACCCGCAACGGCGTTCCGGTGGCCGAGCTGCGGCCGGTGCCTCCGCGCCGCTTCGTGCCGCGGGCCGTGATCGCCGACGCGGCTCGTCGCGCGCCCCGAGTGGACGGCGCGAGGCTGCGTGCCGACCTCGACGCGGTCGCGGATCAGGCCGTTCGTGGCTGAGCGCGCGAAGCCGGGCGGCCACCTGGGATCCCTTGCCCTTCGACGCCGAGGCGGCGCGGACGTACGGGCGGGTGTTCGCGGCGGTGCGCGCCGCCGGCCGCACGGGACGCGCGCGGCTCGCCGATCTCCTGATCGCCGCGACCGCGGCCGCCAACGGTCTGGCGCTCTACACGCGGAACGGGCGCGACTTCGCGCCGCTGCGCCAGGTCGTCACCATCGTCGAGGTCTGAGCCCACGCCACGGCTGCGCACGCGGCACCCGTCCGGCCTAGATGTAGCCCCAGCGCCGCCGCAGCACCCACTCGATCGTCAGCAGCCCCAGCGCCATCGGCAGCATGAACCAGCGGCTCCACAGCTCGATGTCGCGGTGCTTGCCGATGCGCACGACGCGGGGCGGGTGCATCGGGAGCGCCGGCAGGGTCGTGATCTCGCCGAGGTAGCGGCCGCCGCTCGCCTTGGCGACCGCGCGCAGCGTGTCCTCGCGCGCGGCGGGGTCGCCGAGCTCGCGGCCGGCGAGGGCGACGACGAAGACGTTCTCATCGGTGACCGGCCGCCCCGAGAGCGTGGCGCGCGCGACCACGCGGTACGCGCCCGGCTGCGGCGGCACGAACTCGACCTTGACCTCGCCCTCGGCGTCGGTGCGGCTGGCGGTCGAGAGGGCCGGCGCCGCCGGCGCCGCGCCCGGCGGCTTGAGCGGCGTCACGGTCAGCGTGACCGGGAGGTCGCGGGCCGGGCGGTAGTCGGGCAGCCACGCGCGCACCCCGAGGCGCGCGGTCTGGCCGTGCTCGTACTCGGCCTTGTCGGTGTCGACGCGCAGGTAGCGCAGGGCCGGGTCGCGGATGAGCCAGCGGATGGCGTTGTCCCAGAACTTGACGAAGGTGCGCCCGTCGTCGCCGGCCTGGGCCGCGGCGCCGCCCTGGCCCGCGGCGAGGAAGCTCCAGTGCCACGAGGTGTCGGTGGTGAAGACCAGGCTGCGCCCCTGGCCGGCGCCGCCAGCGACGAGCACCGGCATGGGCTGGCCGTTGTCGGTCGTGAGGAAGGGGTGGGTCGCGAGCACGGTCGCGCCGGGCTTGGCCGGGCCCACGCGGTTGACGCCCTCGAGCAGCGGCAGCGCGTTCCAGCGCGCCTCGTTCTCGCGCACGTCGAGCTTGATGGCGGTGATGGGGTGGTTGCGGCCGGCCGCGGTCAGCCGCGGGCGGAAGGGATCGACGTTGAGCAGCCGCGTCGCGTCCGCCTCCTCGGGCAGGAGCTCGATCGGGAGCACGTCCGCGACCGGGCTGCCGGCGTAGCCGCCCGAGCTGAAGCTGAGGTCGCCGCCGATCATCGCCAGCGCGCCGCCCTCCTCGACGAAGCTCTTGATGCGCGCGAGGTAGGGCGCCATGCCGTACGGCCGGTAGGTGAAGTTCTGGAGGATGATGACGTCGAACGACTTCAGCTCCCGCTCGAACAGCTCCTCGGTGGGGAAGGGGATGAGCGACAGCTCGTCGTTCGGCACCAGCGTGACGTCGCTCGGCGTGCGCAGGATGAAGAACGAGATGAGGTCGACGTTGGGGTCGCGCTTGAGCATGGCCCGCAGGAACCGCTCGTCGTAGGACGGCCGGCCGGAGACCTGCAGCACGCGGACCTTGTCCCGGATCACGTTGAGCACGAAGTGGCGCACGTTGTTGTCGCGCACCGCCTCGCCCTCGAGCACCGGGGTCTCGAGGGTGTAGACGAACTTGCCGAGCCGGTCGGGCGTGAACTCGAACGGCACGGTGACGGTGCCCGCCTGGTCGGCGATGACCGTGCGGGTGCGCAGCACCTCGCCGTCGCGGCGCAGCGTGACCGTGAGCTCGCGCCCCTCGAAGCCCTCGACCTTCAGGAGCGCCTCGACGGTGACGGCGACGTGCACGAAGGCGAACTCGTCGGCCTTGACGCCGGCGATGGCGATGTCCTTCAGGCCGGCGCGGCCGGTCCAGACGGTGTGCACCGGGGTGTCGAGCGCCCGCACGAAGTCGCGGTTCGGCGCGTCCAGGCCGGCCGAACCGAAGAGGCCGTTGTCCGCGCCGTCGGAGATGACGACGATGCCGGCGAGGTCGCGGCCGGCGTGGCGGCCGCGCACGAGCGCCAGCGCCTCGCGCAGGCGGGTCCCCGCGCCCTTGGGCGGCGCCGGGGCCGTGAGCTCGGCGAGCGTCGCGGGCGCGAGCGTCTCGCTGAAGCGGTAGTAGTCCAGGCGGTGGTCCTTGCCGAGCGCGTCGAGGGCGGAGCGGCTGCGCTTGAGCAGCTCGGCCGCGCGGGCCGCGCGGGTGGGGCCGCCGGCCCGCTCGGCGAGGCCCATCGACTGCGAATCGTCGACGAGGACGGCGACGTGGTTCGGGATGCGGGTGACGTGACGGAGCTGGATCGCGGGCTGCGCCAGCAGGACGAACGCGCAGCCGAAGGCGCCGCCGCGCAGCAGCGTCAGCAGCAGCCGCCGGCCCAGGCGCCGCTCGCGCCGGTAGCCGCGCCAGGTCAGCCCGAGCGCGAGCAGGCACAGCCCGAGGGCGCACAGCAGCAGCGTGCGGCCGAACGGCGACAGGAACATCAGCCGCCATTCGTTGAAGCCGCCGTCGCCGAGGAGGTCGAGCACGCTCTCGTCTCGCGCGCCGCGGTCAGCGGCTCTGCCACCGGCGGCGTCGGAGGATGAAGGGCACGTGCACCTGGTCGGTCTTGTAGTCGAGGCACAGCGCGTACATGGCGAGGTTGATGCCGAGCCGGAAGGCCCGCTCGCGCTGCCCCTCGCCGCCGGGGAAGACCTCGTACTCCCACTGCCCCAGGTTGTCGCGCGCCCACGCGCCGCCGAGGTCGTTCTGGCAGTAGCACAGCACGACGCGCCCGTCGTGCACGACGGCGTCGCAGTGGCCGAGGGTGAGCGTGCGGCCGGCGGGGCGGTTGAGCAGGTAGAAGGACTTGTAGATGACGTGGTCCTCGGGCAGCTTCGCGAGCGGCGCCTTGGGGAAGAGGCGCGCCGCGAGCGCGCGCACGCTCTTGTCGAAGCCGCCACCGGGCCGGCTCTCGGCGCTGTCGACGAGCAGGAAGCCGCCGAAGGTCAGGTGGCGCCGCAGGCGCGCGACCTCGCCCTCGTCCGGCGGGGTGAGCTCGCGCTGGCCGGCGAGGTACAGGAAGGGATAGCGGTGCAGGTCCGCGTCGGTGAGCTTGAGGTGCGTGGGGTCGACGCGCACGTCGATGCTGGTGCGCTTGTCGATCTCCCAGCACAGCCGCCGCAGCGCCGTCGGCCGCGGGTTCCAGTTGCCGCCGGCGTAGATCACCTGGCCGATGGCGAACTTGGTGCGCTCGCCGATCCCGAACGCCCGGCCGGGCCACGCCAGGGCGGCCGCGGCGGCGCCGAGGCCCGCGCCCAGGAAGGCGCGGCGGGTCGGGCCGCGTGATAAGGTAGGTGTATGCGCCGCGCCCGCTCCGGGGTCGTCCTCTGCGCCCTGCTCGCCGCCACCGCCGCCCGCGCCGCCGAGCCGCCCGCGCCGGCGAGCGCCCCGGCCCCGCTCGGGCTCAGCCACTACCACCAGGCCGGCCTCACCGTTGTCTTCGGCTCCGGCTACCGCGGGCTCGTGCGCTACGACGGCAGCCCTACGTGCGACGCCAGCGGCAAGACCTTCTGCACCGGGCGGCTGCCCGCCTTCATGGACCTCGCGGGCTCCTTCGGGCTCACCCGCGCGCTCGCGGCCATCGTCGACCTGCGGCTCGGGCTGGAACAGGATTTCACCCACAGTCACCCCCTCGCGCTCGCGCCCGGCATCAAGTACTACATCGATCCCGAGGACCGGCTGAAGTTCTTCGCCACCCTGCAGCTCGTCCTCGACTTCACCGCGCAGCTCCCCGGCGTCGCGCGCACCGACGTGGGCGTGCGCAACGCGAACGGCCTGCAGCTCGACCTCGGCCGCCACTTCGGTGTGTTCGTCCAGTTCGGCGAGACCATCGCGTTCGTGCGCTTCTTCCGCTTCGAGCTCGACCTCGGCGGCGGTCTCGAGGTGCGCTTCCCGTGACGCCCCCGCGCGTGGTGCGCGTGGCCCGGGAGACCCCCGCCGACGGGCGCATGTTATAATCCGCACGACCCCTGCCGGCAAGGAGTTCGGATGCCATTGCTCAGTGTTCGACGCGCCGTCGCATTCACCCCGTGGGCCGCGCTCGCGGCGTTCGTGCTCGTGACGGGGTGCTCCAACCCATCCATAACGCTCACGCCGACCAAGTCCAAGCTGTGCGCCGGGGGCTTCGACTCCACCGAGATCACGGCGAAGGTCCTGCTGACCGGCGGGAGCCCCAAGGCCGGCGTCACGGTGAACTTCAACCTCACCGGCGACGGCAGCTTCTCGAACGATCCGGCCTACGCGCTCCAGAACGCGACCGTCGCCAGCGACGCGAAGGGCGAGGCCACGGTGACGCTCTACTCCGGCAGCCAGGCCGGCAACGGCGCCACGGTCACCGCCAACTTCAGCGACGGCGACACCGGGGAGAGCGCGAGCGCCACGATCACGATCCCCTTCACCGAGCCCGGGGCGGGCTGCGGCGGGGCGCCGACCTCGACCTCACTCACTTTCCGCTGCGACGTCATGAACATCGCGGCGCTGCGGGAGCCCCAGCCCGACATCGCCGTGCCCTGCACGGTCGAGGCCGCGACGCACGACGGCAGCCACGTGCCCGCCGAGGCCATGGACATCCAGTGGCTGCTCGAGGCGGGCTCGATGGAGCCGCAGACCGGCGCGAGCGGCCACCGCACGTTCCTCTACCACCCGGGCGGCGGCACGCGCACGGCCCCCAAGGACGTCGAGCCCGACGCGACGCTCGACGAGCCGAGCCGCTTCGACGCGCTCGGGCAGACCCGCAACCCGCGCAAGGGCCTGGTCACGCTGGTGGCCGTCGCGCGCGGCGAGGAGGCGTGGATCGACACGAACGGCAACGGCAAGTTCGACCCGGGCATCGACACGTTCGACGACCTGGGCGAGCCCTTCGTGGACATGAACGACAACGGCGAGCGCGACCCGGACGAGGAGTTCATCGATCTCAACGGCAACGGCCAGTGGGACGGGCCGAACGGCAAGTGGGACGCCGACACGCAGATCTGGGCCGTCACCCACATCCTGTGGACGGGCCCGCCCGCGATCGACCAGAAGACGACCGAGAACGCCGCCACGCACTACACGCTCTCGGCCAACACGGCCACCATCACCGCCCCGGCCTCGCTCACGGTGTCGCTCTACCTCCGCGATGAGAACCTGAATCCCGTCGCGGGCTTCGACGGGCTCGGCTCGTACGACCAGGTGGCCTTCAACACCGTCGACAGCGGCATCATCGGCATCAACCCGGCCACGCGGCCGATCCGCAACCAGCTCGGCTTCACCATCAACGCCGACGGCACCATCGAAGGCCGGTCGTTCCTCAAGGACCCCGCCTTCCAGTTCGTCATCAGCACCTATGACGGCTACGACGGCGCCTTCACCGTCACGTTCCAGACGACGCTCTCGCCCGGGCCCGCCGGCGAGGCCTACTTCCTCGAGCAGATCATCGAGGACCTGACCCTGCAGCTCCAGGGCCACGTCGTCCTCCCCGCCCCGCCGCCGCCGTAAGCCCGCGCGGCAGGGTGGGATCAGGATCACAGGGAGGCGGGGAGACGGGGAGAATGATTTGGATGGGTCGTGCCGAGCGCGCCGGCCCACTGCCCCTTCGTGATCGCACAGCGCAACCCTGAAATCCTCCCCGTCTCCTCGCCTCCCTGTTCAAATTCCTTCTGAAGATCCTCCAGCTTGCGTCTCAAGCGTCGGGTGCGATAATGCTACGCGCGTGAGCACACTCGAGGGACGCCGCATCCTGATCACCGGCGGGGCCGGCTTCATCGGCTCCCATCTCGTCGAGCGCCTGGCGCCGCACAACGAGGTGGTGGTCCTGGACAACCTGCGGCGCAACGCGCTCGCCGAGGCCGGGCTCGACCGCCACCCGCACGTCACCCTGACCGTCGGCGACGTGCTCGACCCGGCGGCGGTGCGCACCGCCATGGCCGGCTGCGACGCGGTCATCCACCTCGCCTCGATCGCCGGGGTCGACACCGTCCTCGCGAATCCGGTGCTCACGATGCAGGTGTGCCTCAAGGGGACGATGAACCTCCTCGAGGCCGCCGCCGAGCTCGAGCTCCAGCGCTTCGTCGACTTCTCGACGAGCGAGGTGTTCGGCCGCTACGCCTACAACGTGACGGAGTGGGACGCCACCACCCTCGGCGCCGTGGGCGAGGCGCGCTGGACCTACGCCGTGGCCAAGCTCGCGACCGAGCACCTGGCCATGAACTACCACAAGCAGCTCGGGCTGCCGGCGGTGTCGATCCGGCCGTTCAACGTGTACGGCCCGCGCCAGGTCGGCATGGGTGCCGTGCACCACTTCATCGTGCGGGCGCTCAAGGGCGAGCCGCTCGAGATCCACAACGACGGGTCCCAGATCCGCGCCTGGTGCTACGTCGACGACATCGTCGAGGGGCTGCTCCTGTGCCTCACCCGCGACGAGGCGGTCGGCCACGCCTTCAACATCGGCAACCCGCGGTCGACCCTGACCATCTACAACCTGGCGCGCGAGATCGTGCGGCTCTCGTCCTCGAGCTCGCCGATCGAGTTCGTGCGCTGGCCGCAGGCCGACGTCGAGCTGCGCATCCCGAACATCGAGAAGGCCAAGGAGATGCTCGGGTTCGCCGCGCGCGTGGACCTGGAAGAGGGCCTCCTGCGGACCATCCACTGGTACCGCCGGAAGCTCAACGGCTGACACAAGGACCGCAGCACGCATGAGCGAGCGAGTCATCCTGATCGAGGGCCTGCAGAAGACCTTCGCCTTCGGCTTCTGGCGGCGGAAGGTACGCGCCGTCGAGGAGCTGAGCCTCGAGGTGCACGAGGGCGAGATCTTCGGCTTCCTCGGGCCGAACGGGGCCGGCAAGACCACCACGATCAAGATCCTGATGGGCCTGTGCTACCCGACGGCGGGCCGGGTCGAGGTCTTCGGCCGCAAGGTGCCGCACCCCGAGGCCCAGGCGCGGCTCGGGTTCCTGCCCGAGAACCCCTACTTCTACGACTACCTCTCCGGCGCCGAGCTCCTCGACCTGGCCGGCCGGCTCAGCGGCCTGGGCGCGGCCGAGCGGCGCGCGCGGGCCGGGCGGCTCCTCGAGCGGGTCGGCCTCGCCGACGCCGCCGCGCGCCCGCTGCGCAAGTACTCGAAGGGCATGCTGCAGCGCATCGGCATCGCTCAGGCGCTCATCAACGACCCCAAGCTCGTCGTGCTCGACGAGCCGATGACCGGCCTCGACCCCATCGGCCGCAAGGAGATCCGCGACCTGATCGTGGCGCTCAAGGCCGAGGGCAAGACGGTGTTCTTCTCGACGCACATCTTGCCCGACGTCGAGCTCGTCTGCGATCGCGTGGGCATCATCGCCAAGGGCCGGCTGCGCGACGTCGGGCCGCTCGACGCGCTGCTCTCGCCGCGGGTGCTCGAGATCGAGGTCGTGCTCGAGGCGGCGGCGGGGCTCGACCTCGGGCCGCTCGCGCCGCTGTGCCGCCGGCTCCGGCCCGCCGCGGGCACGACCGTGGCCCAGCTCGACGGCGAGCAGGTCGACCCGTTCCTCGCCCAGGCCCTGAGCCTCGGCGCGCACGTCGTCTCGGTCACGCCGCGCAAGGAGAACCTCGAGGACCTCTTCATGCGCCAGACGGCGGCCCCGGCCGCGGAGCCCGCCGCCCGAGGTGCCGCATGAGCCGCGTCTCCGCGCTCGCCCTCAACACCTTCCGCGAGGCGATCCGCAACAAGGTGCTGCACAGCCTGGTCGCCTTCGCGCTCGTGCTCATCTTCTCGGCGCTCGCCATCGGGCAGCTCTCGCTGCACGAGGAGGCGCGCCTCACGCGTGACCTCGGCCTCGGCGGCATCGGCCTCTTCGGCGTGCTCATCGCCGTCTTCGTCGGCGTGAACCTCGTCTACAAGGAGCTCGACCGCAAGACCATCTACGCCATCCTCGCCAAGCCGGTGCGGCGCTGGGAGTTCGTGCTCGGCAAGTTCGCCGGGATGGTGCTCACCCTCTTCGTGCAGATCGCGATCATGGCCGTCGTGCTGGTGATCGTGGTCGCGCTGCAGGGCGGGAGCCCCGACCTGGCGCTCGCGAAGGCGGTGTGGCTGCTCTTCGTCGAGGTCATCGTCGTCACGGCCGTGGCCGTGCTCTTCTCGACCTTCTCGAGCCCGTTCCTCTCCGGCGTGTTCACGCTCGGCATCTACATCGTGGGCCGGCTGCAGCCGGAGCTGCGCGCGCTCGACAGCCGGGTCGCCGCCGGCGCGGCCGACGGCGCCGGGGCGGTCGGCACCGTGGTCGTCCGCGGCATCCTGCGCGTGCTGACGACGGTGTTCCCCGACCTGCACCTCTTCTATGTGAGCGGGCACGAGGTGGGCGGCACGGCCGTGTCGGTGCACGGCCCGACGTTCGTCGACTGGGCCTACGTCGGGACGACCACCGCCTACGGGCTGTGCTACACCGCCGTGCTCCTCGTGATCGCGGCGCTCATCTTCCGTCGCCGGGACTTTGTCTGACCCGGGGCCGGCCTCCGCGGCGCGGCGCGGGCTGCGCGCGGCCGCGCTGGCCGGCGCGGTCGTCGCAATCCTCGGGGGCATCGCGGCGACGCGCGCCGCCCTGAGCGCCCGCGCCGAGCAGGCCGACGGCGACGCGGCGCTCGGCCGCGGCGACGTGCGGCTCGCGATCGACGCGTACGAGCGGGCCGCCCGGCTGCGGGTGCCGGGCCTCGCGTCGCAGGCGCGCGCCCTCGACCGGCTCGAGACGGTCGCCGGCCGGGCCGAGGCCCGGGGCGACGCCGCGACCGCCCGGGCGGCGCTCGAGGCGGCGCGCCGCGCGCTCTACGCCAGCCGCGCGGCCGGCGTCGCCGACCCGGCGCGGCTCGCGCGCCTCGACGCGCGGCTCGCGGTGCTGCTCGCGCGCGCGGACCCCGGGCCCGGCGACGAGGCCGCGCGGCGGGCCTGGCACGCGGCGGCGCTCGCGCGCGCCGAGGCGCCCGCGCCCGGCTTCGCCGCGCTCGCGATCCTCGGCTTCGCCCTGTGGGCCGGGGGCGGGGCGGCCTTCGCCCTGCGCGGCCTCGGCCCCGACCTCAGAGTGCGGCCGCGCGCGGCGGCGGTCGCGGCGGGCGCGGTCGTCGCCGGGCTGGCGCTGTGGGTGGTCGGGCTCTGGAAGGCCTAGCCGGCCGCGGGGAAATGCAACACGGAGGCACGGTGACACGGAGCAAGTTCTTGAATGATCAGAATCATCCTCCGTGCCTCCGCGTCTCCGTGTTGCCTTTCCCCGCCTGCTAGCGCTTGAACCACCACCAGTGCGACCGCGGGTAGTGCGCCGCGAAGTCGTCGAGGCGGCCGAAGGGGCCGACCCACAGCTCCTCGAGCTTGGGGGTCTTCTCCTTCAGCGCCGCGTCGATGGTGGTGAGCAGGTCGCGGGCGAGCACCGACTGGGTGAGGTCGGGCAGCTCGCGGACGAACGCCTCGACCTCGGTGCGCGCGCCGAGCAGGTCGTGGTAGTGCCCCGTCATCTCGTGGAAGACGTGGCCATACCGGAGCTGCTCGAGGCGGAAGTCGATCTTGTGGTCCATCTCCTCGGCCACCGGCTCGTAGGCGAGGGCGCGCCGCATGGCGGCCTTGGCCTGCTCGAGCAGCGCCTCGGCGAAGCGCAGATCGGCGACGCCGCGGCGCTCGAGCAGCAGCTCGCGGCCGACGTGCAGCCGGGCGAGGAGGCGGATGAGCCGCCCGCACAGCAGCGCGCGGTCATCGGGCGCGAGCTCCTCGCCGCGGGCGAGCGCGGCCTCGAGCGGGCCGGCGTGGCGCATGTACGAATCGAGGTAGGCGCGCATCTCGGCCAGGGTCTGGCTGTACATCGGTGCCTCGCGTCTCGGTTGGCCTAATAGGGGTCCTGGCCCCGGCGGGCGCGCTCGATCATCGCGAGCAGCACCTCCCGGTCGGCGGGCGACATCTCGACGAAGCGGACGCCGAACCCGAGGGGGAACTGCTCCGCCTCCGGCGTCTGATCCCGCACGACGCGCACCACCACCGCCTTGGCCGTGATGGCGCGGTCGTAGTCGTACAGCTCGATGCCGAGGACGCTGCCGACCTTGAAGGGATAGAGGTGGCCGACGCGGGTGTAGAGGAAGAGCCCGCCCTGGCTCACGTCGCGGGTGCGGAACACGTAGGGCCGCGGCCCGCCCTCGACCTTGACGAAGGCGTCGATCGTCACCCGGGCGTGCTGCCGCTTGTCCGTCGCGCTCACCGCCGGGAGTATAGCGGTCGCGCCGGTGGACCCGCAAGGACGCGCCCGCCCCGCGTCGCGCCCGCCCCGTCGGAGGCGGCGGTTGACAGGGGCGGGGGCTGCGGGTAAAGACCGGGCATGCGGTACACCTGCGCCGGGTGCGGGGCGGAGTTCGAGGCCGAGCCGGGGGACAGCAAGGTGCGCTGCCCCAAGTGCCTGCGGCAGCACGGGCTGATGCCCGAGTCGCTCGGCGCCGCGGAGGAGGCGCCGGTGCGGGTGTCGTGCGTGTTGCCGCCGCCGAGGCGCCGGCTCCTCATCGGGGGGGTCGGGATCGCCGTGACCGTCGCCGGGGCCCTCGCCGTCGGCCTCGTATGGGGGGGCGGCGGCGACCCCCGGACGCCGGCGCTCAGCGACGCGCAGCTCCGCGCGGCGCTCGCCCGGCGCGGCCTCCCGGCCGACCGGATCGTGCTGCCCTTCGCCGCGGACGAGGGCGTGCGGCGGCTCGCGGCGACCACGCCGGCCGGCCCGCCGGAGGCGCGCGGGCAGGCGCTGGCCGCGTCGGTGCGCGGGCTCGTCGACAAGGC
The DNA here is from genome assembly GCA_036504295.1 of Polyangia bacterium. Lineage (GTDB taxonomy): Bacteria > Myxococcota_A > Polyangia > JACRCY01 > JACRCY01 > DASXVK01. The sequence goes on from DASXVK010000093.1 coordinate 14,061, forward strand.
GAGCCGGTGGCGGCGGCAGCGGCTGCCCGAGCAGCCCCCGCGCAGCGCGGTCGAGCTGCTGTCGGCGCTCAGCGGCGGCAGCGCGGGCGAGGTCCAGAGCTACGAGGCGGCGGCGCTGACGCTGGCCGCGGCGCGCGCCGCCGGGCTGCACGCGCTGCTCGCGGAGGTGCACCGCCAGGGCGGCCGCCTCGCCGACAGCACCGGCACGGTCGGCGCGTACGGGGTCGCGATCTACGGGGCCGCGCCCGCCGTCGGCGCGCGGCCGGTGGTCTACGTCGACGCCTTCGGCGACGGCGCGATCGACGAGGCCACGCCGCTCGGCGACGTCCAGGCCGCCGCGGGCTACTACATCCTCGCGTCGCTGGCGCACAGCGGCGGCGACGGCGACTCCGGCGCCGCCTATCGCGCCGCCGGCTGGGCGGTCGCGCTGTGGCCGGGCGCGCCGCTCGCGCTGACGGCGCGGGGCCAGGCCCTCATCGCCGGGGGCGGCGCGCGCGAGGCGGTGACGGAGCTCCGGCAGGCGGCCGCGGCGCGCGACGACGCGCCCCGCCACACGAACCTCGCGGCCGGCTACCTGGCCGCCGAGGAGCCCGAGCAGGCCGTGGCCTCGCTGCGCACGGCCGTGGCCCGGCACGCGGGCTTCGCGCCGGCCCACGTCTCGCTCGCCGCGGTCCTGTCGATGCGCCGCGACCATGACGGCGCCCAGCGCGAGCTCGAGGCGGCCGAGCGCGGCGACCCGAACGCGCCCGGGCTGCGCCTGGTGCGGGCCCAGATCCTCGCGGCCAAGGGCGACCTCACCGGCGCCGAGCGCGAAGTGCGGGCCGAGATCGCCGCGGATCCCGGCGACGAGCGCGCGGGCCTGATGCTGTACGGGCTGCTCAAGGCGCTGGCGCGGGACAGCGACGCGGACGCGGTCCGCGACGGGCTGCTCAAGCGCTCGAAGCACGAGGCGCGGCTACGCCAGATCTTTGACGCGGCGGCGGGCCAGGGGCAGGGGCAGGGCCACGACCACGACCGCGGCCACGGGCACTAGGGTGGCGCTCGGCCGTACGCTCGCGGCGGGGGCCGCGTCGGTGCTGGCCCACGCGCTGATCATCCTGGCCCTGCGTGCGGCGCAGCCGCCGGCCGCGCCGCCTGCGCCCGAGCCGGTGCCGATCGAGGTGAGCACGATCCTCGGCGCGGCGCCGGAGCCCGCGCCGGCCGAGGCGCCGGCGGCCGAGCCGCGCCCGCGCGTGCAGGCCCGCCGCGGCGCGGCGGCGGGGGCCGCGATCACGGCCCCCGCTCCCGCCCTCGCGGCGGCCGCGGCCGCGCCGGCCGTGGCGCCGGCGGTCGCGGCGGCGCCGGCGGTCGCGGCGGCGCCGGCACAGGAGGTCGCCCCCGCCGCGGCGGGCGCGACGCCGGGCACGGGCGCGGCTACGGGCGCGGGCACGGCTGCGGGCACGGGCACGGGCACCGCGCCGGGCACGGGCACGGGCAGGGGCGCGGGCACGGGCAGGGGCGCGGGCGCGGGCACGGGCACGGGCACGGGCACGGGCACGGGGCTGGGGGCCGACCCGCGGCGCGTCATCGCCGGGCGGGTCGGCGCGCACAAGCACTACCCGCTGCTCGCGCGCCGCCGCGGCCTCGAGGGCCTCGTCGTCGTCGAGTTCGGCGTCGACGCCGCCGGCGCGGCCGTCGACCTCGCCGTCATCCGCTCCGCCGGCGCGCTGCTGGATCAGGCGGCGCGCGAGGCGGTGCTCCGGGCGCGGCCGCTGCCCCGGGTGCCGGGGCGCGTGCAGGTGCCGGTGCGCTTCCTCCTGACCGAGACCGCGGCGCCCTGACCGCCGCCGCCGGCGGCGGCGCCCCGTCGAGTCCTACCGCCGTGTGTGCGTGGACGTACGCCGGGCCCGATGGTAGTATGCTGGCCGCGTCACCGAGGGACCGATGGACATCCGTTGTGAACGCTGCCAGACGGAGTACGAGTTCGACGAGACCAAGGTGACCGAGGCCGGCGTCACGGTGAAGTGCACTAACTGTGGCAATTTGTTCAGAGTTCGCCGCCGCGCCGAGACCCCGACCGCCGTCATCACGTCGCCCTCGAAGGAGAAGGTCTGGATGGTGCGGGGCCGCGACGGCGACGTCCGGCGGTTCCGCGAGCTCACGACGCTGCAGCAGTGGATCGTCGAGAGCCGGGTGTCCCGCGACGACGAGATCTCGCTCACCGGCGACACCTGGAAGCGGCTGGGCGACATCGCCGAGCTCGCGTCCTTCTTCCACGTCGTCGAGCAGGCCAAGGCGGCGGCCGCGGCCGCGGCCGTGCCGGGCGGCGGCAGCGCCCCCATCACCGCCCCGCTCGCGGCCGGGCTGAACCCCGCCGCGCCCGACGCGCTCGCCCCCGGCGTCGACACCGTGCCGATGCCCTTCGCGCGCACCCTGCCGGGCACCCCCGTCGTGCCCATGACGGCGAGCACCACGGTGCCCTACGGCGCGGGGCTGGCGCCGCGCACCTCGTCCGCCACCGCCGCGGCCGCGGCGCAGGTGCCCGCCGCCCCGCCCGCCGCCGCGCCGCCGCGCCCGGCCGCGCCGCCCGCGGCGGCGCCGCGCCCCGCCGCCGCGCCCGCCGCCCCTTCGGCCCCGGCCGCGCCGGCGCTGCCCGTCGAGGGCGCGGTCGGCGGCACCGCCGCGCTCGACGCGCCGAGCGGCCCCATCACGCTCGGCGCCACCACGGCCACCGACGAACCGGCCTTCACGCAGGCGCCGCTCGTCGGCGCCGCGGACGTGGCCGGCCCGGCCTGGGAAGAGAGCGACGGCCGGCGCACGGTCACGGCCGACGCCGACGATCTCGCCGACGAGGTGCCGAAGCGCACCCACGGCAAGTACCTGCTCTATGGCCTCCTCGCGCTCGTGGCGCTCGGCGGCGGCATCGTCGGGGCGCGCTACTGGACCGACATCAAGGCATCGGTCAACAAGGCCCCGCCGCGCGGCGAGGAGAGCTTCCGCAACGGCCGCGAGCTCTTTCTCCTCGACACCGACGAGAGCTTCGAGCGGGCCAAGGCGCTGTTCAACCAGGCGGACACCGCCAACGACCAGAGCTCCCTCGCGCTGGCCGCGCTCTCCGAGATGCACGCGACCCGCGCGGCCTACCTGCTCGACGATGCCAAGCTCGCGGCCGAGGTCGGCGGCGACGCGGCGAAGATCGCGGACATGAAGCGCCGCGCCCAGCTCATGATCGACGAGGCGCGCCGCTGCGCCATCGAGGCGGCCCGGCGGCCGGGCGCCACCGAGGTGCCGGAGGTGCAGCGCGCGTGGGCGGCGCTGCGGCTGGTGAGCGGCACCCCCGCGACCGACGTCGAGGCCGATCTCGCCAAGCTGCGCGCCAAGCGCCCCGACGACGCCGAGGCGCTCTACGTCGAGGGCGCGCTGCGCCTGCGAGAGGGTCAGGTCGAGGAGGCGCGGCGGCTGCTCGGGCAGGCGATCCAGCGCCACAAGGCCCAGACCCAGAAGGGGCTCCTGCGGGCGCAGTACCTGCTCGCCCGGCTCGAGCGCGACGCGGGCCGCAAGCCCGAGGCCCGCGCGCTGCTCGAGGAGATCCTCAAGGTCAACGACAAGCACCTGCGCGCCCGGCGGCTCCTCGAGCAGCTCGACCGCGGCACCGCCGCGGTCCCCGCTCCGGCGGGCCCCGACGCGGCCGCCGCGGTGGCGCCGGCGGTCGATGCGGCGGCGCTCGCCGCCGGCAAGGACCCGCGCGAGCCGGCCGCCGTCCCCGGCCCCGGCGACAAGGAGCCGGTCGGCGGCACCTACGAGTCGCTCGTCCAGCGCGGCGAGAAGCTGCAGCGCTCCGGCGCGAGCGCCCAGGCGCTCAAGCTCTTCGAGAAGGCCATCGAGCAGCGGCCGACCGGCGTCGACGCGTTGACCGGCGTCGCCTACTGCTACCTCGACGCGAACCGCTTCCAGGCGGCCATCTCCAACTTCCGCCGCGCGCTCGACCTGAACCCGCGCCACAGCGAGGCCGTGATCGGGCTCGCCGAGGCCTACAAGCAGATCGGCGACAAGGCGAAGGCGCTCGAGCTGTACAAGCGCTACGTCGACATCGGCGGCAGCCGCCGGCGCGAGGCCGAGACCAACGTGCGCACCCTCGAGGCCGCCCTGCCGAAGCCGCCCGAGGGCGACCGGCCGAAGCCCATCGAGGCCGTGAAGCCGCCCGAGGTGACGCCGCCGCCGGAGAAGCCGCCGGAGAAGCCGGTGGTCGAGAAGCCGCCGGAGAAGCCGCCGGAGAAGCCGCCGGAGAAGCCGGCGGTCGAGAAGCCGCCGGAGAAGCCGCCGGAGAAGCCGGCGGTCGAGAAGCCGCCGGAGAAGCCGCCGGAGAAGAAGCCGGCGGAGAAGCCGCCCGCGGACAAGCCGACGGACCTCCCCGAGCCGCCCAAGCCGTAGCGCTCCGCCGGGGCGGCGGGGCGGGCGCCTACCCCGCCATCAGGCGCGGCCCGTCGACCCACGCGATCATCTGCGTGAGATCGTCGAACAGCAGGTCCGGCGCGTGCGTCGCCAGCGCCGCGCGCGGGTGCGGCCCGGTCGCGACCGCCGCGGCCCGTGCGCCGGCCGCCCGCGCGGCGGCGATGTCGCGCGGCGTGTCGCCGATGACGAGCACCTCGGCGGGCAGCACCGCCCGGCCGACGTGGGCGGCGCCGCGGGCGATCGCGGTGCGCACGACGTCGCTGCGCTCGGCGTGGTCCGAGCCGTAGCCGCCGAAGGCGAAGTAGCGCCACAGCCCGAGGCGCTCGAGCTTGAGCCGGGCGCCGCCGACGGTGTTGCCGGTGCAGAGGCCCACGGGCTCGCGGCGGGCGGCGAGCCGCTCGAGCAGGTCGTGGACCCCCGGCAGCGCCCGGAAGGCCGATCCGGCCGCGACCTCGGCCGCGAGGTGCACCTCGTAGTCGGCGAGCAGCGCCGTGGTCTCGGCGGCGGTCGGCGGGCGGCCGAGCCGCGCCGCGAACATCTCGCCGACGATGAGCGGGTCGGTCTTGCCGTCCGGGTGGACGCCGTCGGTGGCGCCGGCCAGGCCGAAGCGGTCCGCGAAGGCGCGCTCGAGCGCCCGCAGGCCCGCGCCCCCGGAGCGGACCAGGGTGCCGTCGATGTCGAAGAGGTGCAGCATGCGGGTCACCCCGAGCGCGCCCGCCCGGCCAACTCGCCGAGGAGGTCGGCGATCGCGAGGAGCGGCTCGAGCGCCGCCGGGTCGCCGCGGCCGACGGCGGCCGCCGGGATGACCAGGTCGAGCGCGTCGGCCCGCCCGGCCGTGCGGAAGCTCGCCGCGGCGCCCTGCGGCCACACCCCGACCCAACCCCAGAGCGCGAGGAGGCGGGCGCGCACCCGGGCGTCGAGGAGGTCGATGGCCTCGGCACGGCCGCGCAGCTTGAACCGCTCGTCGAAGCGCGGGTCGCCGGTGATCCGGGAGATGCCGTCGGCCGCGGCCGGGCCGAGACGGCCGCTGCCGAGGCCGCGGGGGTGCAGCGACAGCGCCGGCGGGCTCTCGGGGGCGACCCCGACGGTGAGCTCGATCTCGGTGAGGACGCCGCGGCGGCTGAGCGCGCGGACGGTCACGGGCCGGCCGGCGCGGTCGCCGCGCACGCGCGTGATCGTGCCTTCGTCGCCCTCGACGATCACGGCCTCGGCGGGCGGCCCGCTCGGGCCGGTGAGCGCGTGCCGGACCCCGCCGACGAAGGTGCGCCAGGCGGCGTCGCCGATCGGGGGCGCGGGCGGCGCGCCGGCGCCGGGCTCGGCCGTAGCGGCGCCCTCGCCGGCGAGGGTCACCCCGAGCGCGATGACGCTGACGCCGATGGCGGCGAGCGCGAGGTGGACCGGGTGCTGCCCGATGTAGCCGGCGACGCAGAACAGCGCCAGCCCGACCCCCGTCGCCCGCGCCGGTCCGCGCTCGGCGATGAGCGACAGGATGGTCAGCGCGAGCGAGAAGAGCGCCGCCAGGTAGAGGGCGCGCAGGCCGAAGGAGAAGGGGAGGTCGATGCCGACCGCGAAGACGCTCGCGCGCACCGTCAGGTCGAAGCGGCGCGCCGACAGGACCGCGGCGCCGGCGGCGATGGCCGTCGCGAGCAGGAGCGGCCCGAAGCCGCCCGCCCGCCGCGCCCGCACGACCGGCATGAAGCAGAGGAACGAGATGATGGCGATGGCGACGACGGCGCTCTCGCCCAGGCGCAGCGCGTGCGTCGGCAGGCCCGACAGGTCCGCCTGCGGCGCGAGGCCCGGGAAGCGCGACGCGAAGGCCGCGTACGAGGCGAGCCACAGCGGCAGCACCAGGCAGAGCGCGCCGACCTTCGCTCGCCCCTCGGCGCGCCCGACGAGCACGGCGACGAGGGCCACGGCCGAGAGCGCGACGAGGGCGCCGCGCGCGTGCAGCGCGAGCGCCTCGCTGACGCCCTTCATGACGAGCGCGGCGCCGAGGGCGCCGGCCAGGTATACCGCCGCCGCGGCCCAGGCCGCTCGCAGCGCCCCCGGGAACTGGTCGCGGCGGACGGCCACGGCGCCCGCGAGGTACAGGAGCGTCAGGAGGCCGAGGGTGCCCGTGGCGAAGAAGGCGAACTGGCCGGCGACCTGGAGGACGCGGGCGGCCGGGTTGAGGTGCGCGAGCAGCCCGGGGAAGAAGAGCCGCGCGCCCCAGCGGTGGAGGATGAGCTCGAGGACCGCGATCACCAGCAGCGTGGCCGGAAGATCGAGACGAGAGAGCGCCGGGCGCGTCTCCGTCGCCTCGAGCGGCGCCCCCGTGGGCGCGGCGGCTGGCTGCATGCGGGGGCTCTTTTAGCGCGAGGGTGCCCTCACGTCAAATGAAGTTGCGTCAGTTTGACAGGTTAGGCCGCGGCCAGCACACTGCCCCCATGTCCGCTCCGCCCGTCCGCCTCGTCGTCGCCACGCGCAACCGCAACAAGGTGCGCGAGCTCGCCCCGCTGCTCGCCGGGCTCGACGTCACGCTCCTCACGCTGGCCGACCTGCCGGAGCTGCCCGAGGTCGTCGAGGACGGCGCCACCTTCGCCGCGAACGCCGCGAAGAAGGCGCGGGTGATCGCGGCCGCGACCGGCCGGCCGGTGCTGGCCGACGACTCGGGGCTCGAGGTCGACGCGCTCGGCGGCGCCCCCGGCGTGCGCTCCGCGCGCTTCGCCGGCGCCGGCCACGACGACGGCGCGAACAACGCGCGCCTGCTCGCGGAGCTCGCGGGCGTCCCCGCCGAGCGCCGCACCGCCCGGTTCCGCTGCGCCATGGCGCTCGTCGACGGCGGCGCCGCGATCGTCCGCGAGGGCGCCTGCGAGGGCGTCATCCTCGACGCCCCCCGCGGCGGTGGCGGCTTCGGCTACGACCCCCTCTTCCTCTACCCGCCCCTCGGCCGCACCTTCGCCGAGCTGAGCGTGGACGAGAAGAACCGCCTCAGCCACCGCGCCCGCGCGACCGCCGCCATCCTGCCGGAGCTCCGCGCCCGCCTCGCGGCGCACGCGGGGGCCGCGCCGCGCTGAGCCGCGGCTTGCCGGGTCCTCGCCGACGATGTGCTCGACGATTCGCGATTTTCGCGAATCCCTGAGCACATCGAGCGCGATGGGCGTCTGGTATCGCGATCTTCGCGAATCTGGCCGTCCATCGTCCGGGGGCCGGGCCCTGAGCCCGCCTTGCCGGTCCGCCGACGATTGATTATTCTTGCAGTCTGGCGCGAAAAGCACTAAGAACTTGGCGCTCGGGCTGCCGGTCAACGTGAAGGCTGGGGCGAGCCGGGGCGTAGCGCAGCCTGGTAGCGCGCCTGCTTTGGGAGCAGGATGTCGGAGGTTCAAATCCTCTCGCCCCGACCTGGAAGAACACGAAGCTGGAGGGTGCACGCGCCGGATGGGGCAGTAGCTCAGCTGGATAGAGCAAGAGCCTTCTAAGCTCTAGGCCGAGGGTTCGAGTCCCTCCTGCCTCGCTGCTGATGCCGAAGATGCGGCGGCAGGAGGCCGCGTCGATAGAAGTCGCGCTGTACGGTGGGTATAGCTCAATGGTAGAGCACCGGACTGTGGCTCCGGGTGTTGAGGGTTCGAGTCCCTTTACCCACCCCCTCTGAAACGGCCCCAAGGCCGCGAGCCTTGGGGCTTTTTTCATGCCCGGGGCTCGATGAACGCCGCGGCGTGATCACGGTCTGTGGCGGCTAGTGACTCGCTGGCGGCGCGCCGGCGTCACCCGCCGCCGCTGCGTCGGCGGGAAGCCTCGCCGCCCCATCCGCGTTACCATCCCCTGATGACCGCGCGTGCCCTGGCCTGGCGGGCCCTTCGCGTCCTCGCGCTCGCCGGCGCCGGGTGCGCCGCGCTGCTGGTGCTGATCATCGTGCTCTTCGAGAACCGGTTCATCTTCTTCCCGACGAAGTACCCCGCGGGCGACTGGGAGCGGGCCCGGCACGCCCGCGTGCCCATCGAGGACGTGTGGCTCACGGCCAGCGACGGCGTCCGGCTGCACGCGTGGTTCGTCCGCGGCACGGCCCCGGAGGCGACCATCCTCTTCTTCCACGGCAACGCCGGCAACGTCGCGGACCGCCTCGACTGGCTGGTCGAGCTCGCGGCGCTGCCGGCCGACGTGCTCGCGCTCGACTACCGCGGGTACGGCCGCAGCGCGGGCGCGCCGAACGAGGCGGGGCTGTACCGCGACGCCGAGGCGGCGTACCGCTGGCTCACCGTCGAGCGCCAGGTGCCGCCCGCGCGCCTCGTGCTCTACGGCAAGTCGCTCGGCGGCGGCCCGGCCGCGGAGCTGGCGGTGCGGCACCCCTGCCGGGCCCTCATCCTGCAGTCGACGTTCACCAGCATCCCCGATATGGCGCGCGTGGCGATGCCGTTCGTGCCGCGCGCGCTCATCCGGACCCGCTTCGACACCCGCGGCAAGCTCGCCCGCACGACCACGCCGACGCTCATCGTCCACAGCCGCGATGACGAGCTGATCCCCTACGCCATGGCCGAGCAGCTCCACGCGGCGGCGGCCGGCCCGAAGCGCCTGGTCGCGTTCAGCGGCGCGGGGCACAACGAGCTCGTCCTCATGCAGGGGAAGCAGGTCGTCAGCGCGTTCCGGGAGTTTCTGGCGGCGTCACGGTAGGCGGCGGCGCCGCGCGCTCACGTGATCTCGCACAGCCGCTGGAACGTCGCGAGCCCGGGGGCGGTGCCGAGGTGGGCCGTGAGGTCCGGCGCGTCCCAGCGGAAGAACGGGTTCGTGGCGCACTCCTCGTCCAGCAGCAGCGGGACCGTGGGTGCGCCGGGCGGGGCGGCGTCGAGCGCCCGCAGCCGCGCGGCCAGGCGGGCGTTGTGGGGGTCGATCGCGGCGGCCTCGCGCACGTACTGGCGGGTGTACTCGTGCGCGCACCAGAGGCGCGTGCCGGACGGCAAGGCCCGGATCTTCTCGATGGAGCGGAACATCACCTCGGGCGTGCCCTCGAACAGGTTCCCGATGGTGCCGCCGAAGACGGTGTCGCCCGCGAAGAGGTCGCCGCCGCGCCCGTCCGCCGCGGGGAAGAAGTAGGCCACGTGCCCGCGCGTGTGGCCCGGCACCGCGAGCAGCCGCCCGGTGATCCCCGCCACCGCGACCTCGTCGCCGTCGCCGAGCCCGCGCGTCAGACCGGGGATGCGGGCGCGATCCTCGGCGCTGCCGACCACGACCACGCCGGGGAAGCGCTCGCATAGCGCCCGGTTGCCGCCGACGTGGTCGCCGTGGTGGTGCGTGGTGAGGATGGCCGTGAGCCGGGCCGGCTCGCGGGCGAGGTACGCGAGGACGGGCCCCGCCTCGCCGGGGTCGACGACCGCGGCCTCGTCCCCCTGGCGCAGCACGAAGATGTAATTGTCGGAGAGCGCCGGCAGCGTGATGACCCGCATGAGGTCAGCGTAGCGACGAGACGCGCCGGCGGCTACTGCGTCGGGTCCGCGCGCGGACAATGGGGATAGGGCGGCGGCCGCGACTGCGGTACGATCACCGCCATGCGTCCGGCTCGTCCTCTCGTCGCGCTGATCGCCGTAGGGCTGTTCTCCGCCTGCGGAGGCGATCGCACCGGGCCCGCCGCGCCCGTCGATGGCGGCGCCGACGCGGGCGGCGACGCGCCCGCGGCGTGCGGCGCGGGCGTCGCCCCGGGGCCCGGCCTCACCGTCACGGACCGCGGCGCCGTGCAGGGCGTCGCCGCAGGCGAGGCGTGGGCCTACCTCGGCCTCCCGTACGCCGCGCCGCCCGTCGGCTCCCTGCGGTGGGCCGCGCCCGCGCCCGTCGCGGAGTGCTGGAGCGGCGTGCGCGACGCGAGCGCGTTCGGCCCGAAGTGCCCGCAGCTCGACGCGAGCGGCGCCGTCATCGGCGAGGAGGACTGCCTCTCACTCAACGTCTGGACCCCGGCCGGGGCCACGGCCGGCGAGGGGCTGCCGGTCCTCTTCTTCGTCCACGGCGGCGGCCACGTCCAGGGCTCGGCCGCCGACCAGGCGGCGAGCGGCGAGTACATCTACGACGGCGCGGCCCTCGCCGCCGCGGCGCAGGTCGTCGTCGTCACGATCAACTACCGCCTCGGCGCGCTCGGCTTCGTGAGCGCCCCGGCGCTGAGCGCCGCCGACCCGCAGGGCGTCTCCGGCAACTACGGCGTCCGCGACGCCATCGCCGCGCTCGGGTGGGTGCAGCGCAACGCCGCGGCCTTCGGCGGCGACCCGGGCCGCGTGCTCCTCTTCGGCGAGTCGGCGGGCGCGGTGCAGACCTGCTCCGTGCTGGTGTCGCCGCTCGCGGCGGGCCTCTTCCGCGCCGCCCTGATGGAGAGCGGCGGCTGCGCGGCGAAGGACCAGGCCGGCGCGGAGGCCTTCGGGGCGCAGGTCATCGCGGCCGCCGGCTGCGCCGACGCCGCCGACGTCCTCGCCTGCATGCGCGGCCTCGCGGCCGACGCCGTCGTCGCGGCGCTGCCTCAGCCCGTCGACGTCGCCGGCAAGCAGGGCGGCTACCAGCCGAACATCGACGGCACGGTCATCCCGGGCGTCCCCCTCGCGCTGCTCGCGGCGGGGGCGCACAACCACGTGCCGCTCGTGGTGGGCGTCAACGCCGACGAGACCAGCCGTTACGTGCCGCAGATGACGGTGGCCGAGTACCAGCAGGCGGTCTACGCGCTGGTCGGCGGCAACACCGCCGTGGGCGACGTGATCCTGGCCCAGTACCCGGTCGCCGACTACGCCGGCGTGCCGCGCCGGGCCTTCGTCGCCCTCACGAGCGACGCGAAGTTCATCTGCACGGCGCGCAAGGTCGCCCGCGCGGCGCGCGCCGGGCAGACCGAGCCCGTGTACCGCTACTACTTCACCCACCCGTTCCAGAACGCGGGCGCGACGGCGCTGGCGCTCGGGGCCTGGCACGGCATCGAGCTGACCTACGTGTTCGATCACCTGCACCTCGCGGGCTACACGCCGACGGCGGGCGAGCAGGCCCTCGCCGACGTCATCGGCGGCTCCTGGAGCCGGCTCGCGGCGACGGGCGATCCGAACGGCGGCGGGGCGCCCGCCTGGCCGGAGTACGTGGCGGCGACCGATCCCTTCCTGCAGCTCGAGGACCCGAGCGCGAGCGGCGCGGGCGTGCGCACGGCGCCGTGCGACTTCTGGGACACGATCATGCCGTGAAGCGCCCGCGGCCGATCAGCGGACGACCGTGACGCTGACCCGGCCCGGACGGCCCGCCGCGCCCGCCCATCCGTCGGCGCCGCTCGTGCCGGAGCTGCCGCTCGAGCCGGGGCTGCAGCCCGGATCGTCGACGACGGTGTTGCCGTCGCTGTCGAGGCGCGTGGACTGGGAGCGCCCCGGGCCCCCGGCGCCGCCCGCCCCGCCGGCGCCGCCCCGGCCCCCGGGCCCGCCGGCGCCGCCCTCGCCGCGGATGACCCGCTGCAGCACCGCG
>DASXVK010000094.1:0-2809 GCA_036504295.1 Polyangia bacterium
CGGCCAGATGACGGCCGGCTCGTGGATCTACATCGGCACCCAGGGCATCCTGCAGGGGACCTACGAGACCTTCGCCCAGGCCGGCCGCACCCACTACCACGCCGACCTCAAGGGCCGCATCGTGCTCACCGGCGGCCTCGGCGGCATGGGCGGCGCCCAGCCCCTGGCCGTGGTCATGGCCGGCGGCGTCGCCCTCTGCGTCGAGGTCGACCAGGCGCGCATCACGCGCCGGCTCGAGCACCGCTACCTGGACGAGCAGGCCCCCGACCTCCCGACCGCGATCAGCCGCGCGCGCGCCTGCGCGGCGAAGGGCGAGGCGCGCTCCATCGGCGTCTGCGCGAACTGCGCCGACGCGTTCCCCGCGGTCGTGGCCGCCGGCTTCGTCCCGGACCTCGTCACCGACCAGACCTCGGCCCACGACCCCCTCGGCGGCTACATCCCGCAGGGCCTCACGATGACGGCGGCGGCGGAGCTGCGGCAGCGCGACCCGGAGGAGTACATCCGCCGCGCCCGCGCGTCCATGGTCGCCCACGTCCAGGCGATGCTCGACCTGCAGGCCAAGGGCAGCCACACCTTCGACTACGGCAACAACATCCGCGCCCAGGCCAAGCTCGGCGGCCTCGAGGGCGCGTTCGGCTTCCCCGGGTTCGTGCCAGCCTACGTGCGGCCGCTCTTCTGCGAGGGCAAGGGTCCGTTCCGCTGGGCGGTGCTCTCGGGCGACCCCGCCGACCTGCGCGCGACGGATGAAGCGGTGCTCGAGGAGCTCCCGGATAACCGCCCGCTGCGTCACTGGATCGAGATGGCGCAGGAGCGCGTGCAGGGCCAGGGCCTGCCGGCCCGCATCTGCTGGCTCGGCTACGGCGAGCGCGCCCGCGTCGGCCTGCGCTTCAACCGCCTCGTCCGCGAGGGCAAGGTCAAGGCGCCCATCGTCATCGGCCGCGACCACCTCGACGCGGGCTCGGTCGCCTCGCCCAACCGCGAGACCGAGTCCATGCGCGACGGCTCGGACGCGATCGCGGACTGGCCCATCCTCAACGCCCTCCTCAACACCGCCTCGGGCGCGACCTGGGTCTCGGTCCACCACGGCGGCGGCGTGGGCATCGGCTACGCCATCCACGCGGGCGTCGTCGTCATCGCCGACGGCACTGACGCCCAGGCCCGCCGCCTCGAGCGCGTGCTCACGAACGACCCCGGCACCGGCGTCATGCGCCACGCGGACGCGGGGTATCCGGAGGCGATCACCTGCGCGCAGGAGCGCGGGGTGAGGATCCCGCACCTGGAGTAGCGCGCGGCGCCCGCCCCTCCGTAGCAGCCCGAGCGACCAGTCAGGGCGCGATCACGCGCGGCGTGGCGCCGCACCGTCTCGCGGTGCGAGCGAGCGCGTGGTCGAACGTCGCGAACGCCTCCGTCGCACCGCTGGCGGTCAGGTGCAGGGCGTCGGCGAAATCCATCCCCGCGGAGTGCCACGCCAGCGCGCGCACGACGTCGGCGCGCTCCTCGACGACCACACCCCGGACCGCGAGCAGCGTTGCGAACGAGTTGCCGATGGTCGAGTCCTCGAGCCCGTATGCGTGCCGGAGCACCCAGGCAGTCTCGAGGAGTACGGTGCGCGACACCCACATCGTGTCGGACCGCATCAGCGCCATGGCGCGGCGCGCCTGAGTCGGATCGTCGTTGGTGAGGACGCGGACGAGGACGTTCGTGTCGACCGCGATCATCGGTGCGACCGGGCGCCCTCGCGGGTCGCCGCCTCCATGTCCGCGAGGGTCTTGGCCGGCCCGTGATAGCCGGTGCAGCCGAGCAACTGCTCGAGCGACCCCGTCTGCTCGCCGCATACGAGGCGCAGCAGGAGGCCACCGGGCACCTCCTCGATCTCGAACTCGGAGCCCGGGACGAAGCCGCCCCGCTCCCGGATCGGCTTCGGCAACACGAGCTGGCCCTTGCTCGACAGTCGCGCCTTCGTCTTGCTACCGGCCATGGTAAGACCATCGTAAGACGGGGGACGGGCGCGGGCAAGCCGGCAGCGCATCGCTCAGGCGCGGACCGGGCGCACCGCGAGCGCCGCGAGGCTGCGGTGCGCCCGGACGAGGAGGCCGACGATGACGCCCGCGGCGAAGCCGACCGCCTGGGCCAGCCACGGCGTGCACGGCAGGTCGAACGCGCCCATGGCGATGATGAGGCCGTAGAGCCCGAGGCTCAGCGGGATGCCGATGATCGCGGGCAGCGCCACGGCGCCGCCGCCGGGGATGGCGACGCGTGTTTCACGTCGCGGCGCCAGCGCTACGAGGCAGCCGCCCATCGCAGCCACGCCAGACATCGCCCCGAAGAGGGGCGCCGCGCCGCCGAACGCGACGTGGGCCACGCTGCCGGCGGCCCCGCCGCCCACGAACACGGCGAAAAGCCCGGCGCGGCCGAGGTGCAGCTCGAGGGCGCTCGCCAGATAGCCCAGCAGGATGCCGACGATCAGCACGTGGGTGAGTGACGCGTGCACGAAGCTGGCGGTCACGAGGGTCCACAGCCCACGCCCGGCGCCGAGCGCGTCCGGCTGGACTGCGAGGCGGGTCGCCGCGGCCGCGGGCAGGAGCGCGCCGGTCGCGCACAGCGCGACGAGCCAGAAGGCGGTCGAGCCCACGAGCCGCCGCAGCAGCGAGGGCCGGCACAGGCCGGCCAGGCTGTCGAGCCGGTGCAACGCGGCGGCCTCGCGCCAGCGGTACCAGAGCTGGTAGCCGACCACGCTGCCGAAGACGAGCAGCAGGCACAGCGGGGCGGTGTCTGCGGGGCGCAGCAGCGCGTCGGCGATCCAGGTCTG
>DASXVK010000095.1:0-2727 GCA_036504295.1 Polyangia bacterium
CGGCACCGGCGCCCGAGACGACGCCCGCCCCGTCGCTCCAGAGCCCCGGCGAGAGCGGCGCGGAGCAGACCGTCCCGCCGGAGCTCCCGCCCGAGCCGCAGATGCCGCAGCCGCTCGAGCCGCCCCCCGTCGGCCCGCCCCCGCCCCTCACGCCGCCGCAGCCGTAGCCGCCGCCAGGAAGCGACGGCGCCGCCGGCGTTGCCTCGCGGCGCCGCGGTGTCGTAGGATGGAGCCACGGTGCCGCCAGCGCAGATACGGGTGCTCATCGCGGACGACCACGCGCTCCTGCGGACCGGCCTGCGGCGCCTCCTCGGCGAGCAGCCTGACCTCGAGGTCGTGGGCGAGGCCGGCGACGTGGCGTCCACGATCACGCTCGCGCGGAGCTGCACGCCGGACGTGGTGCTGCTCGATCTCGCGATGCCCGGCGGCGGCGGGCTCGTCGCGCTGCGCGCGCTGCGCGACGCGTGTCCCGAGACCCGCGTGCTCGCGGTGACCATGTACGACGACCGCGCCCACCTGCAGCTCGCGCTCGCGGCCGGCGCCTCGGGGTACGTGACGAAGGCGGCGCCGCCGGCCGAGCTGATCACGGCGATCCGCGCCGTGAGCCGCGGCCGCATGTACCTGAGCGAGTGTCTGGACGACCGCGGCCCCGCGCCGCCGGCCGCCGCCGACGCTGGCGGCGGCCGCGAGCTGACCGCCCGCGAGCGGGAGATCCTGCGCCTGGTCGCGCAGGGCCACACGAGCAAGGAGATCGCCGAGATCAACGGGCTGAGCTTCAAGACCGTCGAGGGCTACCGCGCGCGGCTGATGCACCGGCTCGGGCTGAACAGCCGTGCCGAGCTGGTCAGCTACGTGGTCTCCGCCGGCCTCCTCGACGAACCCCCTGGTTCGCCGCGCGACTGAGCGTCACGGGAGCGCCTCCCCCTGCGGGTTTTTCCCGCTGTCGTGCGTGTCCGTCCCCCTTACCGCGTCGGGGCGACGTGCCCTATCCTGTGGCTCATATAGGGGAGGCGCCACCTCGGGGGGGGGCGCCTCCCCGTTTTCATGAGGGGGCGGATGCGACGGGTCGGTCTTGATACGGCGGGGCCGTCTGCGTTAGCCTGTCCCTCAGTGGGGAGCTGGATCAAGTCGCAGTGGCGCGCGTTCGGCACCTCGTACGACGCGCCCTCGGCCGCCGTTCAGTCGAGCCCCGGCGTCATCCTGCTCGGGCCCGGGCTCGTGATCCTCGGCGTGCTGGCGCTCGGCTACGTGCCGGGGCTCGCGGCGCGCGCCGGGTTCCGCGCGCCGCTCGTGCCCGTGGCGCTGCTCGCGGTCGGCGCGCTGTGGACGTACCTGGCCTGGCGGAACCACGCGACCGGGCGGATCGGCACCGCGGGCATGCTGCTGGACACGGCGTGCTACTGCAGCGCGTTCGCCTGGGGCGCCGTCCTGACCTCCGGCTGGTTCGCGGTCGCCTTCGCGGTCGCCTACGCCCTGTTCACGCTGGGGTTCCCCGCGCGCGTGTACTCGCTGACGCTCCCCCTCGCGCTCGCGCTCGCCGGGCCGCCGCTGGTCGCCGCGGTCGTCGCGGGCACGCCCAGCGGCCCGACCGCGATCATGTGGGCCGGGGCCGTCATCGCGCTCGTGAGCTGTTACCGCACGGGCCAGCATCGTGCCCTCCTCGCCGGCAACGAGCGCCTGCGCACCGCGCTCGGCGCCGCGGACCGGGTGGCCGAGCAGAGCCTCGACGTCGCGCTCGCGGCGGCGCTCGTGGACGTCGGCAGCTTCCTGCACGAGCTGCGGAACACCCGCGCGGCCTGCCGCGCGAACCTGCAGTACCTCCTCGAGAGCGCCACGCTGGACGACGAGGGCCGGGCGGCGCTCGAGGACGCCGTCCAGAGCCAGGAGCAGGAGGACCGGCTCATCGCGAAGGTCGTCGCCGATCTGCGGCGCAAGGGGCGCGTCGTCGAGAACCGGTTCCGCGTGCAGGACGTGATCGATCACTTCGTGCGCGAGGCCCCACCGCCGCCGGAGATCCGGGTCGTGAACGACGCCCCGCCGTTCCAGGTGCAGGGCAACCCGGAGCACCTCCAGCTCGTGCTACTCAACCTCTCCCGCAACGCGGCCCAGGCCGGCGCCGGGCACCTCACCCTGCGCGTCGGCTCCGACGCGAGCGCCAGCAGCGTGGTCGTCGAGGTCGAGGATGACGGGCCCGGGCTGCCCGAGGCGCTCCGGGCCGACCCGTTCCAGCTCTTCAACAGCCCCGGCGGCGAGGGCCTCGGGCTCGGGCTGTACCTGTCGCGCCGCTACGTCGAGATGATGGGCGGTCGCATCGAGGTGGTGCCGCGCGAGGGGCCCGGCGCGACCTTCCGCCTGAGCATGCCGGGCCGGCTCGACGCGCCCGGTGCGCAGCAGGAAGAGCAGGTTCCACCCGCCGCCTGACCCGGGCGCGCGGCGCAGCACGGGGGGGTCCATGTCGAAGATCTTGCTCATAGTCGAGGATCGCGGAGACGTCGGCCGCGCGTACCGGCGCTACTTCGCGCGCCACTTCGACCAGGTGTACGTCTCGGCCTCGGCGGCCGCCGCGGAGGAGCTCCTGAGCGGCGGGGCGCCGCCGACCCACCTCGTGTGCGACTACTGGCTGGGGCGCGGCGAGACCGTCGGCACCGAGCTGGTGCTCCGCTGGCGGCACGTGTACCCGAGCCTGGTGCGGGCGGTGCTGGTGTCGGGCTCGCAGGTGGGCGAGAT
>DASXVK010000096.1:0-8022 GCA_036504295.1 Polyangia bacterium
GGCCCGACCGGGAGCAGGGCGTCCCCGAGGAGGCAGTTGACCAGGCTCGTCTTGCCGCGGTCGAACTCGCCCACGACGACGAGGAGCGCGCGCTCCTCGGCCAGCCGGGGCAGCCGGTCGGCCCGCAGCCGGTGGGCCACCGACGGCGTGCCCACCCGCTCCGCCAGGTCCGCGACCGCGCCGAGGGTGGTGATGAGCTGCTGCTTGACGTCGTCGATCCGGGAGATCGCCATGGTCGCCCCCTACACCACCTTCACGAGGTCCGCGGTCTGCCGCTCGAGCTCCTCCCGCGTGAGGCCGCCCTCGCCGCCGACGGCCGCGCGGTAGAGCGCGCTGTCGGCGAAGATGCGGAGGTGCTCGACGCGCTTCGGCAGGTAGGGGTGCGAGCGGCCGAGCTCGCCCAGTCGCCCGAGGCCCGCGTCCTGGCCCTGGCGGAGCTGGTCGAGGTAGGCGTCGAGGTTGATCTCGTCGAAGAGGCGCTGGTTGCTCACCGCGAGCTTCACGAAGGCGCGGATGCCGACGCTGAGGTCGCGGCAGCAGAGCAGGCCGGCGCGGTCGCAGGTGATCTCGGCCGCCCGCGACCACGACTGCAGCGCGAGCGTCGCCGGGTAGATGAGCGGCGCGAGGACGAGGCCGAGCACCGCGCGCGCCATCTGCGTGAGCAGGTGCAGCGTCGTCAGGTAGACGACGTGGTTGTTCTGGATGTGGCCGCACTCGTGGCCGATGATGAACGTCAGCTCCTCGTCGGTGAGGTAGTCCATCGTGGCGCTGTTCACCATGATGAAGCTGTCGTCCTCGGTGCCGAAGGTGGCCGCGTTGATGGCGTCGATGCGCGGCACGACGTACACCGTCGGCCGCGGGATGCCGAGCAGGCCCGCGCACCGGCCCGCGATCTCGTGCAGCCGCGTGAACTGCTGCGGCCCCACCTTCACGGCGCCGCCGAGCAGCTCGCTGTTGAGGAACGACTGGGCCAGCTTGACGGTGTGCGTCACCGCCAGCTCCACCGGGCGGACGGTCTTGAGCGCCCGCCGCACCCGGAGGTCGCCGACATAGGCGTAGCCCTCGCCTCGGTCCCCGGGCGCCGCCTGCCGGCGCCGTGCGACGTACGCTGCGAAATCGACGTTCATGATGTCCTCACCCGGTGAGCGCGGGGCCATCGTAGGATGTGCGGCCGCAAAGGGGAAGCGTCGCCCCGCAGAGGGGGGTGCAACCTTTGGTCGCCCCGGGCCCCGCTGGCTGCTACTATGCGCGCGCGTGGTGCCCCACGTGCCAAACTGAACGCAAGCCACGAGGTCGTCCATGTCCGGCCACAACCGATGGTCCAAGATCAAAGGCAAGAAGCTCGCCTCCGACGCGCGCAAGTCGAAGGGGTGGTCCAAGATGCTCAAGGCGGTCACCGCGGCCGCCGCGAACGGCGTGGCCGATCCCGCCAACAACCCGACGCTGCGCAGCGCGATGGACAAGGCCAAGTCGGAGGGCGTCCCCAACGACACCATCCAGCGGGCCGTCAAGAAGGGCTCGGGCGAGCTCGGCGCGGTGGCGCTCGAAGGCCTGGTGTACGAGGCCTACGGCCCCGGCGGCACGGCCGTGGTCATCGACCTGCTGACCGACAACCGCAACCGCACCGCCTCCGAGATCCGCCGCGTGCTCGACACGCACAACGCGAAGCTCGCCGCCGCGGGCGCGGTGACCTACCTCTTCAAGCGGCGCGGCACGCTGGTCTTCGACGCCGCGGCCGTCGACGAGGAGAAGCTCCTCGAGGCCGCGCTCGAGGCCGGCGCCGAGGACCTCCTCAACGAGGACGGGTCGCTCACGGTGCTGACCGAGCCGGCCACGTTCATGGGCGTCAAGGACGCGCTCGAGAAGCAGGGCTTTCAGCCCGCCAACGCCGAGGTCACGATGCTCCCCGAGACGCTGACGAAGCTCGAGGGCAAAGAGGCCGAGGCGATGGTCAAGCTGATCAACGTGCTCGAGGACCACGACGACGTTCAGCACGTCTACGTGAACGCCGACATCGACGACGAGATCTACGAGCGCTTCTCCGAGTAGAAAGGGACCCTGGGAGGGTCCCTTTGACCTCCCGCGCAGAGTGCTGGCAGGCACAGCCCGCCAGCACTCACGCGAGGTAGAAAGTAGCCCCGCCGCCGGCTACGGCTGCGGCTGGGCAGAGCAGCGCACCGCCGGCTTCAGCACGCACAGATCCGCCGCCGCGATCGGCTTGCCGGCGAGGCGATCCTTCACCCACGCGACCTGCTCCGGCAGCGACCACACCGCACCCTCGGGGTGCTGGGCGCCCTCGCACTCGAGGTACTGCAGCGCGTAGCCCATCCCGCACAGGCGCGGGAAGTCGGCGCGCTCGACCGGCGTGTGGATGAGCGTGTCGTTGCCCGAGGTCACGAAGAGGGTCGGGGTCGTGCGCACCTTCTGGATCGAGGTCCACGGGACGGAGTTCTCCGCCAGGTAGCAGCCCCAGGGGCTCACGCTGGTCGCCTGACCGCTCGTGACGGCGGCGATGAAGTCCGGCTGGTAGACGTCGGTGACCGCCGTGACGCCGTCGAACTTGCCCGACGCGTCGCAGCCGCCGTAGATGGCCGACGGGACCTCGGTGGCGAAGCTCCACGGCGCCGTCGTCGTCAGCACCGTGTCGAGCGCGGCCTGCTCGCCGTACCAGTAGTGCATGGTCGTGAGCATCGCGGCGAAGGCGCCGGTCGCGTCGTTGACGCTGCCGAGCGCGTACTCGGCGAGGCCGACGAGGTCGGTCGCTGGCACGAGGGCGACCGCGGCCCGGACCGTGAGCTCGGGCGCGTAGTACGGCGCCACCAGGTCGTTCGCGAAGACCGCGTGGCCCCCCTGCGACCCGCCCCAGAGGATCACGTTCGTGGTCGGCCGCGCCATCGTCTCGACCTTGCCGCCGCCGAGCAGCTCCCGCGCGGCGCGCACCATGTCGAGCGAGCCGATGGCGGTCTGCTCGACGCCGAGGTAGTTGTGGCGGACGGCCGGGGGCTGGGTGAAATCGGCGCCCGCGTCGAGGCCGATGTAGTCCGGGGCGACGACGACGTAGCCGAGCGAGGCGAGGAGCAGGAGCGGGAAGACGTCGCCGTCGCCCTGGGTGTGCGACGGGGCGCACGCGCCCATGAAGCCGGTGGTGCCGTGCGTGAAGAGGACGACGGGGAACGACTGCGCCGGCTGGCCGTCGTCCCAGGGCACCGCCACGAGGCCTGTGGCCTCGACGGGCCGGCCGCGGTCCTGGGTCGTGTAGCGCAGCGTGAACATCTGGATCCCGTGCGCCGCCGGCGCGAAGAGCTCGCTGGCGCCGGCCGCGGCGATGAGGACGTCGATCGTCGGGGCGGTGAGCAGCGTGCGCTGCGCGTCGGCCCACGAGACCACATGGCCGACCTGGGCCCGGGGCAGCCAGGTCGTCGCCGGCACGCCGCAGGTCGCGGCGGGCCACGCGGGCAACGGCGTCGTGGCGGCCGAGTCGCAGCCGCTCGCGAGGAGGGCGCTCAGCGCGGCAGGGAGGAGGACGAGGGCCAGCGGCTTCATCGGGCGTTCCTTTCGCGAGTGGCTTCCCGCCCCCTGCTCTGCGCCCCGCGCCCACCGCCACCCGCCACGAGCCTAGCGCCTGCGCCGCGTGGGGCACAAGGCCCCTGACCGGCGCACCCCCCGTTGACCGGGGCGGCCTGACCGGCGTACCTTGCTCCTGACGCGGTCCGGCATGCGCCGGCTCGCCTGGAGGATAGGCCATGAGTCTCCGCTCGCTCGCCGTCTCGCTCGTGCTCGCCGTCGCCGCCGGCGGCTGCGGTCCCACCGAGGTAGGCAACGACATCCCCGACGGCGGGGGCATCATCGGACAGCAGGACGGGCCGCAGTGGGGCAGCGAGGGCGGCATCGACCAGCCGCCGCCGGACAACTGCTCGGCCGAGGCGAAGCTGGTCTACGTCGTCGACGAGAACGGCACCTTCTCGAGCTTCGACCCGCACCCGACCCCGCCCGTCTTCACGGACCTCGGCACGCTCGCGTGCCCGGTGGGCCTCGGCGAGACCCCCTTCTCGATGTCGGTCGACCGCGACGCCATCGCCTGGGTGCTCTCGTCCGCGGGCAACCTCTACCGCGTCGACATCAAGAACAACCTCTCCTGCGTCAAGGCGGTCTTCCAGGCGTCCCAGGCCGGCCTGGACCTCTTCGGCATGGGCTTCGTCAGCAACACCGTCGGCAGCACCCTCGACACCCTCTACGTGGCGGGCGGCACGGGCCCGGGCGCCGGGGCGAACGCCACCCTGGCGACCATCACCTTCCCCGACCTGCAGGTGCACACGATCCGCTCGGTCTCGGGCTGGCCGGAGCTCACGGGCAACGCGAACGCCGAGCTGTGGGGCTTCTACCCCGACGCCACGTCGCCGAAGGTCGCGCGCATCGACAAGCAGACCGCGGTCGAGAACCCGGTCTACGCGCTCCCCGGCCTGCGCGGCCAGCCGACCGCCTGGGCCTTCGCGTTCTGGGGCGGCGACTTCTGGGTCTTCCTCATGAAGGACCTCGAGTCGTCCACGACGGTCTACAAGGTCAAGGGCACCGACGGCTCGATGTCGGTCGCCGTCCAGACGAACGGCCGCACCATCGTCGGCGCCGGCGTCTCTACCTGCGCCCCCGTCGTGATCGACTGACCCGCCGCAGCCCGAGCAGCGCCACCACCGCGAGCGCGAGCGGCGCCGCGGACGGGTAGCCGGCGACCCGGCAGCCGCCGCAGCCCGCCTGGAACGGCGCGTCCGCCGCGGGCGGAGGCGCGCCGCCGTCGCGGGCCGGGCGCGGCGCGCCTGCGTCCTGCCCGGGGCCCACGTAGACCTGGCGGCGCCACACCGCGGCGCCGTCGAGATCACTGCGCGCGATGACGGTCACGTCGACCACGCCGTAGCGCTCGTAGGCGTGCGCGGCCGTCGCGTCGGCCGTCTCGAGCTCGGGGCTGTCGTCGCCGAACCGGTACGTGTAGCGGGTGACGCGGCCCGCGGCGGAGCTCGCCGCGGCGGCCAGCGTCAGGGTGGTGCCGGCGACCGTCGGGGTCACGTCGAGCGCGACCTCCTCGCTCACCCAGGCGAAGGCGCGCTCGAGCACCTCGAGCGGCGAGCCCGGCGCGGCCACGCCGGGCTCCGGGTCGCGCAGCGCCTCGAGGCCGAACTCGAGGAGGATGGCGCGGTGCCGCAGCTGCTCGGCCGCGGCGTCGAGGCCGTAGAACGGGTACGGGTCGAACGCGACGGCGCCGGGGGGACCGCCGGTGATCCCGACCTGGAGCTCGAAGACGGGCTGGCTGTAGGCGCCGGCGGCCGACGTCACGCTGGCCGCCACGCCGACGAGGCGCAGGTCGGCCGCGCCCGCGGGATCGAGGTGCAGGGCGCCGGTCGCGAGCACCGGCGTGCCGATCGGCGCGACGGAGTAGTCGCCCGCGGCGAGCAGGCCGCCCGTGGCCGGGTCGCGCAGCGGCTGGTCGGGCTGGGTCTGCGCCCCGAGCAGCCCGAGCGTGGCGGTCACGTTCGACCCGCGCAGCGGCCCCTGGCCGGCGACGATGACGCGGCCGCCGGCCCGCAGGTACTCGGCGATGCGGTTCAGCGCGCGCACGCCGTCGGGCCACAGGTGGTACTGCTGGTCCTCGCCGGTGAAGACGAGCACGGCGCGGTAGCGCAGCAGCTCCTCGAGCGGCGGCACCGGCACCGAGTCGGGCGGGACCGCCTGGTCGCAGGCGAGGCCTGCGGCCGCGGCCAGGGCGGCGTAGGTCGCGGCCGGCGAGGCGACCCCGGTCGATTCGGCGAAGCTCATGTCGACGAGGAGCAGGTCCCGGTCGCGCGGCGGGAGCACGCGCAGGAGATACGGCGCGTGGTACTCCTCGCCCGCCGCGGTGGTCGCGACGAGCCAGCCCGTGGCGTCGCCGGCCGCGCCGGTGTCGAGGCGCAGCTCCACCGCGGCGCGCTCGTCGGCGAAGTCGATCGCCGTGCCGTCGGCCGGCGCGAGCGGAGGCGCGCCGGTCGCGGGCCGGAAGGCCAGCGTGACCGCGCCGGCCGCGGGGTCGAGGCGCCGCACCGTCACGGGCCGCGCGACGGTCTCGCCCGGCTGGGCCACGCCGAGGTTGAGCACCGGCGGATCGAACGCCAGCGCGACGTGCGCGAGGCGGTCGAGCTGGATCCGCCCGCCGCCGATCTCGACGGGGCGCGCGGGGCCGCCCGCCGACGAGCCGAGGTCGAGCTTCCCGGTGGCGACGAGCGCGGCCTTCACGTCGTCGTGGGTCCAGGTGGGGTTGTGCTGCAGCAGCAGGGCCGCCGCGCCGGCGACGTGCGGGGTCGCCATCGAGGTGCCCGCGAGCAGCGCCCACGGCGGCGCGCCGGCGCCGACGGGGCCGGCGCTGGCCGAGAAGATGAGGTAGCCGGGCGCGGCCACGTCGGGCTTGAGCGTCGGCGTCGCGGTCGGACCCACGGCGCTGAAGCCGGCGACGACGTCCACCTCGCCGGGGATGACGCTCGCGGTCGGGTCGGCGTGCAGGATCGCGGCCGCGTCCTCGGGGTGGGCGGCGGCGAAGGCGGCGAGCGCCTCGCCGTCGGCCTGGCTGATCATGACCGCGGGCACGGTGACCTCGTCGCCGGACATCGGGAAGGGGTCGCCGCCCTCGTCGTTGAAGACCACCACGGCCAGCGCGCCCGCGGCCGCGGCGTTGCCGATCTTGACGCTGAACGGGCAGGTGCCGCGCTTGACGAGCGCGATCGCGCCCTGGAACGCCGTCTGGGTGAAGACCTCGCAGCCGAGCGGGTTCTGGCCGCCGTCGGCGACGGTGCTCGAGCGCAGCGGCGCGACGACGCTCGCGGCGTAGTCGGGCGCCATGCCGCCGCGCACGACGGCGATGCGCTGGAGCCCGGCGGCGACCGGGGCCGGGCCGGTCACCTCGAGGCGGCGGTTGAAGTGGCGGCCGGTCGTCGTCGCCGCGACGGTGATGAAGCGCTCCCCCGCGCCGGGCCACCCGACGGTGCTCTCGCCGGGGCCGTCGTTGCCGGCGGCGAAGACGACGACCGCGCCGGCCTCGATGGCGAGCGCGAAGGGGCCGTCGGGGTCGACCTCGGTGGCGCCGATGACCGGGCCGCCCCACGAGTTCGAGATGACGTCGGCCCCGTCGGCCACGGCGTCCTCGAACGCCGCCATGAGCTCGGGGTCGGAGGCCTCCTCCGCACCGCTCACGGCCCGGTAGAACACCTTGTAGTCCATGAGCTGCGCCTGGGGCGCGACCCCGCTCACCGTCACCGGCGTGCCGTGCAGATCGAAGACGGTGCCGTAGTTGCCGGCGATGACGCCGGCCACGTGCGACCCGTGGCCGAGGTGGTCGATGGGGTTGGCCTCGTCCTCGTCGGCGTCGACGGGGTCGTCGGGGCGGAAGTAGGCGCGGGCGGCAATGACCTTGGCGGTGGTGAACGACGCCGCGCCCCGGGGGAAGCCGGAGGGGTAGCTGAAGCCGTCGGGCGCGAAGAACGGGTTGTGGATGTCGATGCCGGTGTCGACGACGGCCACCTTGATCCCGCGGCCGGCCTGGTCGGCGCCGCGCGGCCACACGCCCCACAGATCGGGCGCCCGGATGAGCGGGATGCTGGCGTCGAGGGTCGGCCGGTACCGCCGCAGATCGGCGCGCGCGACACGCCGCACTCCCGGCAGGGCCGCGAGCGCCGCGGCCTCGGCAGCGGTCGCGCGGACGACCAGACCGTGGGCCAGCAGGCGGTACTCGCGCTCGACGCGCACCCCCGGGAGCGCCGCGGCGAGCGCGGCGCGGGTGGTCGCGCGCTCGGCGTCGAGGCGGGCGAGGTGCGCGCGCGCCGGGCCGGAGTCGAGCAGCAGCTTGCCCCGCGCGTCCCGCGGCAGCGCGCCCGCGCCGGACCGCGGCCGCCCGTGCGCGGCGAGCGGCGGTGACGCGAGGGTCACGAGGTAGCGCTGGGCGGGCGCGGCCGCCGGCGGGAACGCGCCGCCGCCACGATCGGCGGCGACGGGTCGGCGGTCGGGCAG
>DASXVK010000097.1:0-2113 GCA_036504295.1 Polyangia bacterium
GAGGTCGTCGTAGCCGTGCACGTCGTAGCGCACCGGGTCGCCCGCCAGGTACGGCAGACTCTGCTTCCACACCTTGCCGGTCGGGCCGTAGATCGTGTCGGCGGTCACCCCGGTCGACGAGACCGTGCGGTACGGCCGCCCCAGGCCGTCGAAGTAGCTGTCGTCCCACACCCACTGGCCCCCCGCCAGCAGGGTGCTGGTCCGGATGCGCTGGTTCGCGAGGTCGCCGTAGGCCAGATGCTCCACCTTCACCTGCGCCCCGTCGGGCCTGGTCGTCAGCAGCCCGCGGCCGAAGACGTCGTAGCTGTGCGTGGTCACGTTGCTATCGGGATCGGTGGTGCTCGTCAGGCGCCCCAGCTCGTCCCAGCCGCTCTGCACCACGTGCCCCAGCGGGTTGGTCGTCGAGGTCGTCAGCACGTGGCAGGTCGGGTCAAACCCCTTCGCGCTCGTCTGCCCGAGCGGGTCGGTGACCGACGTCTCGTTCCCGAAGGCGTCGTAGCCGAACGTGTGCTCGACGTAGAGGCCGGTCTGATCGTTCCACACCCCCTTCTTCGTCAGCAGCCCGCCGCAGATGTTGCCCGCCGCCGGGCACGCGACCGGCGGCGTCCCCTCCGCAGCCGCGCCGTCATAGAAGAAGCGCGTGCGCGTGAGCAGCGCGCCGCCGGTCCCGATGCCCGCCCGCAGCTCCTCGTAGGCCGGCTGCCCCACGATGTACGCCGCGCTGTTCACCGCGAAGCTGCGCACGGCCGTCCGCTCGTCGCCGCCGAGGTCGTAGTCGCCGTACAGGTACTCGGTCGTCAGGTTCGCGTACTGGTCCCACGCGTAGGTCGCCACCACCCGCCGGCAGCCGCCCGTGTAGTTTCCGTTGGCGTCGAAGGTGCCGTGACCGTTGCACTCGTACGACCAGGCCTGGGTGGCCAGCGACGTGTAGGGCGCCGCCGCGTTCTCGGTGAAGGTGAACTGGTCGAAGCTCATCACCGTCCCGTCCGCCTTGCGCTTGTAGACGGTCTGCGGCTTGGCGACGGTGCCCGCGCGCTGCCAGTAGTAGGTCTCGCTGTACGCCCCGGTAGCGCCGATGGTGGTCGTGGCCTTGCGGAAGCCCAGGAACTCGCGGGTCGGGTCGGCGGCCGTGGCGTCGCGCCAGCGCGCGCCCTGATAGGTGTAGTTCGTGGACTGGAGGTCCCCGCGGCCGTCGCTGATCGTGACGGAGGACGCGGTCTGAAACACCATCCCCGCCGGCAGGTAGCCGTTCGACCAGGCCGACGAGGGCCGGTAGGTCGCCGTGGTCGTGCCGCCGAGGCCGTTCGCGACCGTGCCGAGCAGATCCGGGGCGCCGCTGCTGGCCACCCAGGTGAACATGGCGGCGTTCGAGCTGCCGTAGTCGTAGCCGCAGGCGAGATCGGTCTTGCCGTCGCCGTTGAAGTCCGCGGCCGCGAAGCGCCCGCCGCACGCGCTCCACGCGAAGTTGCCGACCCCCGACAGCCACCACTGCTGCACGCTCACCGACGAGCCCAGCGACAGGAAGACGAAGACCGCCGCGTTCGAGCTGCCGTAGTCGTAGCCGCACACGAGATCGGTCCGGCCGTCGCCGTTGAAGTCGCCGGCCGTGAAGCGGTCGCCGCACGCGCTCCACGCGAAGTTGCCCGCGCCCGACAGCCACCACTGCTGCACGGTGAACGACGTGCCGAGCGACAGGAAGACGAAGACCGCCGCGTTCGAGCCGCCGTAGTCGTAGCCGCACGCGAGGTCGGTCTTGCCGTCGCCGTTGAAGTCCCCGGTCGTGAAGCGCCCGCCGCACGCGCTCCACGCGAAGTTGCCCGCGCCCGACAGCCACCACTGCTGCACGCTGAACGAGGAGCCCAGCGACAGGAACGTGAAGAGCGCCGCGTTCGAGTTGCCGTAGTCGTAGCCGCAGGCGAGGTCGGTCTTGCCGTCGCCGTTGAAGTCCCCGGTCGTGAAGCGGCCGCCGCACGCGCTCCACGCGAAGTTGCCCGCGCCCGACAGCCACCACTGCTGCGCGCTGAACGAGGAGCCGGTCGACACGAACGTGAAGAGCGCCGCGTTCGAGCCGCCGTAGTCGTAGCCGCACGCGAGGTCGGTCTTGCCGTCGCCG
>DASXVK010000098.1:0-14930 GCA_036504295.1 Polyangia bacterium
GAGGAGCTGCAGGGGCTCGAGCTGAAGCTGCACGATCTCGAGGCCGCCCGGGCGCGCCTCGACGAGACCATCTTCGACCGCTACCGCCTCGAGGTGCGCCGGGAGGCGGGCGCCTACCACCTGCGGCCGCAGGTCGGGCCGAAGGAGGAGGCGCGCCTCAAGGAGCTGCGCGACCTCATCGACCGCATGGGCGAGGTGAACCTCACCGCGATCGAGGAGTACGAGGAGCTCAGCACCCGCTTCGACTTCAAGGCGCGGCAGAAGGCGGACGTCGAGAGCGCCCTCGACCAGGTGACCAAGGCCATCGCCAAGATCAACCGCGCCTCGAAGGTGCGCTTCCGCGAGACCTTCGACGCGGTCAACGCCAAGTTCCAGGAGGTCTTCCCCCGCCTCTTCCAGGGCGGCAAGGCGCGCCTCGCGCTCACCGACGAGAACGACCTGCTCGAGACGGGCGTCGAGATCTACGCCCAGCCGCCGGGGAAGAAGCCCGGCTCCATCGAGCTGCTCTCGGGCGGAGAGAAGGCCCTCACCGCCGTCAGCCTCGTCTTCGCCATCTTCCTCGTCAAGCCGAGCCCCTTCTGCGTGCTCGACGAGGTGGACGCGCCGCTCGACGAGGCGAACGTCGGCCGCTTCGGCGAGCTGATCAAGCAGATGACCGACCACTCGCAGTTCATCTTCATCACGCACAACAAGCGGACCATGTCGCTCGCCGACATGCTCTACGGCGTGACGATGCAGGAGCCCGGGGTCTCGAAGATGGTGTCGGTGAAGCTGTCCCGCGCCGAGCGCGAGGTGGCCTGAGAGAACGTAGACGTTGACCCTGGCGTGGACCTTGACGGCGACGTGGACGTGAACGGGGTCGTATCACGTTGACGCCGCTGGGGCGTCAACGGTGGCGACCACGTCCAGGTCCACGTCGCCGTCAACGTCAAGGTCAACGACAACGCCCACGTTACGTCCGCGTCCACCCCCACGTTGCGGCCGGCATCACAGCCAGGGGAGACCATCC
The DNA here is from genome assembly GCA_036504295.1 of Polyangia bacterium. Lineage (GTDB taxonomy): Bacteria > Myxococcota_A > Polyangia > JACRCY01 > JACRCY01 > DASXVK01. The sequence continues at coordinate 1,010 of DASXVK010000098.1, forward strand.
ATGCAGTTCCCGTCACCTGGCCGGCTCCTGATCACCACCTGGCGCACCCTGGCCCCGCTCCCCGGCGGCAAGTGGGTGTTCGGCCGCATCCTCGGCCTGCTCGCGCCGTACAGCGGCAGCATCCGGCCCGAGGTGCTGGACCTGCGGCCCGGGTACGCGCGCGTGCGGCTCCGGGAGCGGTGGGGGGTGCGCAACCACCTCGAGTCGGTGCACGCCATCGCGCTCGCGAACCTCGCCGAGGTGACGAGCGGGCTCGCGATGCTGGCCGCGCTCCCGGCGGGGGTGCGGGGCATCCTCACGGCCTTGAGCGTCTCGTACGTGAAGAAGGCGCGCGGCGTGCTCGTCGGTGAGTGCAGCTGCACCTGCCCTGAGGTGAGCGGGCCGACCGACCACGAGATCGAGGTCTTCGTCCGCGACCAGCGCGGCGACGTCGTCGTGCAGGCGCGGGCGCGCTGGCGCCTCGCGCCGCAGGCGCGGCCGCAGGCCGGCGCGAAGCGGCCGGGCAACGGCGCCCGGCGCCGGGCGCACGTCCAGATCGTGTAGTAGTCGGACAGAGCCTCCCCGCCGGTGGTCCGGGGGAAGCCTTCGAGGCAGGCGAGCCGGGGAGGTGAGACGCGGCCGCGCGGCCGCCGCGGGTGTGACCTACTTCTGGAAGTGCGACGGGTAGCTCGCGCCGAAGTCCTTCTCGGGGTGGATCGTCTTGGCGCGGGCGAGGAGCTGCTCCTCGGTCTCGGCGTGGTTCGGGTCGGGGACGCAGCACTCGACCGGGCACACCGCCTGGCACGCTTCCTTGTCGAAGTGGCCGACGCACTCGGTGCACTTGGCGGGGTCGATCAGGTAGATATCGTCACCCTGAGAGATCGCCTCGTTCGGGCACTCAGGCTCGCAGGCGCCGCAGTTGATGCATTCCTCGGTGATGTGAGTAGCCATGAATCGGATCCCTCCGCCGGCTCGTCCGGCATGATTCCAGCGGTCACTCCGCTGGCGGCAGGAAAAATTCTATAGGCGAATCAAACTGCCGAGTCAACCGTTTTCGCAGGCCGGCCGGCTCGACGGTGACACGACGCGGGCGGCGGCGCTCGACCGGCGCCCCGACCGTCGCTGCGGGGGAGGCCGGCAGCGCGCAGGCGACTTGTGGAGCGCGTCGCAAGGATGATAGCCTCACGTCAGGTTCTAGCCAAAAGGAGTCGTCCCATGCGCCTGACCGGCCTCGCGCTCTTCTGCGCGCTCGCTGCGGCCTGCGGTTCCATCGATCCCAATGAAGGCTCCGATGCCGGGGTCCGCACCGATGGCACCGCCGCCCAGACCGACGCCGCGCCGCCGCCCCCGCCGCCCAACGCGCACGTGCGCGGCACCGTCTTCGCGCCGAACGGCCGCGCCTTCAGCCCGCCGCTGACGATCATGAACGCGCTCGTGTACGTCACGGACAACGTGCCGGCGCCGATCCCGCCGGGCGTCTACTGCGAGCGCTGCACCGCGCTGCCGGCCGACGCGCGCTACACCAAGACCGACGAGTTCGGGATGTTCGATCTGAACATCTGGGACGGCGCCTACATCCTCGTGATCCAGAAGGGGCAGTTCCGCCTGGTGCGCCCGATCGTCGTCGGCGCGGGCGCGACGCTCGAGGTGTCGCCCGAGGACACCACGCTGCCGAGCCGCAACTCCAGCGACGGGAACGACACGATCCCGAAGATCGCGCTGCTCAGCGGCAGCTACGACAAGCTCGAGGGCCTCTTCGCCAAGATCGGCCTCGCCGACATGAGCGGCGACACCGTCCAGTGGAGCGACAACACGCAGTTCGACGTCTACAGCAACGGTGGCTCGATGCCGCCCGCGGGCTCGGCTCGGAACAAGGGCACCGCGCTCAGCCTCCTCAGCAGCCTCGAGAAGATGAAGCAGTACCACATGATCTTCGTGCCCTGCTCGTCCGAGGCCGACTCGATCGTATCGAACGCCACCGTCAAGCAGAACGTGAAGGACTACGTCAAGCTGGGCGGCAAGTACTACGTCGCCGACTGGTCGTACGACTACCTCCGCCAGGTCTACCGCACGCGCGACGACGGCCCCATCGTTCACTTCGCCGGCAGCGGCGACGGCGACACGCTGGGCTCGGCGAACGCCGTCTCGTCGAGCTTCGACTCGCAGGGCCACGCCGTGGACCAGGACCTCTTCAAGTGGCTCAACGCCCAGCAGCAGGGCTGGGGCGGCGACAGCCTCGTCCTCAAGGAGAACTGGGACTGGATCATGAGCCTCGAGGAGGGCTACGTCGGCGACGATCCCGAGAACGGCCCGCAGTACCGCAAGGCCGACGTCATCGTCGAGGGGCCCCACGACGGCAACTCGTCCTGGAAGAGCCTGCCCCCGTCGGAGATCTACCCGCTCACCATCGGCTTCCAGAGCGGCTGCGGCCGCGTCCTCTACACGACCTATCACACGGTCGGCGAGATGGGCGCCGGCCACACCGGTCTCGAGGTGCAGGAGCGCATCCTCATCTACCTCATCATGGAGATCGGCGTCTGCCAGGCCGGCCCGATCCTGGAGTAGCCCCGTAGCCCCGCCCCCCTCCTTGTATCCGAGCCCCGCTTCGCGTTAGGTTGGCCGAAGCGGGGAGCCCGACCCCGAGAAGGAGCCTCGAAATGCGCGCGTACAGCCTCGCGCTCCTGTGCACGTTGGCCGCGGCCTGCGGGTCCATTGACGCTAACGAAGTCACCGACGCCGGTATCATCACCGGCGACGGTCCCGGCGCCCAGACCGACGTGGCGCCGCCCCCGCTGCCGAACGCGCACGTGAGGGGCATCGTCTACGCGCCGAACGGCCGCAGCGTCACGCCACCGATCACGGTCATGAACGCGCTCGTCTACGTCACGGACAACGCGCCGGCGCCGATCCCGCAGAACGTGTACTGCGAGCGCTGCACCGAGCTGCCGTCCGGGGCGCACTTCGTGAAGACGGACGAGTACGGCGCCTTCGACCTCCAGATCTGGGACGGCGCCTACATCATGGTCATCCAGAAGGGGCAGTTCCGGATCGTACGCCCCATCGTCGTCGGCAAGGACGCGACCCTCGAGGTGCCGCCCGAGGACACGACGCTGCCGAGCCGCAGCTCCAGCGACGGCAATGACACGATCCCGCGGATCGCGCTGCTCATGGGCAGCTACGACAAGCTCGAGGACCTCTTCGCCAAGATGGGGCTCGCCGACCTCAACGGCTCCAACGTGCAGTGGGGCGCGAACACGCAGTTCGACGTCTACGACAACGGCGCCTACAGCACGCTCCCGCCCAGCGGCTCGCCGTACCTGAAGGGCACCGCGCTCGAGCTCCTCAGCAGCCTCGAGAAGATGAAGCAGTACCACATCATCTTCGTGCCCTGCTCGAGCGAGAACGAGGAGGTCGTCAAAAACGCGACGGTCAAGCAGAACGTCAAGGAGTACGTCAAGCTGGGCGGCAAGTACTACGTCGCCGACTGGTCGTACGACTACCTGCTGCAGGTCTACAAGTCCCGCGACGACGGCCCAGTGGTCAACTTCGACAGCTACGACGGCAGCTACGGCTCCGCCAACGTCGTGCCGGGCTTCGACTCCCTCGGCCACGCGGTCGACGCGGACCTCTACAAGTGGCTCGAGGCGCAGCAGACGGGCTGGGGCGGCGACTCGCTCACGCTGGTCGAGAACTTCGACATGATCACGAGCCTCGACGAAGGGTACGTCGGCGACGACCCGGAGAACGGCCCGGTGTACCAGAAGGCCGACGTCATCGTCGAGGGGCCCCACGTCGGCGACGAGGGCACCTCGTGGAAGGCGCTGCCCGCGTCCAGCATCTACCCGCTCACCATCGGCTTCCCGAGCGGCTGCGGCCGCGTCCTCTACACGACCTACCACACCGTCGGGTCGATGGGCGACGGTCACACGGGCATCGAGGTCCAGGAGCGGATCCTCATCTACCTCATCATGGAGATCGGCGTCTGCCAGTCGGGCCCGATCCTCGAGTAGCGCCTCGCGCCGGTCCGGGCGGCGGTGGGATCCGGATCAACAGGGAGTCGGGGAGGCGGGGAGTTGGATTCTGTTTCGGATCCTGCCCAGGAACGTCCTGCCGGCGCGCCGCAGAGGCACCATCAAACCCTGTTTCCCTCCCCGTCTCCCCGTCTCCCTGTTCAATCAGCCCACCCGTGCCGTGCCGCCCAGGCGGGCGCCGCGGAGTTGCTGCCACTTGCGCAGGACGAGCTGCGGTGAGTCGTCGCGGCCGACCGCGATCACGGGGACACCGAGGCGTTCGAAGGCGCGCCGCGGGGTCTCGAGGGCGCGGCGCTCGGCCTGCGTCAGGATCGCGGCCACGCGGCGCGGGTGCGGCGCGTCGGGCACGTCGGTGAACGCGGGCGCGAAGGGCGCGACCACGAGGAGGCGGTGCCGGGTGCGCGCGAGGCGCACCGCGCGCAGCACGCCCTCGGGGTTGTCGCCGTAGCCCTCGAGGTCCGAGACGACCACGAGGATCTGCGAGCCGCGGGGCCGTGCGGCGCCGAGCAGGGCCTCGGTGAGGCCGCGCTCCTTGCGGCCCGGCCCGCGCCGGTAGGGCAGCTCGATGCCGCGCAGGCGGCAGAACTGGCGCAGCCGCATCATCGCCGGCGTCTGGGCGGCGACCCGGGGCGGCTCCGGGCCGCCCGCGTCGTGGCCGGCGCGGAGGAAGACCGTGACCGTGCGGTCGAGGGCCTCGAGGTCGTAGAGCTCCCCGCTCGGGCCGGTGACGATGTCGGCCCAGCGCGGGTCGTCGAGCGCCGGCGCGACCGCGACGCGCAGGTCGACCCCCTCCTGGTGGCGGAGGTAGCGCGCGACGTAGCCGCACAGCTCGCCGTCGGTCGGATCGGTCAGGTCCTCGTCGACGAGCTGGCGCAGCTCCATCAGGTGGTCGAGCACGCGCCGGGCGTGGGCGCGGCCCTCGCCGGCGCGGATCTCGCGCACGATGCGCGTGTCGAAGGTGAGGAGGCCGGCGCGGTCGCCGGACTCCTCGGCGGCGCGCGCGAGGGCGGCGCACAGCTCGACGCCGTAGTCGAGCTTGGCGCGGCCGTGATCGCCGCCGCGCATCGTCGGCGACACGTCGAGCAGGAGCTGGTGGGTGACGATCAGCTCGCGCTCGAGCTCGCGGACCATGAGCCGGCGGGTGCGGGCGGTGGCCTTCCAGGCGATCTGCTTGAACGGATCGCCGTGGGCGTGGTCGCGGATCTCGCGCAGCTCGCCGCCGAGGCCGCGCAGGCGGATGCGGTGCAGCCCCGCGCGCTCGTGCAGGGTCGCGCTGCGGTGCGTGAGGGGCGGCGCCGCCTTCACCGCGGCGAGCCGCGGGAACACCTTGATGCCGAGGGGGTTCGGGAAGTAGGCCTGGATCGCGAACAGGTCGAAGCGGTCGGCCAGCCGCAGCGTGGCGCCGTGCAGGAACCAGGTGCCGGGCGCGGCCGCGGCGACGTCGGCGACGAGCTGCACCTCGGCGCCGCGGGGCACGCGCACCGTCAGCGGCGTCGCGACGAAGAGCGCCCGTGACGCGACCGGCGTGAGCGTCGCGTCCCCGAGCGCGCGGGGGGCGCGGTTGCGCAGGAGCACCCGCAGCGGGAACGACCGCCCCGCGAGCAGCGCGCCGCCGGGCCCCGCCTCGCTCGCCGGGGCGCCCGCCGGCACGTCGCCGCCCGGTGGCACCCACCAGGCCATCTCCAGGTGGCGCCCGCGCAGGAGCGCGGCTACCGGGAAGAACCACAGGTACGCGACGCCGAGCGCGCCCGCGAGGAGCGCGCCGAGCACGACGAGCGGCCACAGCGCCCGGAGGCCCCCGGCGGTGACGAGGATCGCGGCGGCCGCGAGGCACAGCCGGCCGCTCTGGCTCAGGTGCGGCCGCATAGCAAGGCTTCAGGTGCGGGCTGGCGCCTGAGGAATTGAACAGGGAGACGGGGAGGCGGGGAGTAGGATTCTGTCGGGTTGCGCTCAGCGCGCGGCCGCGTGCTCGAGCGCCGCTCGCGCGCGTATGGCGTATCCAAACCAAAGCCCCCCTCCCCGACTCCTCGTCTCCCTGTTTTCCGGTCCGAGCGCATCGCGCTTACCGCCGCCGGTACGCCACGCGCTCGAGGGCCTCGGCCACGACGCTGCCGGGGACGACGCCCTCGAGCTCGGCCTCGGGGTTGAGGATGATGCGGTGCACGAGGACCGTCGGCGCGAGGTCCTTCACGTCGTCGGGCAGGACGTAGTCGCGGCCGCGCAGCAGCGCCCGCGCCTTGGCCGCGTGCACGAGCCCGAGCGCCGCGCGCGGCGAGGCGCCGAGATAGACCCGCCGGTGGCGCCGCGTGTACTGCACCAGCTCGAGGACGTAGTCGACGATCTCCTCGTCGACGTGGACCGCGTCCGCGACCTCCTGCAGCCGGAGCACCCCGTCGGGCGTCAGCACCGGCGCGGGCTCGGCGAGCGGGCCGTTGTAGGTGATGAGCATGCGCTTCTCGTCCTCGGCGGCCGGGTAGCGCATCGGGAGCTTGCAGAGGAAGCGGTCGACCTGCGCCTCGGGCAGCGGGTAGGTGCCCTCGTGCTCGATCGGGTTCTGGGTGGCGAGCACCATGAAGGGCGCCTCGAGCGGGCGCGTCACCCCCTCGATCGTGACCTGGCGCTCCTGCATGGCCTCGAGGAGCGCGGACTGGGTCTTCGCCGGCGCGCGGTTGATCTCGTCGCCGAGCACGACGTGCGCGAAGATCGGGCCCTCGCGCAGCACGAAGCTCTGGTCGCGCATGTCGAGGATGTACGTGCCGGTGATGTCCGACGGCAGCAGGTCGGGGGTGAACTGGATGCGGCGGAAGTTGCACCCGAGCGCGCGGGAGAAGGCCTTGCACAGGGTGGTCTTCGCGACCCCGGGCACGCCCTCGAGCAGCACGTGGCCGCGGGCGAGGAGCGCGCAGAGGAGCACGTCGACGGTCTCGCGGCTGCCGATGTAGGCCTTGCCGACCTCCGCGGCGCACCGCTCGCTGAGCTCGTGCACCTCGGTGAGGACGTTCTGCTGGATTCGTTCCGTCGCCATGATGAAAGCCTCAGGTGGGGGGCCGGCCGCTCTCGACCGCGGCGCGGGCGTCGAGCAGCGCGAAGAGCGCCTCGACCTGCTGGTGCAGGCCCGCGAGCTGCCGGCGGGAGATGGGCACGAGGTCGCCGTAGGTGCGCTGGGCGGACGGCATGCGCGCGAGCGGCTTGAGCACGCGCTGCAGCCGCCGCGCGGCCTCGTCGCCGGCGCGCGCCTTCATCCGCGGCACGGCCCGGGCCGGGTCCAGCGCGGAGACGGGGTCGACGTCGAGCTCGCGGCACATGCGCAGCTCGACCTCGTCCCGCAGCAGCGAGGCGAGCAGGCCGCAGCCCTCGCGCGAGAGCTCGTCGCCGTAGCGCCGCAGGTTGCGCTCGAAGGTGCTGCGCGGGGGGACGCCGCCGGGGTGCGCCCAGGAGTCGTCGGCGCGGCGCCGCGATCCCAGCACCAGGCTGAGGTAGAGCGCCACGCCGGCGGCGCAGGCGAGCACGAGGAGCGCCCGCAGCCCGAGCTCGGGCGGCACGAAGTCGGCGAGCGTGCCGAGGAACCGGTTGAAGTCCGTGAGGAAGGCGGCGACCGGGCCGGCCGGGACGGGCGCGGGCGCGCTCGTGGTCCCGCCGCCGGGACCGCCCAGATCCGCGACGCCGCCGCGCGGCACGCCCCGGGAGCCGAAATCACCGGTGACGACGACGAGCCGCACGCCGGGGCGGCCGAGATAGCGCAGCAGGTTCGTGGCGAAGCTCAGGTTGCCCCCGAGCTCGAGCATGTTGTTGATGAGCACGCTGGGATCGGAGAGGACCACGACCGTCCCGGCCCCCACGGTGCCCGTCGCGCACACGATGTCGCGGGCGCTGAAGCCGAGGACGCCGGCGAGATCGCCCCGGAGCCACGCCGGGTGGTTCGTGACGACGGCGCCGACGTCGCTGGTGAGCTCGTGCTCGCCCAGCGGCACCGCCAGCGGCAGGTCCGGGTTGTCCTCGTAGAAGCGGGCCGCCGTCGCCGGGCCGGTGTGCCGGGTCAGCGCGAGGCGGGCGAGGAGCGCGTCGGCGCTGCCGAAATCGTCGGCGAGGAGCAGCCGCCCGCCGCCCTGCAGGTAGCCGACGAAGGCGGCCTCGTCGAGCGGCGCCCGCGGGTAGAGGACGAGGAGGACGGCGTCGTCGCCGAGCTCGTCCCACACGATCTCGGCGCGCAGCTCCGGCTCCATCCCGAGGCCCCGGGCCAGGGCGAAGAGATCGCCCAGCCCGTTCCACTCGGGGTTGTCGGGCAGGTAGTCGCCCTCGCCCGGCCCGCTCTGCTGGCCGCGCGCCGGCCCGACCCACAGGCACAGCACGCACAGCAGCCACAGGCCGGCTGCTTTCGCGCGGGTAGCGCGCGGTGAGGGGGAGGCTCGACGGGCTCCCGCTCGCTTGCGAGCGGGCTTCTGTGGCCCCGTCGAGAGATCGCGCTGGGGCAGGGCAGAGCCCCCCTGAAGAAAGACGCGCGGCATCACATCTCGGCGCGCAGCGCCGCGGCGGCGCGTCGCAGCTCGAGGAGCGCCCGGCCGAGCGGCCCGTGGGCCGGCAGCGCCAGCAGCACGTAGTAGTCGCCGCTCACCGCGTGCATGAGGACGTCGAGCTCGTCGTGCTGCAGGATCAGCTCGAAGGCGTCGCCGTAGTGGAACGTCCGCAGGGCCGCTTGCACCTGGGCGAGGATGATCCCCCAGTGGGCGCCGAAGAGCCGCAGGTCGACCGTCTCGCCCTGCAGCGTCCGGCCCGGGGTCGACGCCGCGTCGCGCGGCTCGGGGAAGCGGTCGACGGCCTCGCCCTGCCAGTCGGCGAAGACGACCCCGATGGCGTCGGGGAGCGCCTCGAACGTCTGCCGCAGGATGGGCGTGAACGGGGTCTCGTTCATCCGCGCGCCGGGTTCACGGGGCAGGCGGCGTCGCGCCGGGCGCCGTGGCAGGGCCGGTCGGCGCCGCCGGGATCGCGGCGTGGGCCGCCGGGCGCAGCCGCTCGCCGTGCGTCTCGACGGTGTGGCCCGCGAGGGCCTGTTCGAGGAAGCGCTCGAAGGCCGTCTTCTGCCACACCGGGTGGAACTCGCGGCGCACGACGGCCAGCGCCTCGGCGGTCGGCGTGTGCTTCTCGGGCAGCACGTCGGCGAGGTAGGTCACGTGCCAGCCGTACACCGAGCGCACCGGGTCGGAGATCTGCCCCGGCTCGCGCAGCGTCAGCGTCGCCTTGAGCCAGTCGGGATCGGCCTCCGCCCCCTTGTACGTACGGAGCTCATCGATGCGCATCGGCACGTCGGGGCCGATGAAGGTGTCCATGATCAGGCGCACGGTCTTGGCGTCCTTCGGCTGCTCCGCGCGCAGCCGAACGGTCAGCTCCTGCGCCCGGGCGCGCGCCTTCGCGTCCTCGGCCGCGGTGGCCTTGCCCCGGCGGGCGCTGAACAGCGCGCTGACGACGCTCAGGATCCGCGGATGATCGAACAGGTGGCGGTTGCGTTCGTACTGCGGCCGGAGGTCCGCCTCCGGGATGTCCTCGAGCCGGTGACGGGCCTCGAACTCCACCTTCACGAAGCGCCGCGCCATCTCGCGCTTGCGCACCTCGGCCACCTCGGGGGCGGCGCCGGCTGCGCGCCGCGCGGCCTCCTGCGCGAGGAGCTCGAAGGCGACGAGGTCGTCGAGGGCGGCGCGGGCGTCGCGGCCGAGCGCGGCCGCGTGCTCCGTGACGCGCCGGGCGGTGATCGGGTGCCCGTCGACCGTCGCGACCACGACGTCGCCGGGGCGGACCACCGGCGCGACCTCCGTGTGCTCCACCCGGCGGCCGCCGCAGGCGGGCAGGGCGGCGGCGAGCAGCACCGCGAGCAGACCGGCGCGCCTCATTCTTTCTGCACCAGCGCGACGCGCGCCATCTCGGCCCCGACGCGGATCACGGCGAAGCCGATGAACATGAGGATGATCGCGCCGATGTAGTCGCGGCGGGTGAGGAACGCGATGCACTCGTAGAAGAACAGCAGACTGCCGCCGATGAGCACCATGGCCAGGATCTCGAAGAAGTAGCGACGCACCTTGGCCCCTAACGGTAGCGCAGCGCCCACAGCGTCGCCAGCAGCGTGAGCGCCACGAACATGGCGACGTAGAGCGGGGCGCCGGGCCGGCCGCGCAGGCGCCAGCGCGCCGCCGCGTTCTCGGCCAGCGTGACCCGGTCGCCGTCGAGGTGCAGGCTCAGCGGCGCCACGAAGTAGACGAGGAACATGCCGGCCCAGAGGCCCAGGATCGCGAGATCGATGACCGTGATCGCGGCCTCGGGGCTCACGCCGAAGCTGCGCGCCAGGTCGGCGCGCGCGCTCGGGCGGTAGTGCACGGCCGCGAGCATCGCCGCCAGGAGCGCCCCCGCGCCCACCGCGAAGGCCCGGTACAGCCGGAGCTGCCGGCGCGCGCGCGCGGGCGGGGCGGCCGGGTCGATCGCGCGCACGCGCACCGGCGGGGGCGGCGCCGCGGCGGCCGCGACGAGGAAGAGGCTGCCCGCGAAGTGGAGGAGCAGGGCCGCGGCGCACGGCAGCAGGGTCGCGGCGGTGTACACCGAGGGCCCGGCCAGGGCGGGCTCGACCGCCGGCGCGGCCACGAGCGCCCCCGGGAAGGCGAGCAGGAGGAGCCACCGGCTACGCCACCAGACGCCGGCCATGAGCAGCAGGGGCGCCAGCGCGCACACGAGCCACAGCAGGACGGCGCTCTGGGCCGACGCGCGCAGGTACAGCGCGGGCACCAGGACCATCGTCGCCCACAGGTTCACGCCGAGCGCGGCGGCGAGGAGCTGCGGGCCCTTGCGCGTCGGTGGCACGACGGGGAATGTAGCACAGCGGGCGGCGTCGCGGCCGGGCGGGGCGCCTCGGCATCGAACTCGCGACGGAGGTCTACCCATGCCCGGGGCACAGCCCCTCTGGCCGGTCCTCGTATACGCGGTGCTGGTGCTGCTGCTCGTGGCCGCCCTCGTGGGCGGGTCCTATCTGCTCGGCGAACGGCACCGCGCGCCCGACCGGAACCTGCCCTACGAGTCGGGGGTCGTGCCCTTCACCTCTGCGCGCGTGCGCTTCGGCGCGCAGTATTACCTGGTCGGCGTCTTCTTCATCCTGTTCGACATCGAGGCGGTGATCGTCTTCGCGTGGGCGGTCGCGTTCCGGGAGCTCGGCTGGGCGGGATACCTGTCCGCCGCCGTCTTCATCGTCACGCTCTTTCTCGGCCTCGCGTACGTCTGGCGCGAGGGCGGCCTCGACTGGAACCCCCGGTTGGCTCAGGAGCCTCAGCCATGAGCCCGACCTCCGGCGGCCCGAGCGTCTCGGCGGAGTACCAGTCCCAGCACGGGTTCCTCCTGTCGCGGCTGCAGGACCTGATCGCGTGGAGCCGCAAGAGCTCGATCTGGCCTTTCGGCTTCGGCACGTCCTGCTGCTTCGTCGAGTTCTCGGCGGCGCTCACCAGCGTCTACGACGCCGCGCGCTTCGGCGCCGAGGTGATCCGGGGCACTCCCCGCGAGGCCGACCTCATCGTGATCGCCGGCACGGTCTTCGCGAAGATCGCGCCTGTCATCGTGCGCCTGCACGAGCAGATGATGGCCCCGCGCTGGGTGATCTCCATGGGCGCGTGCGCCAACTCGGGCGGCATGTTCGACGTCTACAGCGTCGTGCAGGGCGTCGACACCTTCCTGCCGGTCGACGTCTACATCCCGATGTGCCCGCCGCGGCCCGACATGGTGCTCGAGGCCCTGGTGCTGCTCCAGCAGCAGGTCGGCCGCGAGCGCCGCCCCCTGAGCTGGGTGGCGGGGCCGCAGGGAGTGTACCGCCCGGAGATGCCCTCGCAGCGCGACCTCAAGCGACCGGAGCGGCAGCGCGAGACCAAGCTCCGCCCGCCCGACGAAGTCTGAGCCGTTACGCATTTAACTTGACCCGCCCGGTCCGCGCGCCTAGTTTGAATTTCGGCGCGGGCGAGCCCCCGCGCGTGCCCGACCCTGTGGGGGGGCCTGGGCGAATGAGCTGTACTCGTTCGTGTTGTGGCATGGAGTGTCGGAGGGGACGCTCATGGCGGAGACGCAGACGCCCTCGACGGGGGGCGCGGAGGCGGAGCGCGATCTGTTGCTCGAGCGCGTGCGCCGGCAGGCGGCCGAGCTGGAGACCATCCTCGCGGCCATCGGCGACGGGATCTTCATCTTCGCGCCCGACGGGAGCGTGCGGCGGATGAACCGGGCCGCCCACGAGATGGCGGGCTTCACGGAGGCGAACGCGCCCGCCAGCTTCGCGGCGCGCACGCAGCACCTGCGCCTCGAGACCGCTGACGGCCAGCCCCTCGCGGTCGCCGAGCTCCCGGGCTACCGGGCGCTGCAGGGCGAGACCCTGTCCGGCGTGATCCTGAAGATGCACCCGCCGGGCCGGGACCCGCGCTGGGTGTCCGCGAGCGCGGCGCCGATCCTGGACGAAGGAGGCTGCGTGCAAGGGGCCGTCGTGACGATGACCGACGTCACCCGGCTGTACCTGCTCGAGGAGGAGCTGCGCGGCCGGGTCGAGGCGCTCGCGCGGGCCGACACGCAGAAGAACGACTTCCTCGCCATGCTCGGCCACGAGCTGCGCAACCCGCTCGCCGCCATCGCCGGCGCGAGCCAGCTCCTGGAGCTCCTCGGGCCGAACGACCCGCTCTCCCTCGCGGCGCACTTCCGCACCATCGTCACCCGCCAGACCGCCCAGGTCGCGCGCCTGGTCGACGATCTGCTCGATGTCTCGCGGCTCGCCCGCGGCCAGATCACGGTGGACCGGCGGCCGCTCGACCTTCTCGACGTCGTCCAGCAGACGCTCGATGCCATCCGCACCTTCGTCGGGCAGCGCACCGACCGCCTCCAGATCACGCTCCCGCCGGGGCCCATCGTGGTGGACGGCGATCCCGCCCGCCTGCAGCAGGTCCTGAGCAACCTCCTCCTGAACGCGTTGAAGTACACGCCCCGCAACGGCGCGATCGCGCTCACGGTGGAGACCGCGCGGGACGAGGTGACCGTGCGGGTGAAGGACTCCGGCGTGGGCGTGCCGCCGGAGATGCTCGCGCGCATCTTCGAGCCGTTCACGCAGGCCAAGGGCTCGGCCGAGCTCGCGTCGGGCGGGCTCGGGCTGGGCCTCGCGGTAGTGCGCGCCATCGTCGAGCTGCACGGCGGGACGGTCGCCGCCTTCAGCGAGGGGCCGCGCCAGGGGACCGAGCTGGTGGTCCGCCTGCCGACGCTGAGCCCGTCACTGTTCGCCGAGGACACAACCCCGTGCGCGCGCCCGGGGCTGGCGCCCCGCGGGCGCACGGAGGGGCCGCTGCGGGTGCTCATCGTCGAGGACAGCGAGGATCTGGCGGAGGCCATGGCCACCGCGGTCGTGCTCTGGGGCCACCGCGCCCGCCTCGCGCACACCGGCGCCGCGGCCCTCGAGGCCGCCGAGGCGGAGCCGACCGACGTCGTGCTCCTCGACCTGGGGCTGCCCGACCTCGACGGGTGCGAGGTGGCGCGCCGCCTGCGGGTGCGGCTCCCGGCGGTGCGGCTCATCGCCCTCTCCGGCCACACCCAGCCGGCGGACCACAAGCGCTCGGCCGCGGCCGGCTTCGAGCGCCACCTCGACAAACCGGTCGACCTCCGCGATCTGCGGGCGGTTCTCGAAGACTAGGACGACCGCGCCCACGACCGCGACCGCGACCGTCGACCGCGACCGTCGACCGTCGACCGCGACCGCGACGGTCGACCGCGCTCCCCTGCCGCAGTTGAGATGAAGCGTCCCAGTGCCGAGCTGGCTCCGGGGCGCCCGGGGTCATGCGTCCCCCCCGCGCGAGTTCCGCAGGGCGTCGCGACCCGTCTGGAGGGTGGGGCCCCCGCGGCGGAGCCGCGGGGCGGGGGGGGCC
>DASXVK010000099.1:0-3518 GCA_036504295.1 Polyangia bacterium
GACGTCATCGTGGAGGTCAACGGCCGCCGGGTGCGCAATCCGGCCGACGCCGCGGCGAGGGCGCGCGCGAGCCGGGACCATCCCGTGCTGGTCCGGTTCGTGCGACGCGGACACGGTCTGTTCGCCGCCATCCCGGCGCCCGAGTGAGCGCGGGGTGTCCCGCGGGTGAGGTCTGACGGCGGGCTTCGAGGCCGCGAGTCGCTTTCCGCTGGCGCCGCGGTCGGGGGGCCGTACGAGGTCCAAGAGGTCGCGCGCCGTCGGTGTGAATGACGAGCCGCGGACTGGAGTCACGGACGATGCTCCACCACGCTCGACCAGCGCCCCGGGCCCGCTTTCGTCGCCGCGGCGGGCAAGCCGCCGATGGACTCGGTGGCCTCTCCGAGCACGAGCTCGCCGCCGTGCTGGCGAGCGTCCCGGATGGGGTCATCGTGGCCGACCGCGCGGGCCGTCTCCTCGGGGCCAATCGGGCCGCGCTCTCGCTCACCGGGTGCGCCAGCACGGGTGATCTGCGCCACAGCTTGCGCCACCAGGCGGACGACTTCGAGGTTCACGATCTCGCGGGGCGGCCCGTGCCCCCGCGAGACTGGCCGCTGGCCCGGGCGCTGCGGGGTGAGACCTTCGTGCGCGTCGAGCTTCGCATCCGCCGTGGCGCGGGCGGCGAGGAGCGGGTCCTCAGCTTCGGCGGTGGGCCCGTCCCGCGTCCCGCCGGACGGGAGCCGACCGCCGTCCTCGCGATCCGCGACGTCACGGTCGAGCGCGCGCGGCTGGAGGATCGCGAGCGGGTGGGCGACCAGCTCATGCAGGAGCACTCACAGATGGTGGCTGCGGTCGCCGAGGTCGTGGACGCGACCGGCGCGCTGATCGCGCTCGGCGCCCTGGTGCCCGTCGGGGTGATCGTCGCCGACGCCGGCGGGCGCGTGCTCCTGCGCAACGACGCGGCGACCACGATCCTCGGGCGCAAGGTCACGACCCTCGCCGAGGCCGCCGCCGCGTGCGCCGCGCTGAGCGAGCACGCGGTGGACCCGGACATGCTGCCGCTGCGCCGCGCGCTCGTCGACGCGGTCGCCGCGGAGTCGACGCTCGCGTTCCGCGTGGCGGGCGCCGACGAGCGCGTGACCGTGCGCGCGCGCCCGGTCCGGGGCATCGCGGGAGAGATCGTGGGCGTGGTGGCCGTCATCGAGCGAACGCGGGACGGCGCGCGCGTGCTGGACGGGTGAGCGCGAGCGCTGAGGGCGTGTTGACAGCGGGCCCGCCGGCTGGCGAAACTCGGACATGCACTCTCTGCCGCGGGGAACCATCCCTCAGGCCAGCCGCCGGCGCGCCGCGCGCGCCATCGGCGTCTCGGGCCTCGTCTCGTCCCTGCTGCTCGCCGGCCTGAGCTGCGGCGGCGGCTCCGGCTCGCCCACGCCGTCGAGCACGGCGCGCACGGGTCAGCTCGTGTACCGGGTGATGATGCCGCTGCCGGCCGACTTCGTCGCCGGGCTCACGGACGAGCACCGGGCCGCGCTGCAGGCGGACGGCACGACGCTCCAGGACGCGATGCTGATGTTCCCCGACGTGCCGGCGCGGGGCGAGTGGATCGAGCTCGCCGGGACCCGCACCATGGCGAACGAGACCGGCGTCTTCCAGCTCGACGCGGCCGCGCCGCGCGCGGGCACCGCGCAGGTGTTCCGGCAGTACCGGGACACCGTGCCGTTCGCCTCCTTCGACGTGGGCGGCCTCGCCGACGTGGGCCAGGCGCCCCCGGTGATCCCGCTGGAGATGGAGGTCGCCATGCCCGAGGGCATGGACTGCGACCCGGCCGGCGCGGGCGCGCACGGCGCGCACCTCCCGGTCCCGCGGCCCGATCCGGTCCCCGGCTGCGCGCTGCGCGACATCACCGGCTGCACCACGAACGCGTCGCCCTGCTGCCTCGACTACAACGGCCTCGGCGACGGCTACCCCTACGCCCGCGGCGGCGCGAGCGCGGCGTGCTTCTCGAACGCCGTCCTGAACTGGACCGGCAGCACCTGCTACAACTGGTCCTTCGGCGTCGGCGGCGGCACGGACGCCTCGTGCCTGAACGAGGGCGCCTACCACCCGACGGACGCGAACGCCCCCAACTGCTGGGCCAACCACCGGGGCCGCAACTGCCAGACCCTCGACCTCGAGGCGCTCTCCGTGAAGGCGCCGGGGGGCACCACCGTGAGCGTCGGCGAGCAGCTCACGATCGTGATCAGCAACAACACCCCGGGCAACGAGTCCGTGGTGAAGATCATCAGCACCGGCCCGAAGGGCGAGATCACGGGCCCCGGGGTCAACACCGACGACTCCGTCGACCACTGGGAGCCCGGCGGCACCGGCGGCTTCACGCACTACGTCGACCGCTCCATCACGTTCACGGCGCCGTCCGACCTGCAGGGCAAGACCTCGATCACGAACACGCTGGAGGTGCAGAGCCACGGCAAGACGGTGTCGATCGATCTCACGATCACGAAGGAGAAGCCGCTGACCGGCACGTTCAGCATCGGCTGGAGCACCCTCGGCGGCTCGTTCGACGTCGAGGGGACGGCCACGCTCGCGGTCGAGACCTCGGGCGCCGACGGCATCTGGTACACGATGAGCGGGACCGCCGAGATGAAGACGACGGTCTTCAACTGGGGCGGCCAGGTGTGCACCCTCCCGGACGACGGGAACCGCATCAAGCCCATCCTCAATCAGTCGAACTTCGTGGTCTACAACGACCCGCCGGCGGTCACGTGGTCGTTCATCGAGGAGTGGGACTACGACTGCGGCGGCGGCAACATCGTCCCGGTGATCGTGAACTTCGCCACGAAGAGCGGCGGCATGGGCTGCCCGGCTGAGGTGAAGGTGCCGGTCCTCGACGCGACCAAGCCCGAGGGCACCTACACGATGGATTGCATGAGCCCGGCCTCCAGCGGCACGGCGCAGTGGAGCTTCACCTCGCAGTGACGGGGCCGGACCCCGGCGGGTCCTGCAGCGCTCCCGCGCCACCGCCGCACGCGCAGGAGCAGGCGGTGCCGCAGCAGTCGCATGAACGGCTGGGGGTCCGACCAGGAGAAGATATCCTGGACCGTGTCGCCGGTGAGGATCTGGCGCAGCCACGTCCTGACGCCGTACTCGCCCCACAGCTCGCGGCACGCCTGGTAGTCGTTGTACGGATCGAGCCACCGGTACTGCGTCGTGTACCGCAGCGGGCCCGGCTCGCGACCGTCGACGAGGTAGTCGTAGGCGACCCCGGGGAGGTTCACGCCGTTGACGGCGCCGAGGTAGTTCCAGAGCGTGAACCTGGCGTTGATCTCCATCACGACGAGGCGGCCGTCCCGCGGGTCCCGCTTGACGTCGATCTTGCAGGGTCCGGGCAGCGGCAGCCGGCGCACGAGCGTGCGGCCGAGCGTGTCGAGCTCCTGGTCATGGAGGAGCTCGATGAGCGCGCTCTCGCCGGTCTCGGGCGGATTCGCGCGCACCTTGCGGCCGCAGAAGCTGGCGAGCACGCGCCCCTGCTCGTCGGCAAAGGC